>JBDUBP010000197.1:0-11327 GCA_040004075.1 Acidobacteriota bacterium | reverse complement strand
CAGGAACTTGAGCGCCTCGATCTGCTCGAGCCGTTCCAGATCCCGATCCGTGTAAATCCGGTAGCCGTTCGCCGTCCGGCGCGGGGCGAGTCGTCCCACGCGGCTGTAATGATTGCAGGGCCCGGACCGTGACGCCGGCGAGCTCCGCGAATTCCCGTACCCGGTAGTCACTCCTCACGCGCGGCCTCCTTCGCGGACACGGTCGCCCCTGACGCAGGAGGAGGGTCAAGGCGATTTTCGGCCCTGCGCGGGCGGCCCTCGGCGGCTATCGCGGAGAAATTCCCGCCGGCTCGTTTCCCGCGGGACTCCGGGCCACGTCGCCCTTTTTTTTCAGGTACTTCTCGAACCACCGCGTCACCGCAACGGCGGAGCGGATGCGATTGGAAGTCTTCCGCCATCCGTGACCCTCGTCCGGGAAAAGAACGTACTCGACGGGGATCCCGCGCTTCTTCAGGCTCTCGACGACCTGCTCCGCCTCGACGACCGGGACGTTGGTGTCGTTGGCGCCGTGAAGCACGATCGTCGGAGCCGTCACGCGTTCGACCCTGTGGATTGGAGACAGCCGCCGGAGCAGCTCCGCATCCTTCTCGGGGTCACCGTACTCGACCTTCGAGATCGCCGCCATCCAGGGCTCGGTGTGCCGGAAAAACGTCTCGAAGTTGACGACACCGAAGAGGTCGGCGCCCGCGGCGAAGAGCTGCGGATACTCCGTGAGCCCGGCCATCACCATGTAGCCGCCGTACGAGCCGCCCATGATGCCGATGCGCTTCGGGTCGGCGCCCGCCGTGACGGCGGCGGCGACGCAGGCTTCGATGTCGCGAACGCCGTCCACTCGAAGCGCGCCGTTGTCGAGGTTGACGTATCTCTTTCCGAAACCCGAAGAACCGCGGACGTTCGGCGCGAAAACTCCGATGCCTCGCGCGAGCAACGCCTGGTACTGGCTGCTGAAGCTCGGCCGCTCCTGACCCTCGGGCCCGCCGTGGAACGAGAGGACCACGGGAAAGGGCGAGGCGCTCGCGGACGGGCGGTACAGCCACCCCGACAGCTCGAGGCCATCGTGCGCAGGGAAGCGAACCAGCTCCGGGCGGACGAGCTGAGCGAGATCGATTCCCGCATGCGGGCTGCGCGTGACCTGTCGGAGGGCGCCCGTAGCCACGTCCATCACCCACACGTCCGCCGGGGTCGACGAGCCGGAGCACACGAGGGCCAGGAATCTTCCATCCCTTGAAAACTCGAGGCCGCCCGCAATTTCTGCCGGGAGCTTCGGCCGGAGGACCGTCTTCCGGGATCGGAGGTCGTAGAGCTCGATCTCACTGCGTCCGGCGGCGTTCCACACGATGGCGGCCCACCTGCCGGCGTCGTCGACCGAAAATGTCCCGAGCTCGGCGTCCTCGCGCGCGGCGAGAACCTCGACGTCTCCGGGCGCGCCGCCGGCCTCGAGCCGCAGCCGGGCGAACACGCGCCGGTCACGGCCCTTGTCCGTCGCGAGATAAACCGCGGTCCCGTCAGGGGCGATCTCTCCGAAAAAGCTTCCGGGCGGCTCGTGCGGGGTGAGCAGGGTCTCCCGTCCGGTCGTCAGATTCACCAGAAAGAGGTCGTTGTCGCCGCGGCTGACGAGACGATCGAGCAGGGCGCGCTTCCTGTCGCGCGAGATGTCGGAGAAGCCGCCGATTCCACGGTTCTCGGTCACCAGGCGCGTGGTCCCGGCGTCGACGTCGAAGAGGTAGGCGTCGATCGCCGCGCCGCTTCTCCGGTTCGAGCCGAGGCTCAGCAGCTTTCCATCGTGCGACCAGCCTCCGAGACGGTTCGTCTCCTTGCCGCCGTCGGTCAACCGCCGCAGCCCGGAGCCGTCGGGCCGAATCAGATACACCTGCTCGTTCATCCCGCCGCCGGGCGCCAGCGTGAAGGCGAGCCAGGCTCCGTCCGGCGACCACTCGACGAACCCGACGGGATCATCGAATGCGGTGACGAGCTGCGGATAGCCTCCGGCTGTCTCGACGGTCCAGACCTGCGGCAGCCCGCCCAGGTTCGAGACGAAGGCAATCCGCTTTCCGTCGGGTGAGAAGGAGGGCGAGCTCGCGTTGCCGATCTTCGCCATGAGCGAAACCGTCCGCTCCAGCTCGTCCATTTCGGCGCGGCCTCGCGCGGAAGCCGCCGCCGAGAGGAGAATCGCGATCAGGATCGGGCGGGCGAGACGGTTCATGGCTGCTCCTGCGGGAGGTTTTCGGATCGCGGAATTCTGACAGTTTTCCCGCTCCGGCACGAGTCGTGAACGAATTTCGCCATGGCATCCCTCTTCGATCCGCTCACCCTGCGCGGTCTGACGCTGCGCAACCGCATCGGGGTCTCACGAGGCCCTGGGAGGGCGATCGTCCGCTGTCGGACGGCGAAGGAGGGTGGCCGGTCATCGGGCCGAGCGCCCTGCCGTTCAAGGAGGGATGGCGCGCGCCCGCGCCCATGACGGCCGCCGACATCGAGGGCCTGCTCGCGGAGGCGCGGCAGTAAGACCCGGCGGGCCCGGGAGGCAGGGTTCCGGTCGATCGAGCTTTACGCCGCACGGCCAGGACGTTTCGATGCCCGCGCCGCTGGCCCCCTCTTCCAGCCTCATGTGTCAACGGGCGGGCGTGTAAAAAGAAGAGCCTCGCAGGTTCTCGTCGAGTCCCAGGCGACGTTGGATGGGCGGGAACGCGCGCTGCTCGCAATCCATCCGCTCACAGAGACGGCACGTGATGCCGATTGGCACGGCAGCGTGGGTGTTCGAGAGGTCGAGCCCGTCGCCGTAAACGAGCTCTCCCGCGTGAGAGACGTCGCATCCGAGGGAGATGGCGTGGAGCGGGTGCGCGGCGCGGAAGCCGCCGAAGCTCTGGCGAACGGTCCGCGAGACGCAGAGGTACGTCGTCCCGTTCGGCATCCGCGACAGCTGCGTGCGCAGAATGTCTGGCGTCATGAACGCGCTGTGGACGTTCCAGCGGGGGCAGAGCCCGGAGAAGCGCGCGAAGCGGATACCGGAGGCCGAAAACCGCTTCGAGATGTTCCCGGCGATATCGACGCGCACGAAGTGGAAGGGAACTCCCTCCGCGCCCGGCCGCCGCAATGTCGTCAAGCGATGGCACACCTGCTCGAAGCTCGTGCCGAAACGACGTCCGAGCAGCTCGAGATCGTAGCGGAGGGCGCGCGCGGACTCGAGGAATGATGTATAGGGCATCAGCACCGCCCCTGCGAAATAGCTCGCGAGAGCGATGCGCACCAGCGAGACGGAGTCCGGCGTGGTGACGCGTGCCCTCGCGAGGACGCTTTCGAACTCGGGCCCGAGGGTCAAGAGACCGATCTGGTGCACGATTTGAAACTCGCGCGCGTGCCGGGGAAGGACCTCCGAGACGAAGAGACGCCGCGTCTCTGGATCGTAGCGGCGCATGATGGCCTTCTCTCGGGAGTCGGAGGCGATTACGACCTCGATTCCGAGCACGCTCTTCGTGTAGCGCAGCAGCCCGGGAGTGAGCGACGTCCGATCGAGCTGAGCCTCGCGGCCCAGACGCTCCGCCGCGAGCTCGATCTCTGGAAAATGGTTCTGGTTCTGCTGGAGCAGCTCCGACACTTCCTCGGAAGGTAGGCTCGCCGGATCGAGTCCGAGCGGCTCGCTTCCGTCGGAGACATTGGCAGCGAGCGCTTCGAGAGACGCGAGCGAGTCCCGATACGCGCGATACAAGGTAACGAGCGCCCGAGAGACGGCCGCATTACCGGCGACCTCTCGCAGATCCGCGGTCGTTACGTCGTGTTCCTCAAAAAGCGCATCGCCGAGCACTTCGGACAGGTCCGCGATCCTCCGCTCTTCGTCCTCCGGGGCAAAGCTCCTGACCTCCACCGGATAGAGCTGCGCGAGCTTCAGGAGCAGCAATGCGGTCAGGGGACGCTGGTCGTGCTCGATGAGGTTCAGGTAGGACGGGGAGATGCCGAGTTTCTGCGCGAGCTCCACCTGGCTCAACTTTCTCTGGCGCCGCAACGCGCGAACCCTCGCGCCGAGCCGTGATGGTTCTGCCATCGCTCCCCCTATCATTTACAACCGTTGACGAGTTTACAGGATAAGCTTTTCAAATGTTGACGGGCTAACACTCTCAAAATACGTTTCTTATTGACCTGACACTCTGTCGGCGCGACTATGTCAATCCGGCGCGATTTCGCGCCGGGTCAGACCCAGGAAGGTGCCGTATGCCCAGAAGAGATCCTGTCGCGCTGGCAGAGAGCTGGAACCGCGAGGCCCGATGGAACGGAGTCGTTCGGCCCTACGCTCCCGACGACGTCGCGCGGCTCGCCGGCACGGTCGAGATCCGGCACACGCTCGCGGAGATTGGCGCCCGGCGCCTCTGGCGTCTCCTTGAGACCGAAGAGTTCGTCCCCGCCCTCGGCGCTCTGACGGGCGGCCAGGCGGTGCAGCAGGTCAAGGCGGGTCTCAAGGCGATCTACGTCTCCGGCTGGCAGGTCGCGGCAGACGCGAATCTCTCGGGACAGACTTTCCCCGATCAAAGCCTTTATCCGGCGAACAGCGTTCCTTCCCTGGTGCGGCGAATCAACTCCGCGTTTCAACGCGCCGACCAGATCGCGAATGCGGAGAGCTCTCCGGCCGCCGAGTGGTTCGCGCCGATCGTCGCGGACGCCGAGGCGGGATTCGGTGGGCCGCTGAACGCCTTTGAGCTGATGAAAGAGATGATCGCCGCCGGCGCTGCGGGGGTCCACTTCGAAGACCAGCTCGCCTCCGAGAAGAAATGCGGCCACATGGGCGGGAAGGTGCTGATTCCGACGCGTTCCTTCGAGCGAACCCTCGCGGCGGCCCGACTCGCCTCGGACGTCCTCGGCGTTCCGACGCTCCTGATCGCGCGCACGGATGCGAACAGCGCCAAGCTCATCCAGAGCGACGTGGACGAGCGCGACAAGGAGTTCCTCACCGGAGAACGCACGCCGGAGGGTTTCTACCGGATGCGAGGCGGTCTCGACGCAGCCATCGCCCGCGGCCTCGCGTACGCGCCTCTCGCGGATCTGGTCTGGTGCGAGACCTCCGAGCCCGACCTCACCGAAGCGCGCCGGTTCGCCGAGGCGATCCATGCGCGCTATCCCGGCAAGCTGCTCGCTTACAACTGCTCCCCTTCCTTCAACTGGGCCAGGAAACTGGACAGCTCGACCATTGCCCGGTTCCAGCGCGAGCTCGCGGCGATGGGATATCGATTCCAGTTCGTGACGCTCGCCGGCTTCCACGCCTTGAATCACTCGATGTGGGAGCTCGCGCGCGGTTACCTGCAGGAAGGGATGACGGCCTACTCGCGCCTCCAGCAGGCGGAGTTCGCGAGTGAAGGCGACGGCTACACGGCGACGCGGCACCAGCGGGAAGTAGGCACCGGCTACTTTGACGAAGTCGCGTCGGTCATCGCCGGAGGCCTCGCATCGACCACAGCCCTGCGAGGCTCTACGGAGGAAGCACAATTTTAGGAGGAAAAGAGCGGGGTCGGGAGAGGGGGTGGGCGGCGGGCGTACGGCGTCAAGCGAACGCGCGAAGAATTCGGACGCCAAACGCTCGGCCCCAACTCCCGACTCTCCCTTTCATTGCTTTTTCGTCGTCTTCCCCGTCTCGGCTGCGGCGGTCCGGTTGGCGGCGAGAAGCTTTGCCAGCACCTCGTCGTAGTACGGCTTTTCCCGAAGGCCCGCGTACTTGCCCGGGAAGAGCGCGGCCGTGATGTCGGCGGCGCCGCGCTTCGAGTCGTAGTTGTTCAACACGACCGCGAGGCGCTGGTCGTGGGGCAGGCGGGTGTTGTCGATCATCGGGAAGTCGAAGTGGCCGATCCAGAACTCCGTCGAGCTCGTGTCGACGCGGTTGCTTTCCACGGTGCGGATCGTCATGCGCAACTGGAGCTCCGATGTCTCAGGGTCGGCGGTCAGGACTTCCAGCTTCACGTTGCGCCGGATGCCGTCGACGACGAGCTCCTTCGCGACGAAGGGTGCGCTCGCCTCCCCGCCGGGGAAGGTGAGGTTCCGGGTATCGATGGTGGCGTCGAACGTCTCTCCCCCATCCTCGATCACCAGCATCTGCTTCTTGATCACGGCATCCGCGACCTGGTTGAGCCTCTTGACGTAGTCCGCGCGATTCGGGCTGGTCTTCACCTCCCGCTCGATGTGCAGGAAGAGCGGCTTCAAATTCAGCGACTCGTGAAAGTTGTACACGAGAAGCTCCAGGTTCAACATCTTCTGTTCCGGGGTCGCGGGTCCCGCGCGCAGGAACGAGCTGATGATCGATGTGAACATGTCCTTGCGCAGCGCGCTCTCCGACTCCTCCCGCTTGCTCGTCAGCTCCGAGTAGAGCCGCGCGTTGGTGTCGCTCGTCTGCATGCGCTCGCGCAGCGCGGCCTCGCGGCCTTCGCGCTGACGCAGGTAGCTCGAGGTCCAGAACCCGAGCACCGCCACGGCGAGCGCCGTGAGAAGGCCGCCGATCGGCTGGAGGACGATCTCGGCTTTGTCCCAGGCGTCCCGCCGGGGCCGGGGCTTCTCCGAATCGTCGCCGCCGGCCGTCATTTCCTCGCGAGGGTGAGCTTGCCCGCCTCGTCTTTGACCACCAGGTCATAGCGGCTCGGTTTCTCGTACAGCGTCACTTTCAACGACGGGTTCGAGCCCTTGTGGGTGAGGGAGAGCCGGCAGTCGCCGGTCGCGGGCGTCTTCACGCTATAGGACCCGAACTGATCCGTGACCCCGGCTGCCGAGCCGCCTTCGCATTCGAGCTTCACCGCGACTCCGGCCGGCAGCGCCTTTCCACCCTCGCTGACGGTGCCGAAGACTTCGGAGGCAAACGCCGCCGCCGTCGGGACGAGGCAGAGCGCGGCGACCATCAGGAACTTTTTCTTCATGTTTCGACCTCCTGCCGCATGGGCTAACGAGCAATCGGGGGCCCGCCATTCCTCATGATGACACCAGGGCGGGCGGGCGCCGAGGGAAACCGGCGGCGGGCGGACGGCGTATTCCCGCTGGGAGGAAACATGAATATCGGGGTTCTCGGGACGGGGATGGTGGGGCCGGCCCTGGCCGGCAAGCTCGTTTCCCTCGGCCATGCCGTTCGGATGGGCGCGCGGGAGGCGGGAAACGAAAAGGCGCGTCAGTGGGTCGCCTCGGTCGGCCCGGGGGCGAGCCATGGAACCTTCGCGGACGCGGCGGCCTTTGGCGAGATCGTTGTCAACGCGACGGCCGGAGCGGCCTCCCTCGAAGCGCTTCAGGCCGCCGGCAAGGACAACCTGCGGGGAAAGTTGCTGATCGACGTCGCGAATCCTCTCGATTTTTCCCGCGGCATGCCGCCGTCGGTCTTCACGGCGGCCGCGGGCGACTCGCTCGCGGAGAGGATTCAGAACCAGTTGCCCGAGACCCGCGTCGTGAAGGCCCTCAACACGATCAATTCGAGCGTCATGGTGGATCCGGGACGGGTCGGCGGCGAGACGGACGTCTTCGTCTGCGGCAACGATGCCGCCGCGAAGGAGCGCGTGAAAGGGCTGCTGCGGGATTTCGGGTGGAAGAGCATTCGGGACGTGGGCGACCTGACCGCGGCGCGCGCGCTCGAGTCCTACGTGCTTCTCTGGCTGACGCTGTTCCTCGCCCTGAAGACACCGGAGTTCAACATCCGGATCGTCGGCGCGTGACGGCGGAGCCCCCCCCGCGCGGAGAGGGGCGGATTCGTCAGACGGCGGCCGGCTTCAACGGTTGTGTCGACGTCTCTAACGGATTTCCTTGTTGTCCTCGAGCTGCTTGATGACCCCCTCCACGTTCTTGCGGTTCGCCTCGTCGGGGGCGCTGGCGAGCGCGAGCTTGCCCTCCTCGATCGCTTTCCTGCGGTTGCCCATCGCGGCGTAGCCCCGCATCAGGCCCACGTGGACGGGCCACTTGTCCGGGTAGCGCTTCGCGTTCAACTGGAAGACGCGCATCGCCTCCTCTTTTTTTCCGTCGACGAGAAGCTGCCGGCCCGCCTGGTGAATCTGCACGGGTTCCGCGGACCCGTGGTGGAGGGCCTTGTCAAACGTCTTCGCGGACTCGGCCTCCCGGCCGTTCAACGCCTGCAGGCGCGCGAGCGTCGCGAGCGTCGTGAAATTCTCCTGGCCGCCGGCGTACTGGTCCGACACGGCGCGCTCCGCCCACTTCATCGCCTCGGGCAGGTTGACCTTGTTCTGCGCGCAGAAGGCCGCCGCCTGCTGCCAGTTCTGCCAGTAGAAGCCCGCCCATCCGCGGAGATCCCGGCGCATCGCATCCACCCAGAGCCCCATCGGGTCGTCCACGCTGACCGAGAGAGGCACCTGCAGCTCTTCCCACTTCAGGGCCACCGTCGCCTTCGCCGCCTCGCGCTCCGTAAACTCGTAAGTCAGCCACTCTCGATAGTCACCCTTACCCGGCTTGACCTGCACGCGAAGCGCGTCGTTCTTCGCGTCGTACCAGTAGCTGCCCCACGAATCGGCGTCGCGCGAGAAGATCACCGTCCACTCCTCCTTACCGGGGATGAAGTGGAGCCCGTAGGTTCCGGCCGGAAGCCGCTGCCCCTGGATCTTCACGTCGGACGAGATCGCGAACGTCGTGTTCTCGTTGGCGCCGCCCCGCCACGGGCAGGCGGCGCATCCGTTCAACCCGAGGTCGGAGAGGCCAAACGGGACCAGCTCGCCCCAGATCTTCCCCCGCCGGTCGTTGGCGCCCCGGACGACGCGCGGGCTCGAATAGTCGATCCGGACGGTGACAGGCCCGATCATCTGGGACACGGAGGCTTTCGGGTTGTCGCCATTGGGCGGAAACGTGAGCCCCTGCGCACCGAGAAGCGGGAGGGAAAACGCGAGGCATTCAAGGGCGAGAAGCAGCGGGCGGACATGCGGTTTCATGCGACCTCCAGATTGTCGACAGGAAGGTTTTCCTTCCAGTACGAATCCTCAGCCGCCAGGTTTTAGGAGCGCGGAAACGGGAAACGGGAAAGGCTACTGCCTCGGCGGCAGCGGCCCGCCGGTTCGTCCTCGCCGCCGCGGCGGCGCGACGGGTGGCCGGGCGGTCGGGTCCGGGGTTTCTCCGATCACATAGACCTCGTGGACGCCCGTCACGCCGAGCCCTTCGCGCGTCGCGCCGCCCGGCAGGTACACCGCGCGGCCGACCACTGCCGCGACGATCCCATGGCGGCCGGTGCGCATCGGCGGCAGCGAAGTCCACGCGTCTGCCACCGGATCGTAGGCCTCGACCTGGTGAAAAATTCCGTTGGCGTCCGAACCGTTGCCTTCGCCGCCGAGGACGTAGAAACAGTGCCCGACGGCCGCCCCTGCGACGCCCGAGCGTCCCGTCGGCATGGAGGCCCTGCGGGTCCAGGCGTTCGACTGCGGGTCGTACCCTTCGAGACAATCCTGGCTGCCGGGCCGGCCCCCCGCGACGTAGAGCTTCCCGTCGACGACCCCGCCCGCCGTGTGATTGCGCGCGCACGCCATGGGGGCGAGGGTCGCCCAGGTGTTGCCCGCGGGGTCGTAGACCTCGGCCTCGTTGCCCGCCATCCCGCCGCCCGTACCGCCGGCGACGTAGATCCGCCCCTCGATCACGCCGGCCGCCGGCGTGCCGCCGTGCACATAGCGCGAGGAAGCGACCTCGGTCCACCCGGCCGCGCCGGGCCCCGTCGTGAAGACCCGGTTGCCGCTGCCGCCCCCGACGTACACACGGCCGTCCACTGCGACGGCCCACCCGTGGTCCGTATCGAGGGGAAAATCCGGACCCGCGATCCAGGTATCCGAACCGATGTCGTAGATCTCCGTCGCATTCGACCTGCCGGCGAGACCTCCGACGACGTAGATCCGGCCGGCCACGCCGGCGACCGCCGACTCCTGCCGCGGGATGTTCTCCGGGGAAAGATTGAACCAGTTTCCGGCGGGGCATTGAGCCGGAAGCGACGCCGCGGCTCCCGAAGCGAGAAGAAACAGACAGAGAGGTCGAAGTGGCCGCATGGCTGGCTCGCTCCCCGCCCTCTCTTCGCAAGTCCCGGACCATCCCGGGGCCTGCGGCGCCTGCTCTAAGATGAACCCCTTCATGAGGACCTCTCGAAGGATCTCGTTCGCTCTCGGAACCGCCGGCTGTGCCGCCCTCGCGGTCTTCCTGTCGATGACCCCGCGTCGCGACATCCCGGCGGCTCCGGCCTCCGCGGGCGCGCCGGCGTTCGGCGAAGCCTTCTGGAAGCGCTGGAGCGACGGCAAAGGAGAGCTCGCGGGATATGACCTGATCTTTCCCCGGTACGGACAGCCGCGAAAGGGCGTCGCAGTCACGATCTTCGTCACCGAGACCTTCTCGAATTCCCTCCGGGTGAAGTCCGATCCGGGGAAACATCCGGCGTCGGACGAGTTCCCGGTAATGAAGCTCAATCTCGTCGAGGACTTCCAGACGGGTATCTACGACTACAACCTGCTGACCAGCGCGTTCGTCGCGCTCGTCCCGGTCAACGGACGGCCCGCCGGCTCCACGACAAAGGTGTCTTTCTCATCGCAGGAGTGGTGCGGCGGGGTCTACGGGCAGATGCTGTTCGATGCCGCGTCGGCGCGGCTGACGGCGCACAGCTACTTCGACGGCGAGGCGGATCAGACCCGCGCCGTTTCGGCTCCGGCGGACGCGCTGTCCGGAGACGCGATCCTGCTCTGGGCTCGGGGATTTGCGGCGCCCGTCCTCAAACCCGGGGAGCGCCGGGAGATCCCCTTTGTGCCGTCGATCGAAACGGCGCGTCTGACGCATCGCCCGGTCGAAACCGGTCGCGTCACCCTCACGAGGGAGGCCGCGCCTGCCCGGGTGACGGTTCCCGCGGGAACCTTCGATGTCGAGCGCCGGGTGGCGGAGATCGCAGGCGGACCGACCTGGAAGATCGATATCGAGGCGGCGGAACCTCATCGAATCGTCGCGTGGGAAACGAGCGAAGGCGAGAAGGCGTCGCTGCTCGCCAGCGATCGCCTCGAGTACTGGAAGCTGCACGGAGAGGGGCAGGAGTCATTTCTCGCCAGGATCGGATTGAAGCCGCGTCCGCCGCGGACACCATGAGGAGTTCTCAGTTTTCAGTCGTCTCGAGCCCACCACTCAGAGCTGAAACCCTGATGACTGAAGTCTGAAACCGTCTTATCATCTCTCCGGCGTGAGGCATGTTGCCCACGCTTCGAACATCCGTCGGGAGCGACTGCCCCGGCGAGAGGAGGCCTCATGTACCCGGGATTCCTGTATTGGCGCCGTCAGCGCGAGCATTGCGGTGAGCGGCGTGTCGGGTTGGGCTTCGAGCCCCGCGGCGGACGCGGGCGGCACGCGGAGTGGGAGTACAACGC
>JBDUBP010000087.1:0-11439 GCA_040004075.1 Acidobacteriota bacterium | reverse complement strand
GTGGCGGCCCAGTTGCTGTGGCAGTCGAGGAGAGCGCCGCAGATCCCGCCGTTCAGGACGCCCTCGAAGGCCTGGTGGTGCGGTTCGGGACGCCAGTCGCAGACCACTTCATCGCCTTCGACGAAGCTGCGGATGCGCAGTCCCTTCTCGTTCGCGGGACCGCACCCGAAGCACCGGTTGGCGGGCGCCCAGCGTTCCTGCAGGCTCTCGGTCACAATTTCTCCAGGGAGTCCGCCCCGATGTTGGGCAGCCACGGGAGGAGCTCGTACTGGGCGACGCCTTCCCGGACGAACGGATCTTCGTCGCGGATCCGGTCGAGAGTTGCAGAGCTGTGGTCGGGGACGCGCAGCAGGAGGACTCCGCCGCTTCTGGGGTCGAGCGGCCCCGAGACGAGAAGAGTGCCCGCGTCGCGGAGGCCGCGCAGATAGGTGCGATGGGCGTCCAGGTTCGGAAGAACGTCTTCGAGCGGGCGCCGGTAGCGGACGATCGCGATCGCGTACATGGCCCGAGCGTATCGCGGGATGGCGGCGGGCCGGGTCCCGCCGGAGACTACTTCGACGGACCCCTGCGGCGTCGCCGCGGCCAGAACGCGTAGAGGAAAAAAGGCAGGAACATCGCCGCCTCGGCCGCCACCACGAACGCTCCGCGGCTCGAAAGCATGCCGAGCCCGATCGGCGCCACCGGAATGGGCCGCCACGGCGCGAAGAAGCGGCGGTTGGAAAACGGCCACAGGAGGGCGACGCCGAGGCCTCCGTCCGTCAGGGTATCGAGCAGTCCGTGCGTCGCCGTCACCGCCGCTCCGGAGAGGGCGGCCCGGGGAAACGAGAGGCCCACCGCCCGGCCCGCAGCGCCGCACAGAAGACCCGCGGCCGCGGCGGCAGCGAAGGAATGCGACGCGCCGCGGTGACCGAACGGGGCCGCGTCGGGGATGCCGAGTGGAAAGGCGATCCCGTCGAGGTCCGGAAGCAGGGAAAGGGCCGAGAAGAGCGTCACCGCCGCCGCCAGAGTTCCCTCTCTGCGGGAGAGCGCCCGGCCGGCCGCGGCCCCGACCCCGAAGTGCCCGATGCTCGGCATCGGCGCGATTCTCGCTCAGAAAACCGGCGGGGGGCGCTCACTATAATGACCGCCCCGGACCGGGACGAAGCGGGAAGGAGCTCTCCGATGCCGACCACGCCGACAGCCGAAGACAAGAGCGCCGCGACCGCCCAGGAGCGCCGGGAAGCCGTCACCCTCGTCGATCATCGGACGGGGAAGTCCTACGACCTGCCGGTCTCGAACGGCACGATCCGGGCGATCGACCTGCGCCAGGTCAAGACCGGCCCCGAGGACTTCGGGCTCATGTCGTACGACCCCGCGTTCATGAACACGGCCAGCTGCCGCAGCCAGATCACGTTCATCGACGGCGATCGCGGGATTCTGCGGTACCGCGGGTATCCGATCGAGCAGCTGGCGGAGCAGTCGACCTACCTGGAAGTCGCGTACCTGCTCCTGCACGGCGAGCTCCCGACGAAGTCCGAATACGACGAGTGGGTGCACAACATCACGTTCCATACGATGATCCACGAGAGCCTGAAGAAGTTCATGGACGGGTTCAACCACGACGCGCATCCGATGGGGATGCTCATCGCGACCGTCGGCGCGATGTCGACGTTCTACCCGGGAGCGCGCGACATCCACAGCGCCTCCGGCAGGACGAAGCAGATTCACCGTCTGATCGCCAAGATGCCGACGCTCGCGGCGTTCGCGTACCGGCACAGCATGGGAATGCCCTACGTCTATCCCGACAACGACTTCTCCTACACGGGCAACTTCCTGAACATGCTCTTCCGGATTCCCTCGGCGAGCTGGAAGCCGGATCCGGTGCTGGTGCGAGCGCTCGATGTTCTCTTCATTCTTCACGCCGATCACGAGCAGAACTGCGGCACGCACGCGATGCGCGGCATCGGCTCCTCGCATACAGACCCGTACTCGGCCGTCGCCGGCGCCGCGGCCGCGCTCTACGGCCCGCTTCACGGAGGGGCGAACGAAGAAGTCCTGAAGATGCTCCAGGAGATCGGTTCGGTTTCCCGCATCCCGGCCTTCATCGAAGAGGTGAAGAACGGAAAAGGCGAGAAGCGGCTGATGGGATTCGGGCATCGCGTGTACAAGAACTTCGACCCGAGGGCGACGATCATCAAGAGGATCGCCGACGAGGTGTTCGCGGTCACCGGTAGAAACCCCCTCTTAGACGTCGCGATCGAGCTCGAGCGCATCGCCCTCCAGGACGATTACTTCATCAAGCGGCGCCTCTACCCGAACGTGGACTTCTACTCCGGTCTGATCTACGAGGCGATCGGGATCCCGACGGCCGACTTCACGGTGCTTTTCGCGATCCCGAGAGTCTCCGGCTGGCTCGCCCAGTGGCAGGAGATGCTGGAGGACCCGGAACAGAAGATCGCGCGCCCGCGCCAGATCTACACGGGCCCGGAGGAGCGAAGCTTCGTCCCGATCGAGTCGCGATAAACGTCGCTTGGCTCGGTGCGGGACGTGCGTTCGCCGCCGCCGCCGGCGACCGCACCGGCGAGCGGCTCGCCTGAGGGCTCGACCGCTCGCCTCGTCCCTCCGCTCGCTTCGCTCCCGCCCCGAGAGCTCTTCCCTCCCTCTGGTTGGGAGACTTCTCACGCTGCGAGCGCATCCGGCAGTGAGGTGGATAAGCCCTCCCTCTCCCCGCGCGCCGGGGAGAGGGAGCGGAGTGAGCGGAGGGAGCAGGCTGGCCTCCCGTTGCCGCGTCGCGCCTTTCGCCTCCGCCTGCCGACTCCCGCCTTCCGCCTACCCCCTCCCGCCCCACGAGCGGCGGATAGAATTCGCGCCGCATGACGCCCGGCCAGATCGCCGCTCTCGTCGCGTCTTCCACCGCCGCCGGCGTAATGAACGCGATGGCGGGCGGCGGCACGATCCTGACTTATCCGACGCTGCTCTGGCTTGGGGAGTCCCCGATCATCGCCAACGCGACCTCCACCGTCGCCCTTCTGCCCGGCGCGGCATCGAGTCTTTTCGGGTACCGGCGGGAGGTGCTCGACCACCGCGGCTGGCTGACGACCCTGCTTCTGCCGAGCCTGATCGGAGGGGCGGCCGGCGCGGCGCTCCTGCTTCTGACGCCGCCTCTCGCGTTTCAGCGGCTGGCCCCCTTTCTGATCCTCTTCGCGACGATCCTCTTCATGCTCCGGGGAGCCGTCGCCCGCTGGGCGGGAACCGCCGAGAGAGCCCCGGGCCGCGCCCCCGCGCGGCTGGGTCTGGCGATCGCGTTTCAATTCGCCGTCGCCGTGTACGGCGGCTATTTCGGGGCGGGCATCGGGATCCTGATGCTCGCGGTCCTGGGATTCCTCGGGGTCGCCGACATCCACGCCTCGAACGGCCTCAAGAATTTCTTCGGAATGTGCGTCAACGGAGTCGCGGCGGCATACTTCATCCTGCGCGGCGCGGTCGAGTGGCGCGCCGCGCTCGTGATGATGGCAGGAGCAATCCTCGGCGGCTACGCGGGCGCGCGCTTCGCGCGAAAGATCGGGCAGGCGCGCGCGCGGACCGCCGTCATCGTGATCGGGTTCGTGATCGCCGGGATCCTGCTCTACCAGAGCTTCGGCCGCTGAGCGCGCGAAGGCCGGAAGGGGTGTCCACGAGTCGTTCGCTGCCGGTCAGCCGCGAGAGGGAATCGGCCCCGGCCGAGGCGCGGCTTTCGGGCGCCGTCGGCCTCGCCGCGGTCGCGGCCACCAGCATCGTCATCGGGATTCTCTGGGACATCTCGTGGCACCGCTCCATCGGACGCGACACGTTCTGGACCCCGGCGCATATGGCCATCTACCTCGGCGGGGCTCTCGCGGGCGTCTCGGCCGTGTGGCTCGTCTGGAGCGCGACGTTCGGAGGCGCGCCGGCGCGAGCGGCGAGCGTCGGGATCGGGCCTCTGCGCGGCCCCCTCGGCGCCTGGGTGCTCGCGTGGGGAGCGGCGGCCATGATCGCCTCGGCGCCGTTCGACGACTGGTGGCACAACGCTTACGGCCTCGACGTGAAAGTGATCTCCCCGCCGCACGTCGTTCTGGCCGCGGGCATGGTGACGGTGGCGCTCGGCGCGATGCTCCTCGCCCTGGCGCGCCAGAACGGGGCGGCGGCCGCACAGGCGCCGTCGAACGCTCTCTTCCTCTACGCTTCGGGGGTCCTCATCACGCTCGCCGCCACTTTCGTCATCGAGTACACGTTCCCGCTGCATCAACACGGGTGGCTCTTCTACGCCGTTACGGGACTGGTCTTTCCCGTCTTTCTCGTTGCCATCGGCCGGGCCGGCCGCGCGCGCTGGCCGGCGACCGCCGCGGCCCTCGTGTACATGGCCCTCTTCGCGGCGATCGACTGGATTCTTCCGCTCTTTCCCGCGCAGCCGCGCCTGGCGCCCATCTACAACCCGATCACGCGCATGGTCCCCTTCTGCTTTCCTCTCCTTCTCGTTTTTCCCGCGCTGGCCATCGACCTTCTTCTTGCGCGCCGCCGGGCGGGGCGCGACAACCGCCTCGCGGTCTTTCTGGGAGCGGCGTTCTTCCTCGTCCTCCTGGCCCTGCAGTGGCCGTTCGGGTCGTTCCAGATGACGCCGGCGTCGAGGAACTGGTTCTTCGTCGGCGATCGTTACTGGTCCTATTACTTTCACCCCGACGCCGCGTGGAGGTATGGCTTCGCCGAGGGGCCCGCCGGCCGGCCGAGCACCGCAGGATTCCTGGCCGCCGCGGCGCTCTCGGTCCTGTCGGCGCGCGTCGGGCTCCTCGCGGGAGACCGCCTCTCGCGCGTGCGGCGTTGAGCACGACCGTACGCGCCGCCGCGGCCCTGGCCGCGGTTCTCTTCTCGGCGACCGCGGCGGCGCACGTGGGAAGCCCCGATACGTTCTTCGCCGGGGCCGCCGGACCCTATGCGGTCCGGGTGACGATCCGGCCGCCCGGCGTGGTGCCGGGCCTCGCGGAGATCGCGGTCCGGATCGAGACGCCGGGCGCGCGGCGCGTGACGATTCGCCCGATCCGATTCGACGCCGGCCCGGCGGGAGCGCCGCCGCCAGACGAGGCCCGGGCGGTCGCGGGCCAGCCGGGCCTCTACTCGGGCGCGCTCTGGTTGATGAGCGAGGGCGCTTATACGATCGAGATCGCCGTCGAAGGGAAGTCGGGCGCCGGCCGGACGTCGGTGCCGATCGCGTCTCTCCCGACCCGCGTGCTGCCGATGGGCCGGGGACTCTTTTTTCTCGTTCTGTCCTTCGCCGTGTTCCTCGTCGCGGGGGGACTCGCCATCGTCTTCGCCGCCGCGAGCGAGAGCACGCTGCCTCCCGGCGAGAAGCCCGGTGTCGCGCGCCGGCGCTCCGCCGCGATCACGACGGTCGCCGCCGGCGCCGTCTTCCTTCTGCTCCTCTTCGGTGAGGGCGCCTGGTCCTCCCGATTGCGGCGATCCTCGGAGCAGCAGGTCTTCCGGCCTTATCGCGCCGCGGCGTCCGTGCGCGCGGACGGGACGGGCCGGGTGCTCCGCCTGACGATCGAAGACCCCGCGTGGAGAACCGGCGGATGGCGCCCGCTCGTGCCCGACCACGGCAAGCTCGTGCACCTCTTTGCGATGCGGGAGCCGGCGCTCGACGCCTTCGCGCACCTGCACCCCGCCGCCGTGTCGAACCGGGCGTTCGAGGCGCCCTTCCCGGCGCTGCCGGCTGGGACCTACTCGATCTTTGCCGACGTGACGGACGAGACGGGCCTTTCCCAGACGCTCACCGCGCGCGCAGACGTTCCCGCCGCCCCGGCCGACGGAGTTCCGACTCCCGCCGGGGTCTCCGCCGCGCCCGACCGCGACGACTCCTGGCGCCTCGGCGCGCCCCTGCCGCCGGTGATCGGCGCCCGCGGGACGTCGGATCTGGGCGGCGGGCTCTCGATGGCGTGGGAATCTCCCGCCGGTTCGGTCCTCGCCGGCCGCGAGATCACCCTGCGATTCCTGGTGCGGGACGCCGCCGGCCGTCCGGTTTCGCTCGAGCCCTACATGGGCATGATGGCGCACGCGGCCGTCATGAGAGACGACGGGTCCGTCTTCATCCATCTGCATCCGATGGGAACGATCTCGATGGCCTCTCTCGAACGTCTCTCGAGCGGCGCCCCGGCGACGACACCGGAATCCCCCATGGCGATGCATCCCTCGGATCGTACGGGCGAGGTCTCCTTCCCCTACGCGTTCCCGAAACCGGGCCCCTACCGCCTCTGGGTCCAGGTGCGAAGCGGCGGCGAAGTCCGGACCGGAGTCTTCGACGTTCTGATCCGCTGACTGCTCTCTTGAGCCAGGAGGGTGGCATTCACTCGCTGCGGTGGTTAAGCTCGGAGCCGAAGCGAAAGAAGTGAATGGAGGCGACGTGTGAGCTGGCTCGCCTGGCTGGGTCTCGCGGTTCTGGTCGGAGTCGTCGCGGCCGTCACCGGGCTGAAGCCGAAGGGGACCCGGCACGTGGCCGGCACGCGCATGATGGGAATCGGGCGGTTAGTGCTCTTTTTCCTGCTCGCCCTCTTCGCGTGGCTCGCCTGGCGCGCCCGCTCCGGGGGCTGAACCGCCGCCGCCGAGCTTCAGGGCCGGCTGGCCGTCCGCGGGGGCCGGAGCGGCGCCATCTTCGAGGTTGTGGAGGGAAACTCCCAGCAGACGCACCGGCCGGACGCCCGCTTCTGTCTTTTCGATGAGCGCGAGCGCGCGCTCCCGGACCTCTTCCAACGACCGTGTGGCCGGCCGCCGGGTCTCGCTGCGCGTGATCGTCTGGAAGGTCGAATAGCGGAGCTTCAGGACCACGGTGCGCGCCGCGAGCTCCTTCTTCTCGAGAAAGCGCGCGGACGCCTCCGCCAGCCGCGCGACTTCCTCGCGGATCCTGCTCACGTCCGTCAGGTCGCGCGCGTAGGTCTCCTCCGAGCCGATCGACTTGCGCTCGCGGTCGGGCTCGACCGCCCGGTCGTCGTCCCCATGCGCCAGCCTGACAAGCCATTCCGCGAGACTTCCCACCGCGCCTCGAAGCGTCTCTTCCGACGCGGCGCGGACGTCGACGAGCCGGTCGATCCCCGCGGCGCGCAACCGCTTCGCGGTGACGGGGCCGACGCCCCAGAGCGCATCCACGGGCAGCTTCTGGAGGAACGCCTCGACCCTTTCGGGCGCGATGACGGTCAGGCCGTCCGGCTTCTTCCATCCGGAGGCGATCTTCGCGAGGAACTTGTTCGGCGCGACGCCGGCCGAAGCGGTGAGCCCGGTGTCCTCGCAGATGCGGGTCTTGATCCTTCGAGCGACGTCGACGCCGAGGGGAATTCCCCAGGCGTTCTCGCTGACGTCGAGGTACGCCTCGTCGAGCGAGAGCGGCTCGACGAGCGGCGTCACCTCCCGGAAGATCTGGAAGACCTGTTCGGAGACCGCCCGGTACTTCGCGAAATCCGGACGGATGATCACGAGCTCCGGGCAGAGCCGCACGGCGCGCGACATGGGAAGCGCCGATCTCACCCCGAAGGTCCTCGCCTCGTAGCTCGCCGCCGCGACGACTCCCCGGCTCTCCGGGCTTCCTCCCACCGCGACCGGCCGGCCGCGAAGCGCGGGGTCGTCCCGCTGCTCGACCGACGTGTAGAACGCGTCCATGTCGACGTGGAGAATCCGGCGGACGCGGCCCTCGTCGGCGGCGGAAGTCATCGCCGGCTGCCGAACTCGGAGTCGGCAGCGGCTCCAGACGGACGCCATCCCGTCTGGACGCTCAAATGCCGTGGCGCAAAAGCCGGCGGGACGGGTCGCGGCCTCACGATCAACTCGTTTCCATCGGCCGAGACGTCGTACTCGCGGGGCCAATCCTCGCGGTGTCCGGAGGCGAACGGGCCGGAGAAGAGAACCTGCGGCGCTCGCGGCACCGGAGACTCCCCGTCGGAGAGCTCGACGGAGAGGAACTGATCTCCGAGACGGTAGAGGATTTCTCTTCCCCCTCTTGTCCAGGCAGGCTCCGCTCCTCCGTCTCGAGAAATCTTCGTGCGGGTTCCGGGACCCGGGAACGGCCTCAGGTAGACCTCGTCCTTGCCGCTTTCGTTCGAGACGTAGGCGATGAAGCGCCCGTCGGGAGAAAAATTCGGAGCCGTCGTGTCGTACGGAATCGCGAGCCACGGCCGCCCGGCGTGGGTTCCGGTGACCTCCGCCGTCCAGATCTCCGAAGTTCCGCGCGAGTCCCCGATTCCGCGCACGACCGTGTACGCGACGAGCCGGCCGTCCGGAGACCAGGACGCAGGAAACTCCGCGTCGCGCACCGGAGTCGGGGTCTCCTGTTCGCGGCTTCCGTCGACGCGTCTTACGGTGAGACGGGGATTCCTGTCGTTGTACCAGGCGTAGGCCAGCTGTCGTCCGTCGGGAGACCACGTCATCGCGAAGAACCGCCCGGGCTCGGGCGTCAGCAGAGTGAGGACCTGGCGTTCGCGTTCGAACAGATAGATCTTTCCGCTCTGTCGATTCCAGCGCACGAGCGCGATCTGCTTTCCGTCGGGCGATAGGCGGGGGTGCGAGTACTCGCCGGGAGGGAGGGGGAGCGCGCTCCCCTTTCCTTCTCGATTGACTGCAAAGACGGGCGTGGCCTCGGACGTCACGCCCGCCCCGCTGACACCGACGAGCACACCGTTGGCCGCGTCGAAATGGGCGATTCCGTAGGTCCAGTCGACGACGAAGTTCCCGGCAACAGGCTCCGGCGATCCGACCGTCTTCCACCGCGCCAGGTCGATCCCGATCGTAAACAGACCCCGACCTCGAACGAAGATCAACCTCCCGTCGCTGACATACCGGGCGTACTGGCTGCCTTCGAGCAGCACGTGGGGCTTCAGAGATCCGGGTTCGAGAATGGCGATCTGCGCGCTGTCGAGATCCTCGAAATCGTGGCCTTTGACGATCCGGACGAGAGTTCCCCGCCCGTCGGGGAGAGCCTGCGGGAACTGATGCGCGTGCTCACCGGCGGCGAGGCTGCTGAAAGGCTCCGGCGCTCCCCCCTTGTCGGAAACCCGGGAGAGCGCTTCGTTCGGCGTTCGTGCGTAGAGGATCCACCCGTCCGTTCCCCAGGTTCCTCCATGGGATACCGCGGGGACCCCGCAGACCCGGACGGACGCGCCTCCGGTCAACGGAATCTTACGGAGCTCCGATCTCGTGAAGAAGCCGATCCACTCGCCGTCCGGTGAGAAGAAGGGCCCGGAGGCCTGCTCCGTTCCTTCGATGGGCACGGCATCGCCGCCATCGAGCCGGCGGCGATAGAGGCGTGTCGTGCCGCTCTCCACCCCTCGAAAGACGACCACGGAGCCGTCCGGAGAAAGCGCCACGGCCGGCCGGCTCCCCAGCCCCGCCAGCACGCCCTCGGGAAGCGGAAGGGACGCCTGAAGCCGGCGCGCCGGCGGTGGCGGAGCCGGCCTGCGCGACCAGAGAAACGCGCCCGCGGCCGCCGCTCCCAGCAGGCTTCCCGCGAGAAGCCACGCCCACGGAGCGCGCGCCCGCGAGGGGACATTCTCGAAGGGCGCGGTCGAAACCGTTTCCGCGTCGTGGGACGGCGTCATCGCCTCTTCGAGCTCCAGACGCGCGTCCGCGATGTCGTGGAGGCGCTTGCGCAGATCCTTCTGAAGGCAGCGCCGGAGGAGCTCGCGAACTCGAGTCGGCGTCGAGGGCGGCAGTGCGGCCCAGTTCGGCTCGTCGGCGACGATGGCCGAGAGGGTGTCGGAGACCGACTCACCCGGAAACGCGCGGCGCCCGGTCAGGCACTCGTAGAGCACACATCCGAAGGAGAAGATGTCGGTGCGCTTGTCGAGAGCCCGGCCTCGCGCCTGCTCCGGGCTCATGTACGCCGCCGTTCCGAGGATGAACCCGGTCTGCGTGCCGAGGCTGATCGTCGGAGACCCGGACTGCTCGCCGGAAGCGGGGCGGCGCTCGGCCGTCTTCGCCAGTCCGAAGTCGAGCACCTTCACCGCTCCGTCCGGCCGAAGCATCACGTTGGCCGGCTTCAGATCCCGATGGATGATGCCCGCGTCGTGCGCCGCACCGAGTCCTGAGGCTATTTCGGCGGCGATGCGCAGCGCCTCGTCCATCGGGAGCGGCCAGCCTCCGCCGAGCCGCGACGCGAGCGTCTCTCCCTCGATGCACTCGAGGATCAGGTACGCGTGTCCGTCCGCGGATTCCTCGAGACCGTAGATCGAGCCGACGTTGGTGTGATTCAGGGAAGCGAGCACCCGGGCCTCGCGCTGGAACCGCGCGAGGCGCTCCGGGTCCGTTTCGAAGCCCGCCGGCAGCGCCTTGACGGCAACGTCGCGATGGAGACGCGTGTCGCGCGCGCGGAAGACGTCCCCCATGCCGCCCTTTCCGAGAGGCCCGGAGATCTCATACGGACCGAGGCGGCTGCCGGGGCCGAGCGTCACGAGCGGGGACCCTGTCCGAATGAGCCCCGGCCGGTCCGCCCGCACCGAGAGACTCGCCGGCGCGCGGTCAGGATCTCTTTCTAGTAAGAAACGAGAAGCCGGGCGGCGCGCTCGACCTCGTCTTCGGAGGGAAGAAAGAACTCCTCGAGGGGCGGTGAGTAGGGAACGGGAGTGTCGAGCGCGCCCAGGATCCGCACAGGAGCGTCCAGGTGCTCGAAGGCCTCTTCCTGGATGATCGCCGCGACGCTTTCGCCGATCCCCCCCGTGCGGGAGTCCTCGTGCACGACGAGGACGCGGTGGCACTGCCGGGCGAGCGCGAGCAGGGCGTCCCTGTCGAGGGGCGCGAGGCTCCGCAGGTCGAGAACAGACGACTGAATCCCGTCCGCGGCGAGCTTCTCCGCGACGCGCAGTGCCACGTGGACGTACGCGCCGTAAGAAATGATCGCGAGGTCGCTTCCGGCGCGCCGCAGCGCCGCCTTTCCAATCAGGAGAGGAGCGGGAGCCTCCTCGGGGAGGACCTGTTTGATGCGGGGATCGCGATAGAGCGCGATGTGCTCGTAGAACAGGACGGGATCGGGGTCGGCCACCGCGGCCGCCATCAGAGCTCGGGCGTCGGCGGGCGTCGACGGGACGACGATCTTCAGCCCGGGCGTCCGGTAGAACCATGGTTCGGTGTTCTGGCTGTGGTACGGCCCCGCGTGGCGCAGGCCGCCCCACGGCATCCGCACGACCATCGGCACCGACGCGCCCCAGCGGTAACGGATCTTGGCGGCGCTGTTGACGAGCTGGTTGAAGCCGGTCGCGACAAAGTCGTTGAACTGCATCTCCCCGATCGGTCTCTGCCCGGCCAGCGCGGATCCGACGCAGACGCCGAGGACGGCGCCCTCGGCGAGCGGCGAGTTCAGAATCCGATCGGCGTGTCTTTTCAGAAGCGGCCGCAGCAGGAGGAAGGCGTTGCCGTACTTTCCGCCGACGTCCTCGCCGTAGACGAAGACGCGCGGGTCTGCCTCGAGGGCGTCTC
>JBDUBP010000104.1:0-11466 GCA_040004075.1 Acidobacteriota bacterium | reverse complement strand
TCGCGATCCTTCACGCCTTCTTTCTCGTGCTCGAGATGTTTCTCTGGAAGACGCCTTACGGAAGGCGGACTTTCGGGATGTCGCGTGAGGAGGCGGAGTCCACCGCGAAGCTCGCGGCGAACCAGGGCCTCTACAACGGCTTTCTCGCGGCGGGCCTCGTGTGGGGACTCGTCGCTTCGGACGGCGGTTTCTCGATCCGGGTGTTCTTCCTCTCCTGCGTGATCATCGCCGGGATTTTCGGCGGGTTCACCGCGAAGCGGTCGATTCTCTTCGTGCAGGCTCTCCCCGGCGTCATCGCGCTGGCGCTCGTGCTCCTCTCGAGAAGCTGAACGTCGTCACCCTCTGCTCCTCGCCCCGGGCTCGGGGGAGAGGGTTGGGATGAGGGGAAATCCCGGGGCCGCCGAGAAAACTAAGAAAGAACTTTTCGCTTGAACTCGGGACTGCGCTGGTTTTCGTCGTTTCCGTTTCCCGGCCAGAGTGAGATCTTGCGGCGATGAAGTTCCTCGACGTGAAGGAGCTTGGAGGCGACTACGTCGCGTCCGTTGCGGAGACCGCCGACCCTGCGCCGGGGCCCGGCGAAGTGCTCGTTCATGTCACGGCCTCCGGCGTCAATCGCGCCGACCTGTCGCAGATCGCGGGTCACTATCCGCCTCCGCCCGGAGAATCCTCGATCCTGGGACTCGAGATGTCCGGAACTCTGGAGAACGGGGAGCCGGTCTGCGCGCTGGTGGCGGGAGGGGCGCACGCGCAACTCGCGGCCGTCCCGACCGGACAGATCTTTGCGGCGCCTGGTTCGCTCGACCTCGTCTCGGCTGCGGGAATTCCGGAAGCCTTCCTGACGGCCTATTTGAATCTCGTCGGAGAGGCCGGATTGCGCCCGGGCGAGACCCTTCTCGTGCATGCGGGCGCGTCGGGAGTCGGCCTCGCGGCCATAGCGCTCGGAAAGTTTCTGGGAGCGCGAGTCGCGGCGACCACCCGCACGAAAGAGAAGCTTTCCGCGCTGACCGCGGCGGGCGCGGACCTGGCCGTCGATACGGCGGCAGACGATCTCGTCGGCGAAGTCGAGAGACAGTGGGGTCCCGGCTGCGTCGACGTCATCCTCGATCCCGTCGGGGCGAAGACGCTGGACGCGGACCTCGCGC
The DNA here is from genome assembly GCA_040004075.1 of Acidobacteriota bacterium. Lineage (GTDB taxonomy): Bacteria > Acidobacteriota > Thermoanaerobaculia > UBA5066 > Gp7-AA6 > JALYUA01. Next base: position 10,324 of record JBDUBP010000104.1, on the reverse strand, counting down.
TCCTGTCGACGGGCGGGCGCGTCGTCTTCATCGCGACGCTCGCGGGGGCGTCGGCAACGCTCGACCTCCGCGTCTTGATGGGCAAGCGCGCGCGTGTGATCGGGTCCATGCTTCGGGCGAGGCCGCGCCCGGAAAAGGCGGCCCTCGTTCAGCGTTTCGAGAGGGAAGTTCTTCCGGCCTTCGATGCCGGCCGCCTCGGCGTCACCGTGGACTCCGTCCACCCGCCGGCGCGGGCGGCGGAGGCGCTCACCCGGATGCGAGAGAACCGGAACACGGGAAAGATCCTCATCGACTGGACCCGCCTCGAGCCCGTACCGCGGTAAAAAAAGGCGGGCGGCGAGGGAGCGCCGCCCGCGAAGGGGAGATCGGCCCTCACGGGCCTGATGCTGACTGCCTACTGGATGAGACGCTGGAACGCCTTCGTGTCCTTCGACGTCTCGAAAACGATCTCCCCCGTGGCCACCGACACCACGGAGAAGCGGGGGTCCGGTCCCGGCGTGTCGTTCCACGCCTGGATGGCGACCCCGAGACGCTGCCCGTCCCGGGAGTAGCCCGAGAGCGTCGAAATGACGTGCGAGAGCGCGCTGTCGCGCAGAGGGCGTCCCTCGGAGAGAAACGCGATCTCCCGGGCGGGGTCGTCCCGGTCGAGGGACGTCACGACCGGAACGAGCTTCGACGCGGAGACCACCTCGATCCACGCCACCGATTTGCCGTCGGGAGAGACGCGGAGCGAGCCGGGAACGGGAAGGACCGGGATCGCCAGCTTCTTCACCGCCGGGATGCGGGTGCCGCCCACCGCGGTCTCCGAAGACAGCTCGAGCTTTCCGAGCGCGCCTCCGATGCGGACGACGATGTCCTTCGGACCCAGCCGGGCCCGCGCCTCCTGCCGGAACGGAGACGTCCCGTCTCCTCGAATCGACCGCAGGATCTGAGCGCGGGACAGAAGCCGCCGGCCCGCGACCCCTGCCGGCAGGAGGGCGGCGGTTCGGCCTCCCGCGGCCCGCACGCGTTTTTCGAGCTTGTCGATGTCCTCCGACCTGCCCGCGGCGAGCAGGAGGCGGCCGAGCGACAGAGACGCGGCGCCCAGGCGGTCCGCGGCGCAGCGGAGAGCAGAAGGCTCCTGCGAAGTCTCGGCGAGCGAGAGCCAGTCCGCGGTCTCCTGCCAGACGGCCGTCAGCGACGCCGAAGGCGCGGCGTAACGCTGCCGGAGCGCGCCGGCCGTCGCGCGCTCGCGGAGGCGGGCGGCGGTCTCGCCCTCGGTCTTTTCTACCGAGGCGAACGCGCGGAGAAACGCCTCGCCCGAGTAGCGCCAGGATCCTTCTCCCGGCGCGCGCGCGACCTCGAGGCCGGGAGGAAACGGACCGCCGGAAAGCGCGAGCGCCTCCGCCGTCTCGCCCAGCAGGAGCTCGACCGACGGATCCGGGGCGCCGGACGCGCGGAGCCTCTCGGAGGCCCGGAGCAGAAAAGCCGCGGCGAAACGCCGGTGCGCCTCGCTCTGGAAGAGCACGCGCCCGGCGGCGATCAGATCCGAAAGACCCGAGGCGTCGTTCGAGAAGGTCGCGACGACGTCCCGGGAGACGAACCCGAAGGAGGCGACGGACTTCGCATCCTTCGGGCCGGCGGTGGGTCGTTCTGAGGCCAACACCTCGACCTTGTCCCACGTCTCGCCGGCGTCCAGGAGCTTCAGGCGAGCGCCTCCCGGCAGCTTGCCTATCATGCGGCTCTCCTTCGAGGGCCTGTCGCGCAGGATGGCTTCGCGCGCCATCACGAAGACGTCGGACCCCGCCGGCTCGCCCCGCGCGGAGGCGAGCGGCGGCACGGCCGCCTGCGCGTGCGCTCCGGTCAGGAAGGTCATCGAGCAGAGAGCGAGTCGAAGGCGCCAGGACGGATGGGACCGGGACATGGGATCCTCCTTTTTTGGAAAGCCGGTTCGTTTACTGTTTCGAGGAGCGCCGCGTGGCCTGGACGGACGCCGGAAGGGGCGCAACGCCGGGCTCTCCGTTGGCCACTCGCCTCATGACTTCGCCGGTGAACGCTTCGCCGCCGATCGACGGCGTCAGGATGACCTGCACCTTGTCGGACAGCCGGTCGGCGAAGGTTTTAGGGATGAGAAGCGGATTGGCGGAGACGAGCTCGGCCTCGCGCCGCAGACCTTCGAACTGGGCGAGAGACGTTGCGCGGATTGAATAGGCCTCGGCGTCGGCGATCAGCTTGCGGCGCTGCACTTCCGCGTCGGCCTGAATTCTCGTGACCTCGGCCTCGGACCGGGCGCGCTCGACGCGCGTCTGACGCTCCCCCTGCGCCTCGAGCTTCTTCTGCTCGATCTCCTTTTCCTTGAGCGTGAGGATGTACTTCATAGCATCCGACTCGGCGCGGGCGCCGATCAGGCGCTGCGACGCGGCCGCCTCCGCCTGCTTCACGACGGCGACCTTCCGGGCCTCGGCCTCCAGCTTCGCCTTCTCGACTTCTCTCTCCTTCAGGCGAAGCGTCACCGCCATGCGATCGGTGCTCTGGACCTCGTCGACGAACGCGACGCGTCCGCGTTCGTACTCGGCGGGGAGAACCACGTTGGCGACCAGGACGTCTTTCAGGACGACGCCGCTTTCGGCGAGCCGGGCGCGGGCCGTGCGGCCCGAGATGGCCGCGATCTCTTCACGGCCTTCCCCGACGAGCTTCGCCACGTCGTAGCGCGAGGCGGAGGAGCGGAAAGCGGCGGCGAGCACCGGGGCCACGAGCTCGCGCTCGGGATTGGGCGGTAGAGCCGCCCAGGAGGAGAGCAGCCGCCTTCGGTCGATCGCCCATCGAGCCTGCACCGTCATCTGGGCCACGACCCCTTCGCGCGTGGAGACCGAGAAGCTTCCTTCCGGACCCGTCAGGAGCTGGTCGGAGACGCGAACCTTGTGGATCTGGTACAGCGCGCGCGGCCGGAAATGCGCCCCCGGCGGAAGGGTCTCGAGGCTCCCGGTGTACCGGCTGACCGAGATTCCGGCGTACCCGGGGTCCACCGTTCGAAAGCTGCCGTGAAAAAAGACGACGGCGAAGAGAAGCATGAGGAGGACCGCGAACCCGAGGAACAACTTGCCCTTCGGAATCTCGGGCCCGCCCCAGCCGGGCCGCGGAAATCCGTCGAGAGCGCGCCGGAAGGCGGCCCGCGGGCTCCTGTCCCCGGAGTCGGGCGCCCCGGAATCGGGAGCCTCGGGAGCCGGAGAGCTCGAGTGCGTGTCCATGGCCGTCCTCCTCGCTGGCCCGCGCCGTGAGTGGCCGGGCGGCCCGCGGTCGACTTGCGCCGCGTCCAGCGTCATGAGAGCAACCGGGGATGGCCCGGACGGGGAGAGCCGATGGAATTCAGGGGGCGAATTGCGGCGAATTCGGGGCGGGGGGGGAGAGTTCAGCGTCGAGCGTCGAGCGTTGAGCGTAGGGAGCTGAGCCGAGAGCTGAAAGCTGTGAGCGGACAGCTTATTTCCCGTCACCTTTCGCCCGCTGGCGACTCAATTCATTGGAGGCCGCGGCTCTTTCGCCGGCGGGCCCGTTGACGGAGGAGAAAACGATGGGAAACAGGGGGAGGGCCCTCGCGATCGCTCTCGGTGTGCTGGTCTCGGCGTCGGTGATCCTGGCAGCGGATCAGACCTGGACGGGGAAGATCAGCGACAGCACCTGCGGTCACTCGCACAAGTCGGCGATCGAGCACGCCGGAAAGAAGCTGACGGACGCGGACTGCACCCGCGCCTGCGTGAAAGGTGGCGGGAAGTACGTCTTCGTGACGGGCAACAAGGTCTACAACATCGAGAACCAGGACTACGCGGGTCTCGACGCGAACGCTGGCGCCTCCGTCAAGCTGACCGGGCAGCCAACGGGCGACACGATCCGGATCTCGAGTCTCCAGGGCGCTGGAAAGGCAAAGTCCTAGAGGACAGGGCCCCGGCGGGGCGCCTCGCCGGGCCGATTTCTAAGCGAAGTCTTGGGTCCCGGGATCGACCCCGGAGAAGCTGGTAGGTTCTGGCCCTGGCGATGACTCGTCGTGAAAACCGACTCGTTCCCGTGGCGCGGGAAGACGCACCGGAGCTGTCCGATGAAGACATCGTGCTGCGTGTCAACGCCGGAGAAACGGAGCTCTTCGCCCGGCTTCTTCGCCGGTACAACCAGCGGGTCTATCGGGCGGCGCGCGCCGTGCTGCGGGACGACGGCGAGGCCGAGGACGTCGCGCAGGAAGCATGGGTGCGCGGCTTCCGGCACCTGCGCGATTTTCAGGGACGCGCTCTCTTCTCGACCTGGATCACGCGAATCGCGGTCCACGAGGCCATGGCCCGGTCTCGGCGGGCGAGGCGCACGGCGTCTTCTCCCCGGGAGATCGATCCCGTGACCGCGTCGCCGACGCCGGACCCCGAGTCCGAAGCTTTCGACCGGGAAATGCGGACCCACATCGAGGCGGCCGTCGAGGCTCTGCCCGCCGCCTACCGCACCGTCTTCGTCCTGCGCGAAGTCGAGGAGCTCTCGACGCGCGAGACCGCGGAGTCCCTGGAGCTCTCGGAAGACGCCGTCAAGACGCGGCTCCACCGGGCTCGCGCGATGCTCAGGCAGGATCTCCTGGCCCGCGCGGGGTCTCGGATCTCGGGGATCTTCCCGTTCATGGGCGCCCGGTGCGACCGGATGGTGGAAGCGGTCATGATCCGGGTCGGCTCGCCCGTCCGCTGAACGGGCGCGAGATCGCCGGGATCTGAAACGCGGATGAAAGAGTCTCCGGATAAGGCGTCGGACGCCGTCGCGCCGGACGATCCGCAGCAGCTGGTCGCGCTAAACCCCGACCATCCGGGATTCCGGGATCCCGTCTATCGCGCCCGCCGCGACGCGATCGCGAGGCTCGCGCTCGAGTACCGCGAGGGAGAGTCGCCGCCGCTCGTGGCCTACACGGACCAGGAGCACGAGGTGTGGCGCAGCGTCTGGATGCACCTGACGCCTCTCCATGCCGGCCGCGCCGTGAAGGAATGGCGGTCCGCCGCGGGCCGGCTGGCGCTCGACCGGAAATGGGTGCCGCAACTCGTGGAAGTCAATGAGCTGACGCGCCACCCGGGAATCGAGATGCTTCCCGTCGCGGGGCTCATCTCGGCGCACGGGTTCCTCTCCGCGCTCGGCCGCGGCGTCTTCCGCTCGACGCAGTACATGCGCCACCACAGCATGCCGCTCTACACGCCCGAGCCCGACGTGATCCACGAGCTCGTCGGACACGCAACGAGCTTCCTCGCGCCCGAGATCGTGCATCTCTCCCGGTCCTTCGGCGAAGCGGCGCTCCGCGCGGACCCGGCGACCCTGAGCCAGATCGAGCGCCTGTACTGGTACACGCTTGAGTTTGGCGTCGCGCTCGAGGGCGGCGAGGTCAAGGCCTACGGCGCGGGCCTGCTCTCCTCCTATGGCGAGCTCGGCGATCTCGGACGGCGCGCGTCGCTCCTTCCGTTCGATCTGGAGACCATCGCTCGGACGCCGTACGACCCGACCGACTATCAGAAGGTGCTCTTCGTCGCGCCGAGCTTCGAGGAGATGGTCCGCCGGCTCGAGGAGTGGCTCGCGGCGGTGGGGCGGGACTCGGGAGCCGTCCGATAGCCGCCGCCGCGGCTCCGTCTTCGCTTCGTATAATCCCCCGCCAGTGCGTTTTCTCTCAGTGCTGTGCGCGGTCGCTGCGCTCGCGGGGCCCGCGCCCTCCCGGCCGCCCGATCCCTCGCTCTTCTCCGACATGCGGTGGCGTCTGATAGGCCCTTTCCGCGGAGGCCGCGCCCTCTCGGCGGCCGGGGTTCCGGGCGAGCCCGACCATTTCTATTTCGGCGCGGTCGGGGGCGGCGTCTGGGAGACGAAAAACGCGGGACGCACCTGGTCGCCGATCTTCGACTCTCAATCGATCGCGTCGATTGGTGCCATCGCGGTCGCGCCTTCCCGGCCGAAGACCCTCTACGCGGGCTCGGGGGAGGCCGACATGCGGTCGGACATCTCCCACGGCAACGGCGTTTACAAGTCCGTCGACGGAGGCCGGACCTGGGCGCACATGGGCCTGTCGAACACGCGGCAGATCGGGCGGATCCTCGTCGATTCGCGGGACCCAAATCTCGTGTTCGTCGCTGCTCTCGGGCACGGATACGGTCCCAACCCGGAACGAGGGGTGTTCCGCTCGCGCGATGGGGGAAAGACGTGGTCGCGCGTGCTCTTCCAGGACGAGCACACCGGCGCGATCGATCTCGCTTTCTCCCCCGGGAACACGAGGACGATTTTCGCGGCGCTCTGGCAGACGCGGCGGCCGCCGTGGAACGTGTACGCACCCTCGAACGGTCCCGGCAGCGGCCTCTATCGGTCCGACGACGGCGGCGACAGCTGGAGGCCGGTGCGCGGCGCCGGGTTGCCGGCGGAAAAGCTGGGCCGCATCGGTCTCGCCTTCGCGCCCTCCGATCCCTCCCGGCTCTACGCGATGGTCGACGCGAAGGAGGGCGGCCTCTACGCGTCGCGCGACGGCGGCCTCACGTGGAAGCGCGCGTCCTCGGATCCCCGGATCTGGGGCCGGGGGTGGTATTTCGCCGGCGTGACCGTGGATCCCAAAAACGCGGACACGGTCTATGCCTGCAACACGTCGATCTACCGTTCGACGGATGGAGGGGCGACCTTTCTTCCGATGAAGGGAGATCCGACCGGAGACGATTTTCACGAGCTCTGGATCGATCCGGCGGATCCGAGGCGGATGATCACCGCCTCCGACCAGGGCACGGTGATCAGCGTGGACGGCGGGGAGACCTGGAGCTCCTGGTACAACCAGCCGACGGCGCAGCTCTACCACGTCATCACCGACGACCGCTTCCCCTACTGGGTCTACGGCGCGCAGCAGGACAGCGGCGCCGCCGCCGTTCCCTCCCGCACGGACTATCCGAGCATCATGCTGCGGGACTGGCGCCCGATCGCCGCGGGCGGGGAAAGCGGGGCGATCGCGCCGGACCCGACGGACCCGAACGTCGTCTTCGGCGGAACGGTCGGCCGCTTCGACCAGACGACGCTCGGCGAGCAGGACGTGAACGCGCCTCTCGCGCATCCCGGGGAGTACCGCGGCGAATGGACGCTGCCGCTGACGTTCTCTCCGCGCAACCCGAAGGCGCTTTATTTCGGGAACCAGTTCCTGTTCCGGACGATGGACGGCGGGCAGCACTGGTCGAAGATCAGCCCGGATCTGACCCGCGAAGACCCGGGAGTTCCCGGGACCCTCGTCGCCGACGACGCGGCGAACAGCGCCACGCCCGGCCCGCGGCGCGGCGTGATCTATGCGATCGCTCCGTCGCCGGCGCGCGACGGGCTCGTCTGGTGCGGCACGGACGACGGGCTCGTGTGGATCACCCGGGACGACGGCGCGCACTGGGCCAACGTCACTCCCGCCGGGCTGACCCCGTGGTCGAAGGTCGGAATCCTGGAAGCTTCCCGGTTCGACCCCGAAACGGCCTACGCCGCGGTCGATCGCCACCGCCTGGACGACCTGCGGCCGTGGATCTACCGAACCCGGGACGGGGGACAGACGTGGGCGCTCATCACGCGCGGCATTCCGGAAGCGAGTTTCGTGAACGTGGTGCGGGAGGACGCCGTCCGCCGCGGACTGCTCTATGCCGGGACGGAGACAGGGACATACGTTTCCTTCGACGACGGAGAGCAATGGCAGCCGCTCCAGTTGAACCTGCCGCACTGCTCGATCCGGGACATTGCGACCCGAGGAAACGACCTCGTCGTGGCGACGCACGGCCGGTCGTTCTGGATCCTCGACGACCTGACGCCGCTTCAGCAGCTGGACGCGAAGGCGACATCGGCCGACGCGTGGCTCGTCTCCCCGCGCAACGCCGTGCGTTTTCATCCCGCCGCCTTTCAGGGGACGCCGGAACCGAGGGACGAGCCCGCCGGCCAGAATCCCCCGGCGGGAGCCTTGATCCACTACGCGCTGCGGTCGCGCCCCGCGTCGCCCGTGCGGCTCGAAATCCTCGACGCGGCTGGAACGGTGGTGCGCCGCTGGTCGAGCGATGATCCGCGTCCCGGTCCGGACCTTCAGAAGATCTCCTCGACGCCGGACTGGGTCTCCGAGACCGGGATCCCCGAGGCCTCAGTCGGGATGCATCGATTCGTCTGGGACCTGCGGTACGCGGCGCCCGACGATCTCCGAGCCGGCCGCGGCGCCTCCCGCCCCGGGGTCTGGGCGCCGCCCGGGCGCTATACGGTGCGCCTGACGTCCGCGGGGCGCAGTCTCGCGGCCCCTCTCACGGTGGTGCGCGACCCGCGAGCCAGGGCGAGCGATGCCGACCTGCAGCTCCAGTTCGAGCTGGCGCGGAAGATCGAAGGGGAGCGCGTCGGGGTCGCGAGAGCCCTTGCCCGCGCCGGAAAGCTTCGGGAGATCGCCGCCGGCGGGGCGCCGCGAACCGCCGAGCCCGCGCCGACTCCTCTGGACGAGATCGTGGGCACGGCCGATCCCGTGCTCGAGGAGTACCAGCCGGCCACGGAAACGCCGGTGACCCTGCAGAGGGCGGCGACGTCCCTTCTGCGGCTGCAGGACGCCGTCGAGAGCGGCGACGCCGCGCCGACGCCCGACGCCGTCGAGGCCTTCACCCTGCGGCGGGACGCGGCGCGGGCGGCGCTGCGGCGCTTCGAGGAAGCCTCCGCAAAGGCCAGGAACTGAGAACTGATGACTGAAAACTGTGACCTGTTCACTTCCTCCCCGCCTCGAGCCATCGGATCCATTCCTTGACCCGTCTCAGGCTCTGGAGGGAGAGCCGGTAGACGTGCTGGCGCCCCTCGCGCTGCCGGACGAGGAGCCCCGTGGTCTCGAGCACGCGGAGATGCCGGCTGATCGTCGGCCACTTGCAGTGAAACCGCCCGGCGATGTCCCCTGCGGTCATCGCGCCGCCGCGAAAGCGGATGACCAGCAGGATCCGCCGCCGCGTCGGATGCGAGAGGGCGGAAAAGGCGGCCGTCAGCTGTTCGAGGCGCGCTGCGGCGTCGAGCCTCGCCACCCGATCAGAGCACCGGTTCGACCTGGAGGAAGTGCATCTCCTCCGCGTGTGTTCCCATAGGCTCCCACACCGCCATCACTTCCGGGTTCTGGTGGGCCACTTCGGGAGAGCGGGCGTCCTTCCATTCGAACGTCTCGATGAACGTCACTGTGCCGGACTTCTCCGTTCCCTTCCAGATCCGAGGCCGCTCGGCGGAGACGAGCCCCGCGCGGTCGAGGGTCGCCAGTGCTTCTGGAGAAACCCGAGGAAATCCTCCTCCTTGCCCTTCTTGACCCGGTACGTGCAAAGCATGGAAACGGAATCTTTCGGCATCGCGCACCCCCACCACAATACTTAGCAATGTCGCTAAGTATTGTCAAAGCCGAAGGAGAGACGAGGGCCGGGAATAGGGAATCAGAGGATAGCGAAAGGGCCTCGGCTGAAAGGTGACAGCTGCCCGTTGCGCGCGCCGGACTATGATCCCGCCTTCATGACATCGCCGCCCCTCGAGGTCCGGGAGCTGAGGAAGTCCTTCGGCGGAATCGTCGCGCTCGACGGCGTCTCGCTCGAGATGCCCCCGGGAGAGATCCTCGGGCTGCTCGGCCCTAACGGCGCGGGCAAGACGACCCTGGTGCGAAGCGTCGTCGGGCGGGTGGTGCCGGACTCCGGGACTCTGCGCGTCTTCGGGCAGCCGCCGGAGCACCCCGACGCCGTCGCCTCGCGGGGCTGGGTCCCCCAGGAGATCTCCCTCTACCCGCTGTTGACCCCCCGCGAGAACCTCTGGACGTTCGGCCGCTACCAGGGATTGTCGGGCGCGGAGCTCGAGGCAGCGATCGACCGCAGCCTCGAATGGAGCGGCCTCGCGGACCGCGCGAAGGACCGGACCTCGAGCCTGTCGGGCGGGATGCGGCGGCGGCTGAACATGGCGGCCGGGACGATCCACTCACCGAAGCTGCTCCTGCTGGACGAGCCGACCGTCGGCGTCGACCCGCAGTCCCGGGAGCGCATCTACACCATGATCGCGGAGCTGAAGTCGCGTTCCGTCTCTCTCGTGTACACGACCCATTACATGGAAGAGGCGGAAAGGCTCTGTGACCGCATCGCGATCATCGATCACGGCCGGATCATCGCGGCCGGAACGCGGGACGCGCTCGTCCGCTCGACGCTCGGGGTGAACCAGACCGTGCGGATCGACGCGGACGGTCCGATCGCTCCGGCGCTGCGGGAGAAGCTCGAGCGCGTGGGAGCGAAGGTCGACGGCCTGCGGGTGCTCCTGCTAGCGGACGACCCGCCGAAGCAGATCCGCGACCTGCTCGAGGCGTTCCATGGGGAGA
>JBDUBP010000261.1:0-3413 GCA_040004075.1 Acidobacteriota bacterium | reverse complement strand
CGACTCCGCGGGTGCTCGCCGAGGAGCACCTAGACGAGCTCGAGCGGCTCGTCGAAACTGCGGGGGGACGGACGGTCGGCCGCTACGTCAAGGAACGCGCCTCTCCGGATCCCGCCACCTACGTGGGAAAGGGCGCCGTCGAAGAGATCGGCGAGGACGCGCGGAACGAGGGCGTCGCCCTCGTCATCTTCGACGACGAGCTCACGCCCGCGCAGGCTCGGAATCTCGAGGAGCGCTGGGGCGGCGACATCCGCGTGCTCGACCGCCCCGGGCTGATCCTCGACGTGTTCGCCTCCCACGCGCGGACGAGGGAGGCGCGGACCCAGGTGGAGCTCGCGCAGCTCCAGTACCTGCTGCCGCGGCTCGCAGGACAGTACCGGCACCTTTCGCGTCTCGGCGGCGGAATCGGAGGACGCGGCGCCGGCGAGCAGAAGCTGGAGCTCGACCGCCGCAAGATCCGCAACCGCATCGCGCGCCTTCGAAAGGATCTGGCGGAAATCGACACCGCTCGGACGGTGCGCCGGCGCGGCCGCCGGGACCAGTTCCAGGTGGCGATCGCCGGCTACACGAACGCGGGGAAGTCGACTCTTTTCAACCGGCTGACGCGCGAAGAGGCTTACGCCGCGGACCGCCTGTTCGCCACCCTCGACGCGCGCGTCGCGAGGGCGCGCTCCGGCAGTCTCTCCGACACCGTCTTCATCGACACCGTCGGGTTCGTCCGAAAGCTGCCGACGTCGCTGGTCGCCTCGTTCCGCTCGACGCTGTCGGAGATCCGGGAGGCCGATCTCGTCCTGCACGTTCTCGACGCGTCCTCGCCGCGAGTGGAGGAGGAGCGCCGCGTGGCGGTCGAGGTGCTCGAAGAGCTGGGAGTGGATCCCGCGAAGATCCTGACCGTCTCCAATAAGCGGGATCTCGCCGCGGGTCCGGCCGGGCCGTTCGCCATCCCGATCTCGGCGAAAACGGGCGCCGGGATCGACGGGCTCGAAGCCGAGATCCGGCGCCGCGCGCGTCCCGAGTCCGGGGTATTCCTCCTCCGGATTCCCTACACCCGGGGCGCCGCGATCGCCTCCGCGCGGGCCCGATTTCGGATTCTTGAAGAGAAAGACGAGGGCGACGGGCTGCTGCTCTCGGTGGCCGGCGACCGGCAGTCCCTGAGGAGCTTCGCGGAGTACGCAGCGCGCGCCGCGCCACGTCGCGTGACCCGAAGGAAGAGCCCACCCCGCACCGGGACCGACTCTGTTTCGAGCCGGAGATGACCGGAAGCCGCTCGAGGACGAGGCTCCACGAGATTCGTGTCCGGCTAGGCTACGATCCCGGAGAAAAAAAAGTGGCCGTGCGGATTCGTGGGCCCTTTCCGGGTCTGTCATCGATGGCGCTGGTTCTGAGCCAGCCGGAGGATTCATGAAGTTGGGCGATGGTTCCGTCCGGGCTCTGGTTCTCGCTTCCGCGTTGATCGTGACGGTCGCCGTTCTGCCGGGGTGCGGCCGGAAGCCGCGCGCGCGCCGGCACGCCGAAACGGAGACCCCGGCGGCGGCGGTTCCGACCCCCGACAACACTCCGATCGACGCGCTGCGCACCCCATCGGGGCTGGTTCTGAAGCTCGACGAGGCCACGCCTCTCCCGGGCAAGGACGTGACTCCGAACCCTTCGCCCTCTCCGGCCGCGCCTCGCTGAGCGTCGTCGAGGCGGAGCGATCTACTTCCCGCCCGCGACGAGCCTCTGGAACCTCGGGTTGTTGCGCAACGAGTCGAAGTTCGGATCGATCCTCAGCCAGCCGGGTGTCAGGAAGTAGGGGACCTTCAAGAGCGGCTCCAGTTTGTCGAGCGCCTTCTCCGGCTCACCGACGAGCATGTAGATACGCGCGCGCTGGTGCTCGTCATAGGGGCCCGAGTACGCGTCCCTGGCCAGAGAGTGGGACACGGATTCGCGTTCCGCCTCGCGGAGGGCGTCTTCCTTTCTCCCGAGATACGCGAGAGCGAGCCCGAGAAAAAGGTGACGCTGGTCGTCGTGCGGCGTCTGACGAAGCTGCTCTTCGAAGGCCTTTCTTGCCACTTCGGCGGCGGTCCGCCGTTCGCGAACTCCCTCTTCAGGGCGTAGCCCTGAGCCATGGAAATGCCCCAGCCGCCCTGATCTCCGTCGAACGCACTCGGCGTGAGGCGCAGGAGAAGGTTTCGGTGCTCCTCGTCGAGGACCCAGACGAGGTCCCAGTAGCTCGAGACGTAGCCCACCAGCGCGGTCGGCTCGACTTCCTTGGGCGCGGCCCGGAGCACGGCCCGCGCCCCGGCGAGATCTCCCTGCACCAGAAACAACATGGCCTTGAGCTCGATCAGAGAGAGGTGAGACGGCGCGAGAGCGAGGCCCCGGTCGATCGACTGGCGGGCCTCCGTTCCCTCCCGGTTCACGACGGCGGCCCACATGGTTTCGAACGCGCGAGGACGCCGGCTTCGACGAGCGAGGCGCGCCTGTTTCAGGAGCCGCTTCAGATCCTCGGCGGAGGGAAGGCCGGAGCAGCGTCCGCGCCTTTCCCCGTTTCGGTTTCCACGCCACGCGTCGTCGCGGGCGGAGTCTCGTCCCGCACTCCGCCGCGGTTGCAGGCGAGTCCCGCCCCGGCCGCGATCGCCGCGGCCGCCACGCCCCCGTGGAAAGCCGGGGCGCTTCTTCCTGGAGATCTCCCCTTTCCGCGCCCGGTCCCTCTCGACCGGGTCGAGCCCCCTTTCGGGAAGGCGGGAATGGTTCGGTGGAGTGGTGCACCCACGCTGCCGCCCGGAGTCGGAGGAGGGCGATGAGCGGTGGAACCGCCTCGTTTTCCGAGGGTTACGGGAGACGGGGCCGAAGGCACCCGCACTTTCGAGGCGCGGGGGCCGGGTTGGCCCGCTTTTGGCAGAACGGGGCACAGTCCTGTGGAGGGGACTTCCATGAGATTGCCAGAACTGACTCCGTTTTTTACGAAGCGAACGCCCGGTGAGCTTCTTTCGGGCCAGTCGACGGTCGCGATCTCGATGGCTCGGGCCGTTCTCTGCGGGAACGACCACATTTACGACGCTTTTCAGTTCAACGTCTGTCCCAACTGCACCGCGCAGGAGCGTCTCCAGCTCTCCGACCTCCTGCAGAGGCGGATCGCGCCGGCGGCCGCCGGGTAAGGCGGAGGGGGTCTCCGCTGGCGGACGGGCGACGCGTCTCGCGCCGCCCGCCGGCCCCGGGACGTGATAAAGGTTTCCTCGTTCTGTTCGTCGGGGAGACGGGTCTGCCGCCTCACGCGAGTGACGGAACGAAGGAGCACCGCATGACTCTTCTAGACAACCTCGGGGATCTCGTCGGGAAGTTTGCCAGCGGCAACGTGCCGGCCGCCGAGGTGAACTCGACCTACGACCAGGTGGCGACCGCCGTTCCTCAGGGAACCCTCGCGGACGCCC
>JBDUBP010000217.1:0-11571 GCA_040004075.1 Acidobacteriota bacterium | reverse complement strand
CCCCGACGCGTCGGACGAGGCGGCGTCGGTTCGCGAAGCGCTCGTCCGCCGGGGCGCGATGTTCTTTCAGGAGCTCGCCCGCGAGGCGAAGCTCTCCGCGTCTCTCGCGGAAGACGGTCTCGGCCGGCTTATCGCTCTCGGACAGGTCACCTGCGATTCGTTCTCGGGATTGCGGTGGCTCATCGTTCCTGCGTGGCGGCGGAAGGCGGTCGGCCTCTCCGCCGGGCGGTGGAGCGCTCTGCGGCCGCCGGCGCCGGCGGCCGTCACGGAGTCCCGGTTCTCGCCCGTCCAGGCGGAGTTCGTGGCCCGCCGGATGCTGGCACGGACCGGGGTCGTGTTCCGCCGCACCCTGGCCCGCGAGAAGCAGCCGATCCCGTGGCGCGATCTGGCGCGCGCCCTCCGGACTCTCGAGGCCCGAGGCGAGATCCGCGGCGGACGCTTCGTGGCCGGGTTCGACGGAGAGCAATACGCGCTGCCGGAAGCCGTCACCCTCCTGCGGGAGCTGCGGCGCAAGGGCGAGTCTTCCGGCGCGGAGCCCGTCCTCGTCTCAGCGGCCGACCCGCTCAACCTGCGCGGGATCCTGACCCCCGACGACCGCATCTCCCCACTGGCGCGCCGCCAGGTCCAGGTCGCCTAGGGCTGGACCCCCGGGGGCCGTGCGGCCCGGACGAAGGCGGGAACTCCGGCTAGATTTTGTGGCTCGGGAGGGAAGCGAGGATTCGCTCGAGCTCTGAGAACTCGATGGGTTTTCTCAGGTGGAGATCGAACCCGGCTTCGATCGAGCGGCGCTGGTCGTCATCCTGGGCATACCCGGAGAGCGCGACGAGAAATGCGGACCTCGTCGCGGGATCCCCGCGGAGCTTCGCGGCGACCGCGTAGCCGTCCATCCCGCCTGGAAGCCCGATGTCGCAAAGGACCACTTCCGGCCGGAACTGTTGCGCGAGCTCGACTCCCGTGGCCCCGGAGAAGGCCCGCTCGACGGGAAACCCGGCGAGAACCAGAAGCATCCGCAGGCTCTCTGCCATGTCGACGTTGTCTTCGATGATGAGAATCCGTCGAATCTCCCCGGGCTCCGCGCGCGAGGAGTTTTCCCGATCGAGAAGCGCCTCGGAATGAGGCTCCGAAGTGACGGGAAGGCGAATGACGAATTCCGAACCGCGGCCCGGACCGTCGCTCGATGCCGTCATTTCCCCTCCGTGCAGCTCTACGAGGCCCCGCGCCAGGGCCATCCCGAGTCCGAGCCCTCCGCGGCTCCGGTCCAGGCTTCGCTCGGACTGACTGAAGTAGTCGAAGACTCGCGTGAGACTGTCCGGGTCCATTCCGATGCCCGTGTCGCGAACCGAAATCGAAACGCGGCCCTTCGGGGCCTCGGCGACGCTGACCGAGACCCGGCCGCCGCCGTCGGTGAATTTCGCGGCGTTCTGCAGAACGTTTCCGAGGACCTGCGACAGGCGCGTCGAGTCTCCGAGGACTGCGATCGGCGCGCTCGGAACCTGGAGGTCCACCTCGATCCCGGCGGCCTCGAGACCTGACCGGTGATCGGCAACGATCGATTGCACGAGAGCGCCGAGGTCCGTGCGCTCCCGCTGCAGCAGGACCTTGCCGCGCGCGATCCTCGTCACGTCCATGAGGTCGTCGATCAGACGCGTCATGTGCCCGACCTGTCTCTCGATCATGGTCCGAGCCTGCGCCGCGCCCCGCTCATCCGCCCTGGCGAGCTTCTGGAGATGCACGGCATTGCGGATCGGACCGAGCGCGTTTCTCAGCTCGTGGCCGAGGACCGCCAGGAATTCATCCTTTCTCTGGTCGGCATCACGGAGGGCGTCTTCGACTCTCTTGCGATCAGCGATGTCCGTCAGCGTGACCACGCAGCCGATCGTTTTCCCTGCGCTCAGAAGCGGGGCGCCTCGAAGCAGCAGAGTGACTCTCCCGGCCGGCCGGCGAAGACCGACCTCGAGGCCCCGGATGGTCTCACCCGCCAGCACCGGAGCGAGAGAGAAGCGCCGGCTGGAAGGCGTCTCCCGGCGGTTGTTCCCCGGGAGCGAGCGGCTCTCGACGAACAGCTCGAAAAGGGAGTCGAACCCCCGGAGCATGGGATTTCCGGCACAGAGCTCTTCGGCGGCCCGCGAAGCGCGGACGATCAGACCCTCGGCGTCGCAGACCAGGATCGCGTCCGCCGCCTGCTCCAGGATCGAGCTCGAAAGCGCCTCGGAAGCTACAACCGCCTCGAGCTTCTTCTGCTCGGTGAGATCCGTCAGCATCAGGGAGAAGCCTGCGATTCCCTTTCCGAAGGACGCCAGCGCGGCGTACACGGGGACGAGGCGGCCTTCCCCCGGATCGATCGCCAGCTCACCCTGACTGCTGCCGTTTTCGTCCGCGCGGCGGCGAAGGGCGTCCCAGAGAAGCCGGTCGGACGCCTGAACGAAGGTCTCGAAGGGCCGGCCGAACACCTGTTCGGAAGCGGCATTCACCATTTCCGCAAATCGGTCGTTGCAGTAGAGAACGGCGCCGTCGGTGCTGAGCGTGACCGCGGCCTGCTGCATCCTTTCGACGAGGAGACGGTAGGGTCCGTCGGCCGTCTCGACCGCAAACACCCTTTCCTGCTCGGCCCCCCGCATGACGAAGGCGTCGACCTCGCCGTCGCGGATGGCGCGAATCGTCTCTTCGGCCTCTTCCAGCCGCTTGATCAGTTCCGAAACGGTCGAACGCGTGTTCGTCCGGCTCATTTCGAGGTCTCCGGGAGTTCGCTCGCACGCCTGCAACTCATCGTCAGCGCTCCGATCCCGGGCGCACGTCCAGCCCCACGAGGACCCGTTCGGTGCTGGAGAGGTCGCCGATCATCCGTCGGAGCGGCTCGGGAACGCTCCGAATGAGCGTTGGTATCGCGACGATCTGGTCTCCGCGCGCGAGCTGGGGATTCTTCACGAGGTCGATTACTTGAATGCGATATCTCCCCTCGAGGTGCTCCTCGCAGATCCGGCGCAGGTTGCCCAGGGCGGCGATGGACTTGGGCGTCTGGCCGGCGACGTAGAGCCGCAGATCCCAGAAGGGTTTACCCGCAGCGGACGGAGCGTCCGGTCTCGACGCTCGCCGCCGCGCGGGCTTTCGGACCTGCGCTTTCATCGCGCCTCGCTCTCCGTGTCGCGCTTCCGTCCCCCGGCCTGCCGCCCCACTTTCCGACTCGTGGCCATCTTCCGTTGCACGTCTCGGCCGCGCTCCTCATTCGAAGCCTGCTGCTGGAGGCTCCGCTTCAAGTCCTCCTGCTCGGCTTCGAACTCGGCGCGCAATCCTGCGATCTGCGCGTCGAGAGCCTGCTGGCGGCGTTCGAGGGCGCGCCGCTTCGAGTCCGCCTCCTCGCCCCGCGCACGAGCCTCCGCCTGTTCTCGGGCCTCCTGCGCGATTCGCGATGAGCCCGTGAGAACTCCTCCGGGCCCGATGTACGCGTCCTGGAGCTCGATCCCGTGATCAGTAAGGAGAAATTCGCGAATCTGATTGGAGTGCGCCGTGCCACGCGCCTTGAGGACGTACATCCCGCGATTTCGCTCCCCGTTCAGCTCGATGTCCCGCAGCAGCAGCCAGCTGTCCACGAGCGACGAGATACCCACCTCGGTGTTTTCGAGGGAGCCCGCGCCGGACGTCAGGTTCGTCATCAGGACCGTCGTTTGCGTCGATTTGAGCTGGTCGAGGAGCCGGGTGAGCATCGCCGTGGACTCCGAACGGGTTCCGCCGGAGGAGAAGTTGGAGATCGGATCGATGATGACGACGCTCGGTTTGAACGAGTGAATCGCGCGATGCATGATCGAGAGGTGCGTCTCCAGGCCGTAGAGAGTCGGCCGCGAGGCGTGAAAACGCAGAAGACCTTTCCGGACATGCGGCCCGAGATCGACTCCGATCGAGCGCATATTCCGGAGGAACTGGCTTTCCGCTTCCTCGAAAGCGAAGTAGAGGCACCGCTCCCGTCTCCGACACGTGGCGTCGGCAAATTGAGCCGCGAGGCTCGTCTTTCCGGTCCCGGCCGTTCCGGAAATCAGGATGCTGCTCCCCCGGTGGTAACCCTTTCCGGCGAGCATTGAGTCGAGCGCCGGCACGCCGCTCGAGATACGTTCGTCGCTCACCGCGTGCCGCAGGGTCCCGGCGGTGATCGGGAGGACGGAGATGCCGGCTTCGTCGATGAGGAAGGGATATTCATTGGTCCCGTGCGTCGTGCCGCGGTATTTCACGATTCGCAGCCGGCGGGTAGAGACCTGATCGTTGACCCGATGGTCGAGGAGGATCACGCAGTCGGAGACGTACTCCTCCATTCCCTGGCGGGTCAGCGTTCCGTCTCCCCTCTCCCCCGTGACCACGGCGGTGACTCGGCGAGCCTTCAGCCAGCGGAACAGCCGGCGAAGCTCGGACCGAAGAACCATGACGTTCGGAAGAGCGCCGAAGAGAACCTCGATCGTGTCGAGCACGACCCGCTTCGCCCCGATCGAGTCGATCGCCTGGCCGAGCCGGATGAAGAGTCCTTCGAGGTCGTATTCCCCCGACTCCTCCACCTCCGAAGCCTCGATGTGCACGTAGTCGACCACGATCTTCTTCCGGCGAATGAGCTCGTCGAGATCGAACCCGAGCGATCGGACGTTTTCTGCGAGCTCGGTGGCAGTCTCTTCGAAGGCCATGAAGACTCCCGGCTCACCGAACTCTGTTGCGCCACGGATCAGAAATTCCATGGCCATCAGAGTCTTTCCACACCCGGCGCTCCCGCACACGAGCGTCGGACGGCCCCGGGGAAATCCGCCATCGGTGATCTCGTCGAGACCGGGGATTCCCGTCGCGGACTTCTCGATACCGCGTGGTCCCCGCATCGCGACGGGATTTCGCTTCGACGGGTCTTTTCTCCCCACCTTTGGCTCCTTCGGGACCTGTTTTCCGGGTTCGCGTCATCAACGGTATCCCATGCCGCGGAACGCATTGGTACGGGTCCGTACGGCCAACTCGACGGAGGAAGGTTTTCGGTCCGACCGGTCGTCTGATTGACTCGGCCCGCCGACGTGACCAATGCAATTCGGGCTCGCGTGGAGTACACGCCTCTCCGCTGTTTTTTCGATTCGGAGAGGCGCGTCGTCGGATACTCCCCTCGCCCCGAGTCGCGGCCTTTCTACGGGTGGGCGGAGCCGGTTCTGCGGAGGGCGCGGAAATTCGCACACTGATCCGCGCATTCCGGACGCCTGCTTCGTTTCCCGGGGTCTGAACCGCCGTCCGCTTCGACCTCCGCGAAGGGTCACCGGATTGATTGACGAGCGGATCTCCTGCGAGAATGCCATCGCCGTTCCTCGTGCCTCATTCCCTTTCTCGAGAGAAGACAGCGCGTCTGCCCCCCGGGGCGCCGATGGCGATACATGACAGAAAACGAGGTCAAGCTTCTCTCCTGGAGATGCCCGTCCTGCGGCCAGCAGAATTACCGGCCGCTGTCGACCGAGATCCAGGAAGGCAAGATCATTCCCCTCGTTTGCCGGAGGTGCGACGCGGCGGTTCGGGAGACGATCTCGAGTTCCAACATCATCCCGGACCGGCGGCAACGCGCCCGTGTGTGACGGGCGGTAGGCCGGTTTCGCCAGGACGACTCTCAGACCAGATAGACGACGATCGGCGAGTCGAAGATCAGGCGCCCGCCCGGTTCGCGCAGCCGAAGCCGCCTCACGTTGGTCGGGGTCGAGGCTCCCAGAGAGGCGCTGACACCCCCGGCGGCGATCGATTCCAGGACGGGCTTCGGAAAATGAAATCCCGCGCGGGAAAACAGCGCGAGGTCCTCCCCCGGCTCGGCGAAGACGACGACTTGTTCTGGATCCAGCCGGACGAGAAGTTTGCGGATCGGCGATGCCATGCGTGCGGCAGCCTGCACGGCTCGCGAGCCCGGCGTCTGTCCGCCCGCGCACAAGCGGGCCGCTGCTTTCCGCCGGGAGACTAGGGCGTCGGCCGGGGAGTGGCTGTCACCGGGAGCGGCGTCGGCGTCCCGAAGGTGAGAGGGGTATTCGTCGGGACCGGCGTGATCGTCGGGACGGGCGTGAACAGCGGCGTGGGGGTCGGGGGGATGGGCGTGCCCGTGACGACGGGCGTCGTCGTGGGCGCGGTCGGGACGGGCGTAGTCGTCCGGGGGGTCGGGGACGGGCCCGCGGTGGGAACGACGGGGGTCGCGGTCGGCCCGCCCGGAGTCACCGATGGGACGGTCGGAACGGGGGTAGTCGTTCGAGGGGTCAGCGTCGCGCCGGCGGTGGGAATGAGCGGGGTCCCCGTGACGGCCGGAGTGCCGCCGGGCCCGATCGGGGTCGGAAAGGTGATAGATGGCGTGACGGGCGTCGCCGTCATGGGATTGGTGATCGTGCTCTTTTCCGAGCAACCGGCCGCCGCTCCCAAAAGGATCCACGCCACGCGCCGGAAGTTTCGAGCCACACGGTATCTTGATCGTAAACGCCCGCGCGTGCGAGAAAAATCGGGAAGGCCGGACCGCTCCTCTTCCACGTGGGCGCCGCCGGTCCGGCGAGCGGGAGGACTCCCGTAATCTCCGCAGGGCTTCGCTCGTCCGAACCACTGAAGGCGGCCGTCGAGATCCGGCCGCGCGGCGATCCGGCGAGGAGCAACGGCAGGAGAGCAGCGATGAACAAAGAAACCCGAAGCGCCGTGCTCGCCGGCGAGTCGTCTCCCACGACGGGTCTCTCACACATCGATATGAGCAGGACTGGCGGCGGGGGGCGGAGGCGGCGATCGCCGCCCTGGCGGAGAGGGGCGCCCCGTTCACGTCCGCCGACGTTCTCGCGAAGGCCGGATCCGCGCCGAACTCCACGCTGCTTCCGACGGTCATTCGCGCGGCGCATCGGAGCGGCTGGATGAGAAACACGAGCCCCGCCCCCTGGGAGCGGTGTGGATCGGTCTGAACCCCGGAAATTCGCCGCGCGCGCCGGGACGATCATCATCTCGCGCGCGATCTGTGGGAGAAGACCCGGGAGCGGGCGCTCCGGGAAAAGATCTCGACCGGAGACATTCTGGTCCGCGCGCTCGACGCGTACCTGAAAGAGCCATGAGGCGGCAGCGGATCGCCGGCGGATCGTAGAAAGACTGGCATGTTCGGGAGACGCGCTCGCGACCGCTCGATGCGCGGACGGGCGATCGCGGCAGCCGGCAATCCCGTCGCGTGCTATCTTTCTCCGCTCCCCTGCGGCCCCATCGTCTAGGGGTTAGGACACGGCTCTTTCAAGGCCGGTGCACGGGTTCGAATCCCGTTGGGGCCGCCACTTCTCTTCAAAGGACTTAGCACCGCTTCCCGCCGCGGCGTTTTCCTCCGGCGCTCAGCCCTCGCGCAGCCGGTTTGAGTTTTCCGCAGATCCGAACAGTTCAACCGCGTCCCGGAGATGGGCTGGCGAGAGGTGGGCGTAGCGGATCGTCATCCGGATGTCCGCGTGGCCGAGAGCTCCTGGATCGTCCGCAGAGGTGTCCCCGCAATCGCCAGCCAGGAGGCGAAGGTGTGCCGGATGGAGTGGGGCGTGAGCTCCGGGCGAATGCCCGACAGGCGGCGCGAGACAGAGAAGGCCCTCTGCACCTCCCCGATCGGGAGAGCGGAGCCATCGGGGCGGGTGAAGACGGTTGCGGCTCCTAGGCCCCTGCGCAGCGAGAGGAGAAGCGTCCTGAAACCGCCCGAGACCGGCATGGTCTTGCGGCGTCGGACCTTCTCCTGCGAGATCGACAGCACGCCACGCTCGAGGTCCACGTCCGCCCAGGTCAAGCCGATGATTTCTCCGAGCCTTGAGCCGGTGTAGAGCAGCGTCTTGAAGATGGGGACGGTGGCCCGCAGGCGCTCGCGGTACTCGGCCGTCGCGTTTGAGTCCGGGCGACGCCCTCCGCCATAGCGCCTGGGGTCCGGAGCGGCCAGCCCGAGCTTGACCGGGCCGAGGTTGCGGACCTGCGCGATGTAGCGCCGCCAGGCCGTCTCATCCTCGAAGGCCGAGATGAACCGGTCCCACTCGCCGCGCTCGAAGAACACAAGACGCCCGTTCTGCAGCGGGAGCATCGGAACCGAGCCGCGGCGGATCGGATTGCGTTCGATCAGCCCCCAAGCCTCGCCCCTATTCAGAATCGCCTTCACGATCGCCCATTCCCGGTTGACGGTCCCCGGCTTCGCGCCGGCGGCAAGCACCGCTGGAACCGAGCTCCTGGTGGCGTGCCGCACGCAAGGCGCTGGACACCTGGGGCCCGAGCCCGGAGTTCACGATCGCCGCGGGCGATCAGGGACGCGCACGCGGATGGGCTGCGGCGGGCCTCCGAGCTCGCGGCAGACCGCGGTGAGCGGGTCCTAGTGATGGAGATCCGGAGGATTCAGGAGGAGGTCGAGAGCACTCCGGTCGTGCAAGCTTCTTTCGGTCGACGACGGCTCTAGAGCTCGCCTAGCCGTTAAGGACTTGCCGTGAGGGCCTTGGACCGAGGAATGAGCGGATACCTTCAAGGACTCCTCGGCGGCGATAAGGTGGCCACGGTATTAGCGGATTGGCTTCTTCGCGAGGACCTGGACGGGCCCTTCTCGCGGCCTAACGTCCCAAGCTCAGCAGCGACTCTCTTCGGCCCCATGGTTTCTGCTTAAGAGGCCCGATCCTCGCGGGGAGCTGGTGATATTCCTCATAGAGCGCGTCCAAGTCGGAGATCCCGATGCTGAAGCTCGCGTTATCGACCCATTCCCGGTTGTCGTTCACGACGAGGTTGAAACCAACGTCATCGCGCTTCATGCCCGTGGCCCGGCGCTGGCGACGGCTCTTAAAGCCTGGCGGCGACGGTACGAGCGAGGGCGAGAAACTTATCCTCGCTCATGATCCCCGGCCCCGCGCCGGTGTTGATCAGGAAGAGTGTTGAGTTCTTGACGCCGGAGATCATCCGCCCCGGGCCTTCGAAGGCTGCGTCGCCGATACCAGAGAGGATTTTCGCGTTTTCCCCGTAGAGTGTGCGTGCCTGCTCGATTGCCGACACGCTGGATGGCTGTCGGCCGACGTGGACCACGAGAGTGGTGGCGGAGTGCGTATAGGTGCATGTAACGCCGTCGCCGTCGCGCTCAGTTTCCGGTCCCGTCACTGACATGCCGAGTGCGGCCTCCGCTTCCGCCTTCGTTATCAGGGTACAGGGATCGATTGTATTGGTCACGGCTGCCTTTGCCGGGGAAGAGCCCGAAGAGCCCGAAGAATCGGCGACCGGCGCAGCCGAAACGGCAGCCGAATCCGCCTTCGGACCTCTTCCGCAGGCTACGGCCACAACACAGAACAGAATGCCCGCGATCCGCGTCTGAGACATTGGGAACTCCCTCCGCTGGATGGCACCTCCACGTGTCGGGGCGTGCAAGGTCATGTTGCTGTCTGTCCGGCCATTTGTACCGTGACAAGAAGTTCTCACGTGAGCCACTACATCCTCAAGGGATTTGGCCAAGAACGAGGGACATGCTCATCGTCTTGCGACTGAGCGACCCATGTTATTTGCACTCGCCGATGCGCCGTCCCTTTAGCCGCAGTATCATCGACCCTCCCTCAGGGGCGGTTGTCGTGATCGCGCTCTCAAAGGCGTCGCCGCCGTAGGTGATGTCATAGCGGGTCGTACCCTCCGGGCACTTCGTAACCAAACGCTTCTGTTCTTATCGAAGCTGGATTCGTTCACGTCGCACCGTTTGTCAGGCTGTCCAAACGCCTTGCCAGTGGCAGTGACGTCCCTCGCGTTGACTCCCTTAACGTCGTCTGCCGAGTAGCGGTGCGTATTTCGAGTCGGTTTGGCCTCAGGCATGTTCGGGATGTCCATCGTGCTCATGACCTCGTACATGCCAGCGTAGGAGATCGCCCGCGAGAAGCGCTGACGACGAGGCCGACAACCCGATGCCGAGAATCAGACAAAAAGCCGCATGACGAAACGTGTACATCGTGACCTCCGTGAAACTGAGCGCATCAGTCTGCGCCTGGCCGCGGGCCTTCGTGAGCGCGGCAAAACCCTTATGTTGTGCGTACCATGCTTGATCACCTTCGAAGGGGGCTTCCGAGAGGATTCGCCCCGCAGAGCGAATTTCGAAAGAGACGCGCCGCCCTCCTTAGGTCACTTCTTGTCGAATCAACGGGGAACCGCGTCCTGTGTTCGCCGCCGTGAGCGGAATTCTCCGGAAAGCGGCGGAGCTCGCTCGGTCGGCGGGAATCGGAGATCTCCCCAAGCCCCTTCCGCCGACTCTCTTGCTAAGTCATGGGGACCGACGGACCGAGCGCCGCGCGCGCTAACTGGTTGTTCATCAGGTACACGACATTTCTGGAGTTCCCACTCTTGCTATTTGTCGTCACGATCTAGCGGGAGAGACACTCAAACGCGACGCGCTTCCGCCAAACGGCCGAGATTCTTCGCCTGTACCCCGAAACCCTTCGGCGGGCGGGTTCTCTGGGGCCCGGCTCCACGAGGGGCCGGGCTCACTCCCGTTAAGGCGCAATCCTCGCGTCGGTGGAACCCTCGGCTCCTTAGCGTTCCATTAGCTCTGTAATCGCCGCCGACATATCGCCTATGTAGAGGGAGGTAGTTCAACCATAACGGAGGTTGCCATGACTTTCCCCTTGCCTTCCCGGTTCAACAGGATGCTGACGCTGACGGTTCTGGTCGGTCTAATGGGAGTTGCGGTATCGACCGCCGCCCAGCAGCGCGCCTTGAGGTCGCGCCGCCAGGTGATCGTTCCCGGCGAGGATCGATTCACGCCGTTCGGACTGACAATCCGGAGCGGCGAGTCTGTGACGTGGGTCAACACGGATGCCGACGATCACACGGTTGTCAGCGACGACTTCTTCAACACGGCCGGGCACAACGGGACGGACGTGCTCATCTTGGGAACGGACAACAACGGCGGCAAGCCTGGCACTTTTTCGCTTCATTTCTCTCGTCCTGGCACGTTTGTCTATTACTGCCGGTTTCACGCCCATCTGGACGACGCGCACCAGCCCGCGGCTCCGGGCCCCCGCGGTGGCATCAAGGACCCAAACGGCAACTTCGGTACTCCGATGATGGGTATCGTCACTGTCCTCGCGGAAGGCGAAAACGAGTAGCTGAGCTTCCTGGTCATTGGGGTCAACGCTGAAATCCTGCGCAGCTATCCTCTAATGAACGGGACTGTCGTCAAGTCTCTTGCGGCCTTGCCTCCCGTACCGGATCTGAACTGGCGCATCGGGGGTGTCGGTGATTACACGGGAGATGCTCAGCCGGACATCCTCTGGCGCAACATCGCGACGGGACAGAACACGGTCTGGACGATGAGCACGACTCAGGTCGTCGGCGCGATCCCGGTGCCGAGCGTCCCGGATCTGAACTGGAGAGTCGCCGGGCCACGGTGATCCTGGTCGGGGGCTCCCGGACCCGTCTCGTTGCCCTTCGTAAGTGCGGGGGGCGTAGACAGTTCCGCTGCCGGCCGGCGGTTGCCACAGAGTTAGTCCCTTGCGACCCTCTTGATAGAGGTGATAAGGACGCGGTGAGGATCTCCAATTAATCTGGTCGTCGAACACTTCCGGAGTGTTCCGGAAGAGAAATCGGAGACGAGCGATGAGA
>JBDUBP010000204.1:0-3444 GCA_040004075.1 Acidobacteriota bacterium | reverse complement strand
ACGAATGCGCAACTCCCGGATCCTTCTCCGGCTCCTGGTCATCCTCGCCGCGCACTTCGCGCTTCTCCGGGCCTTCCTGCTGTTCCATCTGGTGGAACATGGCGTCCTTCTCCTTTTCGGACATTCCGGAATCGACGCCCGGTTTGTCGGAGTCCGGCCCCGCGTAGGGCGTGCGCCAGTCCTTCTTCGCGTCGGTCATTGGAGACCTCCATCCGCTGCTTCATTCAAGGAACGAGCCATGGTATCGCCACGGGGCGTGATGTCGACGGAACGAAGACCCTCTCCCCCGGCCCGAAGGAGGGACGGGTTCTAGGGGTGCGATCCTGTCGATTCAAACTCCGGGCTGGAACTATCGCCCCTCACCCCAGCCCTCTCCCGGGCGCGCGGGGAGAGGGAGGTGGTCCGGCGGCAGCCGCCACGCCCTCACCCGGCCTCCCCATGGGGAGATACACTTCCACTCGCTCGAGATGGGGGAGCCCACTCCGCGCATCCGGCGCGGACGGCTGAGAGTCCGGGACGTCCACCGGAGACCCCGAAGACCTGACGCGGGTAATGCCGCCGTAGGGAGGAGAGACATGAGCACCCACCGCGACGCCGTTCCGTCCAATGAGGTCGCCAACCGCGAGCCGCTGGCCGGCTCGAAAAAGGTCTATTCCGCCGGCCCGGCCGGCCTGCGGGTCCCCTTCCGCGAGATCGCCCTGCACCCGACGCGCGGGCTGCGCGGCGAGACGGAGATCCATCCGCCGTTTCGCGTCTACGACACGTCCGGTCCGTACACCGACCCCGATGCGGCGATCGACCTCCGGCAGGGGCTCGCCGAGCTGCGGCTTCCGTGGATCCTGGCGCGCGGCGACTACGACCGCTCCGCTCCGGTCCGCGCCAACGCGCCGGACCTGGCGATGGCGAAGCCGCGGGAAGTCCTCCGCGGCCGCGGCACCGTGACGCAGATGCACTACGCGCGGAAGGGAATCGTCACTCCGGAGATGGAGTTCATCGCGATCCGCGAGAACGTGGACCCCGAGCTCGTCCGCAGCGAGGTCGCGCGCGGCCGCGCCATCATCCCGGCCAACATCAATCACCCGGAGTCCGAGCCGATGATCATCGGCCGCCGCTTTCTCGTGAAGATCAACGCGAATATCGGCAACTCGGCGGTGACCTCTTCCATCGAGGAGGAGGTCGAGAAGATGACGTGGTCCGCCCGGTGGGGCGCCGACACCGTGATGGACCTTTCGACGGGCAGGAACATCCACGAGACGCGGGAGTGGATCCTCAGAAACTCGCCGGTGCCGATCGGAACCGTTCCCATCTACCAGGCGCTGGAAAAAGTGGGCGGCAAGGCTGAGGAGCTGACCTGGGAGATCTACCGCGACACGCTGATCGAGCAGGCGGAGCAGGGTGTGGACTACTTCACCATCCACTCGGGCGTCCTGCTCCGCTACATCCCCCTGACGGCGAAGCGCGTGACCGGGATCGTTTCGCGAGGCGGCTCGATCATGGCGAAGTGGTGCCTGGCCCACCACCAGGAGTCGTTTCTCTACACGCGGTTCGACGAGATCTGCGAGCTGATGAAGACCTACGACGTCGCCTTCTCGCTCGGCGACGGGTTGCGCCCGGGATCGACGGCCGACGCGAACGACGAGGCGCAGTTCGCGGAGCTCGAGACTCTGGGAGAGCTGACCGACGTCGCCTGGAAGCACGACTGCCAGGTCATGATCGAGGGGCCGGGGCACGTCCCCATGCACCTGATCGCCGAGAACATGGAAAAGCAGCTTTCGATCTGCAAGGAAGCGCCCTTCTACACGCTTGGCCCGTTGACGACGGACATCGCTCCCGGCTACGACCACATCACCTCCGCGATCGGCGCGGCGATGATCGGCTGGATGGGCACCGCGATGCTCTGCTACGTCACCCCCAAGGAGCACCTCGGCCTCCCGAACAAGAAGGACGTGAAGGACGGCGTCATCGCCTACAAGATCGCGGCGCACGCGGCGGACCTCGCGAAGGGACATCCGGACGCGCGCCTGCGGGACGACACGCTGTCGAAGGCGCGCTTCGAATTCCGCTGGGAGGACCAGTTCAATCTCTCGCTCGATCCGGAGACGGCGCGGGAGTTTCACGACGAGACGCTCCCCGCCGACGGCGCCAAGATCGCGCACTTCTGCAGCATGTGCGGCCCGCACTTCTGCTCGATGAAGATCACGCAGGAGGTCCGCGAGTACGCCGCCTCCGTCGGCGCGACGGAGGAAGCCGCGCTGGCGCGAGGCCTGACGGAAAAATCCGAAGAGTTCCTCCGGGACGGCGCGGAGATCTACCGAAAGACGTAGCGCGCTGCGCGCGCCGGCAGGGGGAAGGCGTGAGGCGGAGAACTCGATCCGAAGGGCTTCCCTTCGATTTCCGGTCTAGTTGACCGCGGAGTAGCGAGCCCGTCGCTCCCTTTGGTCGCTTGGCTCCCGAGCTAGTTGACCGCGGAATACCGCGGCCGTCTCGCTCCCGTTTGTCGCTCGGCTCCCGGCCCGTCGTCTTCCCCGCCTTCCGCCCCCCGCCTACCACCTCCCGCCTCCCGTGCCCATCAGGGCCCTCCGCGCCTGCGCGAGCTCCTTCTTCTGGGCCGGGTCGAGCTTCGGGTAAGCGACGTCCAGCTGTTCGAGGGCGTCGACGATGGTGCCCGCGACGACGAGGCGCGCGAACCACTTGTGATCCGCCGGCACGACGTGCCAGGGCGCCCACTTCGTGCTGGTCGCCCGAATCGTCTCCTCGTAGGCGTGCATGTAGTCCTTCCAGAGCGCTCGCTCCTTGACGTCGCCCAAGGAAAACTTCCAGTTCTTCTCGGGACGCTCGATGCGGGCGAGGAACCGCTTCTTCTGCTCCTCGAGCGAAACGTGAAGGAAGAACTTGAGGACGATCGTCCCGCTGCGGCGCAGGTGTCGCTCGAAGGCGTTGATGTCCTCGAACCGCTCCTCCCAGATGTCCTCGTCCAGGCAATCCGAAGGCAGCTTCTGGCCGCGCAGGATCTCCGGATGCACCCGGACGATCAGGACCTCCTCGTAGTGGGACCGGTTGAAGATCCCGATGCGTCCGCGCTCGGGGAGCGCTTTCGCCACGCGCCACAGGAAGTCGTGGTCGATTTCTTCGCTCGAGGGCTCCTTGAACGAGGTGACCTGGCAGCCCTGCGGGTTGACGCCGGAGAAGACGTGCTGGATCGTGCTGTCCTTGCCGGCGGCGTCCATCGCCTGGAACACGAGGAGGACGGCCCACCGGTCCTGCGCGAAGAGCTTCGACTGGAGCTCGGCGAGCTGTTCGACTCCCTCGGCCAGTATGCGTCTGGCTTCTTCCTTGTCGATGTCGAGGCCGCCGGTGTCATCGGGGTCCGTGTCTTTGAGGCGAAACTTCTTCCCGTTGTCGACGCGATACCGGCGGACGAGCTTCCGATCCGACTTCTTCATG
>JBDUBP010000032.1:0-3484 GCA_040004075.1 Acidobacteriota bacterium | reverse complement strand
GACAGGAGGCAAATTGACACTCGCGGCTGGCTCCCGGCTCGGCCCATACGAAATCGTCTCGGCGATCGGCGCCGGTGGAATGGGTGAGGTCTACCGGGCGCGGGACACGCGGCTGGAGAGGACCGTCGCCATCAAGGTGCTCCCGGAGCATCTGACCTCCGACGCGGACCTGCGCCAGCGCTTCGAGCGCGAGGCCAAGACGATCTCGCAGATCTCCCACCCTCACATCTGCGCGCTCTACGACGTCGGCCGCGAGGGGGACCGCGACTACCTCGTCATGGAGCTCCTCGAGGGAGAGACCCTCGCCCAGCGCCTGGACAAGGGGGCGCTGCCGGCCGAGCAGCTCCTGCGCTACGGCATCGAGATCGCCGACGCCCTGGACAAGGCCCACCGGCTCGGGATCGTGCACCGGGACCTGAAGCCCGGCAACGTCATGATCACGAAGTCCGGGGTCAAGCTCCTCGACTTCGGTCTCGCGAAGTTCCAGGAGGCCGCGCGGGACAAGTTGGCCTCGGGAGTTTCGGTTCTGAAGACGGAGGCCCAGAAGAGCCAGCCGCTGACGGAGCGGGGCACGGTGCTCGGCACGTTCCAGTACATGGCGCCGGAGCAGCTCGAGGGGGGAGAGGCCGACGCGCGCTCGGACATCTTCGCCTTTGGCGCCCTTCTCTACGAGATGGCCACGGGAAAGAAGGCGTTCGCCGGCAAGAGCCAGGCGAGCCTCGCCGGCTCGATCCTCCGCGACGATCCGACCTCGGTGACCGAGATCGCGCCGATGCTGCCGCCGGCCCTGAACCGGGTGATCAAGACGTGCCTCGCCAAGGACCCGGAGGACCGGTTCCAGACGGCGCACGACGTCAAGCTGCAGCTCCAGTGGGTCGCGGAGGGCGGATCGCAGGCCGGCGTGCCCGCGCCGGTCGCCGCGCGGAGGAAGAGCCGCGAGCGCCTCGCGTGGGGCGTGGCGGCGGCGGCGCTCCTCGCGGCGGCCGCGCTCGGATTCGGCTTCGTCCGCCGCGCGCCCCTCAAAGCGCGCCCGGTCCGTTTCGAGATCGCGATTCCGGAAGGCGTCGTCTCCATAGACGCGCCCCGCATCTCGCCCGACGGGCGCTACCTTGCCTTCAATGCGACGAACGCGGAGGGGAAAACCCAGATCTGGATCCGCGCCCTGAACGCCCTCGCCGCCCAGCCGTTACCCGGCACGGAGGGGACGACCCGCCCCTTCTGGTCCCCCGACAGCCGGTTCCTCGGGTTCTTCGCCGAGGGAAAGCTGAAGAAGATCGAGGTCACCGGCGGTCCGGCGCAGAAGATCTGCGACGCGCCGACCGGCGCGGATGGCACCTGGAGCACGGCGGGAGTCATCCTGTACGACGGCACCGGGGCCGATCCGATACACCGCGTCTCGGCAGCCGGCGGCTCACCCACGGTGGCCGCGAAACCCGAGAAGGATGGGCAGGTCGGCTGGCCCGAGTTTCTGCCGGACGGCCGCCACTACCTCTTCATGGCGATCGCCTCGAAACCGGAAGACAGCAACTACCGCGTGGGCACTCTTGATTCGGCGGAGAGCAAGCTCTTCGCGCCGGCGCAGACCCTCGTCACCTACGCGCCCCCCGGCCACCTTCTGTTCGTCCGCGACCGGACCCTCGTCGCGCAACCGTTCGATGCGAAAGCCATCAAGATCAAGGGGGAACCGATCCCGCTCGCGGAGCAGATCGGGACCGACAACGTCGGCCTCGCGACCTTTTCCGTGTCCCGGGAAGGGACGCTCGCCTACCGGACGGGGGAGACCGGGGGCCGCCTGATCTGGGTGGATGTTTCCGGGAAGGAGCTCGAGCAGGTCGGAGACCGCGGCGACTACCGGAACCCGGCGCTCTCTCCGTCAGGCGACCGCCTGGCGTTCAGCGTGGGGGATCCCCGCGGTGGGAAGGACGACGTCTGGGTCCGGGATCTCGTGCGGGGCGTCAACTCCCGCTTCACCTTCGGCGGAGCCAACAACGGAACGCCCGTCTGGTCTCCCGACGGCGGCACGATCCTGTTCCGCTCGGACCGCAACGGCACGCCCGACCTCTTCGAGAAGACGGCGAGCGGCCAGGGCGAGGAGAAGCTCGTTCTCAAGAGCGACGAGGCCAAAATTCCGACCAGCTGGTCCCGGGACGGCCGCTACATTGCGTTCTCGAGCCAGAACCCGAAGACGAGCTGGAACGTCATGGCTCTGCCGACCTTCGGAGACCGCAAGCCGTTCCCGATCGTCGCCGGTCGGTTCGTGGAGCAGAATGCCGCCTTCTCGCCCGACACCCGATTCGTCGCGTACCAGTCGGACGAGTCCGGAAATCCGGAGATCTACGTTCAGTCCTTCCCGGCCGCGAGCGGCAAGTGGCAGATCTCGAACGCCGGCGGCGTGGACCCGTCGTGGCGCGCCGACGGCAAGGCGCTCTACTACCGCTCGGCGGACCAGAAGCTCATGGCGGTGGAGATCCAGGCGGGCGACGGTTTCAACGTCGGCCTCCCGCAGCCGCTCTTCCCGGCGCGGGTTCGAGCGGGAACGACGCGAAACAAGTACGCCGCCTCGCGCGACGGCCAGCGCTTCCTCCTCTCCGCTCCGCTCGGCCGCGAGGCCCTGATCCCGACGACCGTCGTGCTGAACTGGAACGCCGAGCTCGCGCGCTGATTCGCCCGGTCTGATCCGCGCGGCGGTGCTGATCACTCTCGACGACCTGCGGCGTTTTGCCGTCGCCCGCAGCCTCTTCCCCCCACTACGCTGAAACGGGCGCTCGACCGGGTGGGCTTCGTGCAGGCAGATCCGAGCATCGGCGCCGCGCGATCGCGCCTTCCGTCGGGAGCTCGAAGCCGAGCTCGATCGGATGCGGATTTTTCTCGGACTCGCTAACGCGGGAAGAACAGAAGGAGCGTCAGCACCGCTCCGATCGAAAGCGAGACCCAGGCATTCGAGACGAAGTAACCATAGGCCATGAGCGCGATTCCCAGAAAAATCTGGCGCGGTTCGGCGTTCTTCTTCCCGTAGCGGTACGCGGCGAACCCCACGAGGCTGAAGACGACGGCAATGGCGATCGTCGCGAAGGAGATGCTTCCGAGGTCGAACACCGGTAAGAAGATACTCCGGGTAACGCGGGCCGACGCCGGATGTAGAGTCGCCCCATGACGAACAACCACGAAAGCACGACGCGGGGGCTGGGGCCGGAGGCCGGAGGTCAGGCCGGCGACACCGAAGGACTGTCGGAAGAAGAGTCCGTCGACTCGGAAAGCGTCGAGGAACTGGTCGAAGAGGGCCAGGCGTTCGAGGCCGGCGTGATCAGCGGCGTCGAGAACGCACCCGATGCCGACCAGGGAGGAGTCCGGACGCGGCAGGTTCCCGTGGACGACGTGCCCCAGGAATACCTGGACGAGGACTAGTCAGCCCGCCCCACCCCGAGCGCGTCCGCGACCCGGTTGATGTAGTTGAACCACGACGCGATCAGCGTGATCTGGAGGA
>JBDUBP010000024.1:0-3487 GCA_040004075.1 Acidobacteriota bacterium | reverse complement strand
CCGCCGACGTCCTCGCCGTAGACGAAGACGCGCGGGTCTGCCTCGAGGGCGTCTCCCACGCCGAGCATCACGGCCTCGAGAAAAGTGCGCCCCTTCGCGTCGAAGCCAGGCCCCGTCTCGAGCTGCGGCATCGGCGGGGCGGTCCCGCTTCGGACGGCCGGATCGAGCGGCTCTGTCCTTCGCCGACCCGGCTCGCCCGCGAAGACGCCGGTCCCGGCGCTCTCGGGCTCGGGCCACGGCGCGTCGATCACCCGGCGGGCCTGCTCCTCGACGAGCGCGTCGGCCTCGCGGCGAAACCGGTCGAGGTCCCCGGGCGCGAGAAGTCCCTCGGCTTCGAGCCGCGCCGCGTAGGTGGCGATCGGCTCGCGGCGCGACCAGAAGGCATACAGCTCCTCGTCCGCGTAGCCCCCCTCCGAGGGCTTCGGGTAGCCCCAGGAAATCGCAGGCTCCTTGCCGAGGTACAGCATGTCGTCGTGGTGCGCGTGGCCGCACATGCGCATGCAGACGAGCTCGATCAGCGCGGGCCCGCGGCCCTGGCGCGCCCGCTCGGCCGCCCACGTGAACGCGGCCGCGATCGCCTCGGGGTCCGTCCCGTCGATCGTGACTCCGGGGATTCCGTATCCGGCGGCCTTGTCGGCAAACACCCGCACCGCGGACTGATCTTCGACCGGGGTCGAGAGAGCCGTCTGATTGTTCTGAACGCAGAAGATGGCCGGGAGCCGCCGGGCGGCGCACAGGTTGATCGCTTCGTGCCACTCGCCGAGCGACGTGCCGCCTTCGCCGATGAAGGACACGGCGACCCGTCCGGAGCCGTCCCGGGAAAAGGCCATGGCGAGGCCGGCGGCCGTGAGAGAGGAAATCGCGAGGGGAGCGGAGGCCGGCAGAACGCCCCAGGAGAAGTCGCCGACGTGCAGGTCCTTGCCCTGCATCGGCGAGCCGGCCTTTCCCATCTGCGCCGCCAGAACGAGCCGCACCGATTCCGGATCCGGCCGCATCGCGAGCTCGGCGCCGAGGTCTCGAATGAGCGGCGCGACGACGTCCCCGCGCCACGCGCCGTCGGGGGATCGGTAGTCCGCGCCGCGCCGCAGCCGCAGGGGAGCGGCGTAGATCGCCTCCTGTCCGAGCGAACGAAAGCCCTTCCCCTGGAAGGACACGCCGCGATATCGCACCTCGCCGCCCGAGAAGAACGCCTTCAGCCGGTTGTCCGTCGCCCGCGTCAGGATCATGCCGCGCAGCATCTCGATCCGCTCGTCGCGCGTGAGGGACGCCGCGATCGCCTCGCGCCGGAGGAACCCGTCGCAGGCCTCCAGGAGCTCGGTCGTCGCGGTCGTGAGGCGGTCTTCGACGGTGACGC
This sequence comes from Acidobacteriota bacterium, assembly GCA_040004075.1. GTDB lineage: Bacteria > Acidobacteriota > Thermoanaerobaculia > UBA5066 > Gp7-AA6 > JALYUA01. Next base: position 2,133 of record JBDUBP010000024.1, on the reverse strand, counting down.
CCGGAGTCGTCTCGGGAAGTCCCTGCGGCGGAGATCCGGCGAGGGCGCGGGAGAGGGCCCGCGCGAACGCGCCCCGCAGCGCATCGATGGCGGGGGCGCTGCGGCCGGGATCCTTGTCACAGCAGGAAGCGAATGCCGCCAGAGCGGGCGCGAGGGCGAACGGATGGCGTTCCGCGACGAAAGCCGCGAACCGGTCCGTGAGACCGACGCGGCGGGGCGATGAGACGGATGCGGGGGGAACGAACGTGCGAGCCACTGACCGATGCTAGCGGCTCCCGAACGAGGTGACAAGGAGACTCATCGCGGCGGGGTCGGGAAGCGAAGCGCTGCGGTAGAATGGCTCGACAGTTTGAGCTCCTGTCCCTCCTGTTTCAGCGGAATTCCCGACTCCGCGCGTCATAGCCCGGAGTGGGGCGCGCCGGCAGCCGGCAATTCCGTCGCGGCCGCCTCGAACCGGGAGGAAGCCGCGTGACCGGCGGCGGTTCGACCGTCGAGGGAACCCGAAAAATGCTGGTCCGCCTGCTCCAGCTCGCGTGCTCGGGCGAAAAGGCGGCGGCGCTCGCCTACCAGGGGCACGCCCGGTCCGTCCGCGATCCCCAGGAAAAGGCGATGATCGCGAAAATCGAAAACGACGAGTAGATCCACCGGCGCAAGGTCGGGGCCCTGCTCGACCGCCTCGGGGCCCGGCCCCTGATCGTCCGGGAAGCCCGGGCGAGCGCCGTTGGGCACACGCTCTCATTTCTGTGCGGTCTCGCCGGCTGGTTCCTTCCGATGTTCCTGGCCGGGAAGCTCGAGACGAAAAACGTCTGCGAGTACGAAAAGGCCGCCGGGTGGGCTGCGGAGCTCCATCTGGACGACTTCCCTCCGGACCTGCGCGAGATGGCAGCGGTCGAAGTCGAGCATGAACGCTACTTTCATGAGGTGATCGGCCGCCAGGCGCCGAACCGGCGAGCCGGGTGATGCGTTCTGCTGACGCTGCGTCTCTCCCTGGCTTGCGGAACGGTCTTCTTCTGCGGCGGACTGGGAGTGAAGCCCGCAGCGCGCGAAGTCTCCCGAAGTAACCGAGGGAGGAGGCGCGCGCCGCGGGAGGCCCCGCGCAGCGAGGCCGACGTTTACTTGACGCCGAGCAGCTCCACTTCGAAAAGGAGCGTGGCGTTCGGGGGAATGACGCCGCCGGCGCCGCGAGCCCCGTACCCGAGCGTCGCAGGGATCAGGAGCGTGCGCTTGCCGCCGACCTTCATCGTCGAAACGCCTTCATCCCATCCCTTGATGACCTGTCCCTGGCCGATCACGAACTCGAAGGGCTTCCCCCGGTCCACCGAGCTGTCGAACTTCTTCCCCTTCGCTCCGGTCTCCCAGAGCCAACCCGTGTAATGCATGACGCAGGTCTGGCCGTTCTTAGGCGAGGCGCCGGTACCGACGACCGTGTCTTCGTATTGCAACCCGCTCGAGGTCTTCGTCATCTTGCTGTCGCTCTTTTTCTCCGCGTCCTTCCCGGGCGCGGCGTTGTCCTTCTGGGTCCCTGAGGCCGGCAGGACCGCGAGCGCGAGCGCGGCGGCGCCGGCGAGAAGCAGAGACGCTTTGTTTTTCATTCTTGAAGTCCTTTCTATCGTTAGAAACGCGGCGTGGAAGTTATCAGGTCTTCTTCCGAGCTGACAGCTGAGAGCTGTTCCTAATCTTCCCGGGGATAGCTCTTCAGAAGCCCGTTTTCTGTCATCAGCTTCTCGATGCGGGCGATGTCGCGGGGGACGAAATCGGAGAGGACGTCGATGCCCTTCTCCGTGATGACGATGACGTCTTCCAGGCGCACGTAGATCTTTTCCTCGGGCACGCGCAGAGCCGGCTCGATCGTGAACACCATGCCGGGCCGCAGCGGCCCTTCGTGCGGGCCGTCGTCATGGGTCGCCATTCCGACCCAGTGCCCGAGCGTCGCGTCGGCCCTCTCCGCGGACTTCCGGTATTCGTCGACGAACGCCTTCGCCGCCTGGGAGTGGGTCTCCTTCGAGAACCGGGAGGACGCCAGAATCCCGTCCATCTTCTTCACCGCGTCCTGCATGCACACGGAGGCGGTGACCCCCGGGCGGATCGAATGGAGGATCGCTTCGTAGCAGGCGAGGTAGAAGCCGTAGAGCT
>JBDUBP010000182.1:0-36420 GCA_040004075.1 Acidobacteriota bacterium | reverse complement strand
GGTTGGTTCTTTCTAGGACCGACCTCCTTTCGGGCACGCGCACGCCGCCCCGCGAGGGCGTACGGATGGGGGAAGGAGAGTCATAAAAAGGTGGCCGTTCAGTTGTGCGGGGTTCTATAAAGCTGGCGCAAAGTAGCATGGGTCCCGGGGGCGCGCAAGGGGTTTCCCGGGTGTGCGACGGCGTACAGCCGGTGGCCGGGGAACGGAAATCGCCCTGTTTAAGGGCCTTTGACGGCGTTCCAGCAATGGCGGCGCGCTCCGGCGCCTGTGCCGAAGCTCAATCCACCGAAACTGTTAGCTCGAGCCGACCACGCCGGCGGCCGGCGAAGAGGCGGTGGCGTATCTCTTCCTCGGGATCCGACCCGAAAGAAACGCGTCCCGGCCGGCGCGGACCGCGTCCCGCATGGCCCGCGCCATCCGGACCGGATCGCGCGCGCCGGCGATGCCCGTGTTCATGAGAACGCCGGCCGCGCCGAGCTCCATCGCGACGCACGCGTCGGACGCGGTTCCCACGCCGGCGTCGACGATGACCGGGACTTTCGCGCGCTCCAAGATGATCGACAGATTGTTCGGATTCTGAATGCCGAGTCCGGAGCCGATCGGGGCGCCGAGCGGCATCACGGCCGCCGCGCCCGCATCCTCCAGCTTGCGCGCCATGATCGGATCGTCGGAGGTGTAAGGGAACACGACGAAGCCTTCGCGGACGAGAGTCTTCGTCGCGGCCAGCAGCTCCTCGTTGTCGGGCCACAGCGTCTGCTCGTCGCCGAGAACCTCGAGCTTCACCCACTCCGAGAGGCCCACCTCGCGGCCGAGCCGGGCCGCGCGCACGGCGTCGTCCGCGTTGAAGCATCCCGCGGTGTTGGGAAGGATCGTCATGCCTCGCGGCACGAAATCGAGGAGCGATTCCCTGGAGCGGTCCGTGAGGTTCACGCGCCGGACGGCGACGGTGACGATCTCGGCCGCCGATTCCTCGAGCGCCTCCTTCATCATCGGGAAGGTCGCGTACTTCCCGGTCCCCACGATGAGCCGGGACGTAAATGTCTTGCCTGCCAGCACGAATGGCTCCGAGGCTCGTGCGGGAACGGCCGTATCGGGAGGGGCGGATGTCGCGGTCACGGGGTCTTCCTTTCTTCCAGCACAACGTTGTCGAGCAGGCGGGTCTTCCCCACCCGGACCGCCGCGGCAAGCGCGACTCCCGGGGAGGCTCGTTCCGCGCGGGCCATGGAGCCCGTTTCGATTGCCTCGACGTAATCGACGGAGAGTCCGGCGGCTTCGAGCTCCCGACGGGTGTCCGCCTCGAGAGAGCGCGCATCGGTCTGTCCGGCGGCCGCGCGGTCGCGCGCGTGAAAGAGCGCTCTCGAGAGCGCGGCGGCTCGCGTGCGCTGCTCGGAAGAGAGATACGCGTTGCGGGACGACATGGCGAGCCCGTCCGCCTCGCGCACCGTCTCGACGATCACGATGCGCACCGGAAAATCGAGATCGCGGACCATCCGGCGGATGACCGCCGTCTGCTGAAGGTCCTTGCGGCCGAAGTAGGCGGCGTCCGGCCCGACCTGGAGAAAGAGCTTGGCGACGACCGTCGCGACTCCGCGGAAGTGCCCCGGACGCGCCGCGCCCTCGCCCCCGCTGCTGACGCCGGCGACTTCGACCGACGTGGAGAAGCCCGAAGGATAGAAGCTCGCGGGAGCGGGAGCGTAAAGAAGGTCGGCGCCGGCGCCGTCGAGAAGCCTGGCGTCGTCCTCCGCGCGCCGGGGATAGCGGTCGAAGTCCTCACCGGCCGCGAACTGCAGAGGATTGACGAAGATGGAGATGACGACGAAGCCGCACTCCGACTTCGCGCGGCGGACGAGAGAGAGATGCCCTTCGTGCAGCGCCCCCATGGTGGGAACGAAGCCGACGCGCCGGCCCTCGCGGCGAGCGCTGCCGACGGCCTCACGCAGCGCCGCGAGATCGCTGACGGTCCTCATGGGGTAAGCCTAACGGAGGCCGGGAAACGGGAAACGGGAAACGGGAAACGAAACTTATGCTCCGTCTCGCCGGGCCCGGGGAGCGGGTCGGGGTGAGGGGCAGTCTCCCTGTTGATTCAGCCTGCGCTGGGCCTTGCCCCCCTCACCCTTCCTCTCCCCCCGCTGTCGCGGGTGGAGAGGGGAGGAGCGAGCCGGCTCGCGTCCTGACTCTGGCGATGAGACAACTCCGGCGGGAGGCGAGCCGGGACTTACACAGTCCGGTCAATAAATTCGTCGCAGCGCCGGGGTCGCTCCTCCTGTGAAGGATTCCGCCGAGCTCGGGAACTCCCCGCTCTTGACGTCTCTGGCAAATTCGCGCGCCGCCTCTTCGATGAGCGGAGCGAGCTCGGCGTAGCGCCGGACGAATCGCGGTGTCGAGGACGCCCCCGTCAGGCCCATCACGTCGTGAAACACGAGCACCTGGCCGTCGCAGCCGGCGCCGGCGCCGATGCCGATGGTCGGAATCGCGAGGTCGCGCGTGATCTCGGCCGCGAGGCCTTCGGGCACGCATTCGAGGACGAGAGCGAAGCAGCCGGCCTGCGCGAGCGCCTCGGCGTCCTGTCGGATCTCGGCGGCGTCTTCGGCGCTCTTGCCCTGCACCTTGAAGCCTCCGAATTTCCGGTACGACTGCGGCGTGAGGCCGACGTGTCCCATGACCGGGATGTCGGCCGCGACGATCGCCTCGACCGCCGGCAGAACGCGACGGCCGCCTTCCACCTTCACGGCCGAGCAGCCGCCTTCGGCGAGCATGCGCCCGGCGTTCAAGACGGCTTCGCGCGTGTCGGCCTGGTAGGAGAGAAACGGCATGTCGCCGATGACGAGCGCCCGGCGCGCCGCGTCGGAGACTGCCCTCGTGTGACGCACCATCATGTCCATCGTCGCGGTGAGCGTGTTCGGCCGGCCGTAGACGGTCATCTCGACGGAGTCGCCGACTAAGAGCACGTCGATACCGGCCGCGTCGAGCAGGGTGGCCGAAGAGGCGTCGTACGCCGTCATCATCGCGATCTTTTCCCGGCCTTTGGCGGAGAGCAGCGCCGGGACGTTGACAGGGGAGGTCTCAGAGAGGCTGGCCATATCGCGCTCCTTTCCTCTCGGTCGACGTCCGAAAACCGGATCGCCGCCGACAAGGGCGTAGCTCTAATTATAGGCGTATCGGGTGAGGAGGGTCAGCCCGGTGGGCGAACGCGGGAGTCTCTCCCTCTCCCCGGCCCGGGGAGAGGGCTGCGTGAGGGGTAGTCTTTCTGTTAAATGCCCCCGCGGAGTTGCTTGCCCCCTCACCCTTCCTCTCCCCCCGCTGTCGCGGGGCGGAGAGGGGAGGAGCGAGCCGGCTCGCGTCCTGACTGTCGCGTTTTGAAGACTCCGGCGGGTGGCGAGCCGGAACTGACACGCTCGGGAGGCGAGTCGGGACTTATCCTGGGTGGGTCGCCGGCACGTAGTACTGCACCCCTCGTCTGGCGCGCTGGATCTGCGCGACGAGGTCGTCGAAGTCCGCCGTACGGTTCACGAAGTCGATCTCGTTGCAGTCGACCACGAGGAGCGGCGTCTCTTCGTAATGGTAGAAGTAATAGTTGTACGCCTCGATCAGCTGCGCGAGGTACTCGGGCGTGATCCCCTTCTCGATCGACCGCGAGCGCCTCTTGATGCGCCGCATGCAGGTCTCGAGCGACCCTTGGAGATAGATCACGAGATCCGGCTTCGGCACGCTCTCGGCGAGCAGCGTGTACAGCCGGTCATAGATGAGCAGCTCCGAGTCGTCCAGATTGAGGCAGGCGAAAATCTTGTCTTTGGGAAAGTGGTAGTCGGCGAGCACGAGCGTCGTGAAGAGGTCGATCTGAGCGATCTCGCGCTGCTGCTGGTAGCGGGACAACAGGAAGAAGAGCTGCGTCTGAAACGCGGAGCCCTTCTTCTTTTTGTAGAACTCGCCGAGGAAGGGGTTGTCGACGTCCTCCAGGATCTGCGTGCCGTGAAAGCGCTTCGAGAGCAGCTCGACCAGCGAGGTCTTCCCGACTCCGATCGGGCCATCGATAGCCACATGCCGGAGCTTGACGTCGCCTTCTGAGGGAATCGCCATGCGCGGCGCGATTTTACTCTGCCGGCGGCGCCTTCCCTTTTTCGATTCCGGTCGCGGCTCTAGATCGGTCCGCCGCCGCCGCGGATGACGACGTCCGCGATCCCGAAGGCCGCGAGGGCGACGGACACGAACCCGTTTGCCGTGAAAAAGGCGCTGTCGACGCGGGACAGATCACCGGGCCGCACGATCGCGTGCTGGTAGACGAGCGCGCCCGCCGTCAGAGCGATTCCGACCCCAAAGAGGCCGCCGCCCCCCGACAGCCGCCAGACGGCGGCCAGGAGCGGGAGCATCAGAAAGTGGAGAAGCGCCGACACGCCGAGCGCTCTCGCGCTGCCCCAGCGCGCGGGAATCGATCGCAGTCCCTCGCGGCGGTCATGGTCTTCGTCCTGCAGCGAATAGATCACGTCGAAGCCCGCCGTCCAGAGGAGGACCGCGAGACCGAGGAGCACCGGCTCCAGGGCAAAAGATCCCCGGACCGCGATCCACGCGCCGACCGGAGCGATGGCGAGGCAGAGGCCGAGGACGAAATGAGACGCCCACGTGAACCTCTTCGTGTACGAGTAGAGGAAGAGAAGGCCTAGGGCCACCGGGGAAAGAAATAGCGTCAGCCGGTTGAGCCAGGCCGCGGCGAGGAGAAAGACGAGTGTCGAGACCGCGAGGAAGATGCGGACGAAGAGGGGCGAAAGGGCGCCCGTCGGGAGCGCGCGCGACGCGGTGCGCGGATTGGCGGCGTCGATCTCGCGGTCCACCAGGCGGTTGTGCGCCATCGCGGCGCTTCGCGCTCCCACCATGGCCAGGAGGATCTTGGCGATGGTCGCCGCGGAGGGAATTCCGCGCGCCGCGAGCACCGCGGCCAGGAGCGCAAACGGGAGCGCAAAGAGCGTGTGCGAAAACTTGATCATCTCGAGCGTCGACCGCACCGAGCGGACGAGCTGACCCGGACGGTTCATTGCCCCGGGGGTTTGGGAGATTTCGCCTCTCCCGCCCAGCGATCCTGAGGTCCGGGGAGCTCGAGGCCCAACCAGCGCGCGGCTCGCACGCAATAGGCATCCAGGAATCGCTCCATCGACGGGGCCTGGAGATAAAACGCCGGTGTCGGGGGAGCCACGATGGCGCCGGCAAGAGTCGCGCGGCGCATGTTCTCGATGTGCACGAGGGAGTAAGGAGATTCCCGCACGGCGAGGACGAGAGGCCGGCGCTCCTTCAGGCAGACGTCGGCCGCGCGCTGAAGGAGACCGCGGGAGATGCCGTTGGCGATCGCGCCGAGCGTCCCCGCGCTGCAGGGGATGACGATCATTCCCGACGTGGGATAGGAACCCGAGGCGATCGAGGCGCCGACTTCCTCGTGTGAATAGAGAGCGAGCTTCGCGGCCGCCGCCCCGGAGGCGCTGAGGCGGCGGACCCAGTCGGCCGCGTTTCCGATCTCCGGGTCGAGCTCGGATCTGGCGACCCGGAGACTGGAGGGAGAGAGCACGAGGTGCAGCCGCGCGAGGCCTTCCGCGGCCAACGCGAGCTCGACGAAACGGCGGGCCAGCAGCCCCCCGGACGCTCCAGAGACCCCGACCACGATTTCCGATCCCGCCATCGCGGCGAGTGTACCTGTGCGCGACCCGCCGCCGTCCCGGGCCGGGCCCGAGCCTCTGACAACCCTCCTGTCCGGCGACAAGAAGGTTTTCCACCCGGATTCCCGTCACGCCGGCGGACTCTTTCTGACCCGGGCGCAGAAAGCGGTCAAGGCCATTTGTCACCCGGCACGCGGCCGTCCGGGGCTTCACTCCTCCATCTCGCGCGCTGACAGCGCTTTCCAGAGCGGCGGCGATCAGGCACGGCTCTGGCCTTTGTCGGGTGAAAACAAAGGAGGGCCGATGGAGAACGCCTGAAGCGAGGGACCCGATGAGGACACGCCCCGAATCGATCCCCGAAATGCATCCCAACAGAAAGGACTCCTGCTCATGAAAACGTTTCTTCGACTTCTCTTCCCGGCGGCTGCCGCGCTGGCGCTGTCAGCGATCGCCTCCGGCGCCGATGCTTCCGAGGCGGCCGCCGGGAAGAAGATCAACATCAACCAGGCGTCGGCCGCTCAGATCGCGCTGCTTCCCCGGGTCGGCGCGAAGGCCGCCGAGCGCATCGTCGATTACCGCAAGGCCCATGGATCGTTCGGCCAGCCCGAAGAGCTGATGGAAGTAAAGGGCGTCGGCGAAAAGCTCTTCGGCGAGCTGAAGCCTTACGTCTCTCTCTCCGGTCCCACGACGCTCTCCGCGAAAGTACACGCCGGTTCCCGCGCGGGGCGCGCCTCGGGCGGGTCGGGGCGCGGCGCCTCGGCCAAGAAGACCGCTTCCAACTCCGTCCCGGTGGGCAAGGGACGGTGACCACTCCGCCCGCCCGGGGCCGCGCGAGCGGCTCCGGGCCCCTCCTCTCATACGCTGCCGCCCCTGGGGGATTCTCGATCGTCGAGCTGCTCCTCGCGATGGTCGTCGCCGCGACGGTGATGGGTCTCGCCGCTCCCGGCCTGGCGAACCTCCAGTCTTCGATCTCCGTCCGGTCGGCTGCCGGGGAGGTGGGGACGGCGTTTTATCGCGCTCGAAGCCTTGCGATCTCGCGCAACAGGTACGTCGGCCTCAAGTTCGTTCGCAACGGTGATCGGTACGAGTGGACCGTGTACGCGGACGGCAACGGCAACGGAGTGCGGACGGCCGACATCGGCAGAGGCATCGATCGTCCTGTGGCGCGGTTTACCTGGACGCACGGCGACGTGCATCCGTCCATTCTTCAGGGCATCCCCGTTCCCGATCCGGACGGCTCCGGGTTCCTCGACCGGGCCGACGACCCGATCCGATTCAACGGGTCGGACATCTGCTCTTTTTCTCCGATCGGGGAGTGCACGCCCGGATCCGTGTACCTCGCCGACGGGCGCGACAGGATGGCGGTCCTTCGCGTGTACGGGCGCACCGGCAAGATGCGCACGCTCTATTACCGCCGGGGGGAAAGGACGTGGAAACCATGACCCTGTCAGGTGAGAGGGAAGGCTCGAACGGGTTCTCCCGGGGCGGCCCAGAGCAGCGAGTCGGTGAATTCCGCGCCGGGGTCGACGCGCCCTCCGGCGAGCAGACAGCCGGTGAGCCGGCCGCCCGCCCCCACGACGGTTCCGTCCCAGACGGCGCTCCCGGCGATCCGTGCTCCGTCGCCGAGCGCGCACTCGCCGAGGACGGAGTCGGCGGCGGCGACGGCCGGAATCCCCCGTCGCGCGAGAACCCTGGCGGACTCGTCGAAGCGGCCGGCTCCCGCCGGGAAGGGCCCACCGCGCGCGAGCGCTTCGAGAGACGCGCGGAGGAAATCTCGAGGTCTGCCGAGATCGGCAAACGGACCATCGTGAGTGACCCGGCCGACCTCTTTCCCTTCGGCGAGGAGCGGGTTCCAGAGATCGTCGACGAGAGCGCGCTCTCCAGGACCGATCCGCGAGAGAAGCCGCGGGGAGAGGACGCACACCCCGGTGTAGAGGAGCGGCGGGGCGGGCCCGGTCGCGCCGCTCCTCGCGCTTTCGCGACCGGAGAGTCGGGGGATCCCGGCGCCGCGCGGCGGAGTCAGGGCGCGCGGTCCGAAGCCCGTGATGCGATCCCCTTCGGACTGAAGAGGCGTGTACCGATCGGGCTCGAGGTTTGGGACGACGAGGAGAGTCGCGAGTCTTCCGCTCTTCCGGTGAGCGCTCAGGAGGGCGTCGTAGTCCGGCTCGATCGCGGCATCGGCGTTTACCACGAGGAAATCCCCGCCGGAGAGCCAGTCCGCCGCGTTCAAGAGGGCGCCGGCGGTTCCGAGGATCTCGGGCTCGCGGAAGAAGCGAAGCTCCGGGAGTTCCGGCGAGCCGTCGACGAGGTTCTTCTCGATCTCCTCTCCGAGATGGTGGAGATTGACTCCCGCCTGCGACACCCCGAACTGGCGGAGTTGCGCCAGGTGCGACCGCGCGAGGGGTACGTTCAGGAAGGGGAAGAGAGGCTTGGGGATCCGCTCCGTCACCGGGCGGAACCGGACGCCGCGCCCCGCCGCGAGGAGAAAGGAGCGCACCTGAGCTCTAGACCTGGAGATCGGACCCGCCGTGACTCGTCGTAGCCGATGGAGCGGACGCGCCCGGCGAGTTCCGGCGCACGCGCGAGGTCGCCGTCAGGGCTCGCCGCCTTCCCGGGACGGAAACACCATGTCGGCGGGAAGAGACGGCTCCTCCTGCCGGCGTTGCATGTAGAGGCGCGCGTAGGAATACGGGAGCGCGGACGAGAAATCGAGGCCGAGAGTCTCCAAGACTCGGCGAATGGCGGGCGGGTCGCCTTCGACCTCGACGAACCTCCCGATCGGCGTCTCGTCCAGGGCGATCGTGCATTCCATGAAACGCCACTCTTCCCGGTATTTCTCGTAACGGAAGCGGCGCGCGAGGCCGATCCCGGCCAGAATGCCTTCCGTTTCGACGGGATCCGTGACCTCCGTTTCGCGCTCCTCGCGGGATTTGATGCCTCCCTGGAAGCGCGCTTTTCCCTTGTACGTGAGGATGGCGCGTCCGGCGGCGCGGCGCAGGCGAACGGTTCGCCCCTGGGAAGAGAGGCGCTTTTCCGGATCGTCGTAGAGGTCGTTGGACTCGAAGTGCCGGGCGGTCAGGCGGGACGCGCCATCGGCTTCCAGACGCCGCCGCACTTCTGAAAGGTCCCGGCATGGGACCTTGACCTCGACTTCATCGTGCTCCGGCGTCGAGCCGGAGCCGGCGGAGGTCACGCCAGCAGCCGGCGGGCAATCTCCTGCGCCCGCCTGCCGTCCGCGCGACCCTTGTGCTGCGCCATCACTTCCTTCATCAGTGATCCGACGTCCTTCGCGGACGCGAAGCCCTTGTCCTGGATGATCGCGCGCACGACGGATTCGAGATCGGCCTCCGAGAGCGACTGAGGAAGGTAGGCCTCCAGGATCCCGAGCTCCTCCGTTTCCGCGGCGACCAGGTCCGCGCGGCCCCCCAGGCCGTACTGCTCGATCGCTTCGCGCCGCTGTTTGACCGCCCGCCGGATCGCCGCCTCGACCTCTTCGTCGCTCAACGCCCGTTGCAGGTGGATCTTCTCGTTCTTCAACGCGGAAAGAAGGAGCCGCAAGGTCGAGACGCGGCGCTTTTCGCCCGCCTTCAGTGCGAGCTTGAGATCGTTTTCCAGGCGGGTGAGCATCGCGGTCGGAGAATATCAATGACCGCGGGCGCCGGGCGCCCGCGGTCGCGGCAGGCGGCAGGCGAAGGGCGAGGCGGGAAGCCGTGCGGGCTCGTATCTCATTCGTTGCCCGTTTCCCGTTGCCCGTTTCCCGTTGCCGATTCGCTCCGTTCGCCTCCCGCCTGCCGCCCTCCCCCTGACCGTCCTCATATAGTTCCCGCGTGAAGCGTTTTCTCGTCGGCACCGCGGGGCACATCGACCACGGGAAGACCGCGCTGGTCAAGGCGTTGACCGGCATCGATGCCGACCGGCTGCCCGAGGAGAAGCGGCGCGGCATCACGATCGATCTCGGCTTCGCGCACGCGGAGTGGGAGGGAGTGCGCGTCTCGTTCGTGGACGTCCCGGGGCACGAGCGGTTCGTCAGGAACATGCTCGCCGGGGCGGGCGGGATCGACGCCGTGCTGCTCGTCGTGGCCGCGGACGAGTCCGTCATGCCGCAAACCCGGGAGCACTTCGACATCGTGCGGATGCTGGGGATCCGGCGAGGGGTCATTGCCGTGACGAAGATCGATCGCGTCGAGGAAGACCTGCGGGGCGTCACAATCTCAGACGTGCGCGATCTCGTGGCCGGCTCCTTCCTGGAGTCGGCGCCGATCCTCCCCGTCTCGGCGCGGACAGGGGAGGGCTTGCCGACCCTCAAGAAGGCTCTCGTTGCGCTCGCGAGCGATGAGACCGCGTCGCCGCGCGAGGCCCTCCTCGTGCGGCTGCCGATCGACCGCGCGTTCTTGATCGCGGGATTCGGCCCGGTGGTGACGGGAAGCCTCGTGTCCGGGACTATCTCGACGGAGCAGAAGCTCGATCTCCTTCCCTCGGGCCGGCCGGTGCGTGTGAGACGAATCGAGGTGCACGGGCGGGAGACGCCCCAGGCTCGCGCCGGCGAGCGCGTCAGCGTGAATCTGGCCGGCATCGAGTTACCCGATCTGCGCCGGGGCCTGGTCCTCGCCACGCCCGGCGCGTTCGCCACCACCGCTCTCCTGACGGCGCGCATTCACCTCCTGCCGGGCTCGCCGGAGGTTTCGAGCGGAGATCGGGTGTCGCTTCACCACTTCTCCGCGGAGGTGCGCGCGGGAGTGCGCCTGCTCGAAGGCGAGACGCTCTCCGCCGGCGGAAGCGGGCTCGCGCAACTGCGTCTCTCCGCGCCGATCGCCGCCGCGCCCGGAGACCGGTTCGTGCTCCGCCGCCTCTCGCCGGTCGAGACCGTCGGAGGGGGCGTCGTTCTGGACCCGCTCTGGCCCGGCGCTCGCCGGGCGAGGGAAGAAAGCCGTTCTCTGCTGTCGCGCTTCGAAACCGCGTCGTCGCCCGAACGGATCGCGATCTGGGTCGAGCAGGCGAAGGAGTCCGGGGTCTCGGAAGACGATCTTTCTCGGCGCGCGGGTGTCGCCGCGGAGTGGATCCGGGCGGACGCCGCCGTGGCGATCGGAGCGGGAAAGATCCACGCGCTGCGAAGGTCGCCCGAGCGCTACATCGCCGAGAGCGCTCTCGTTCGGATCGCAGGCCGGGCGCTCGACGAAATGGCGCGGCTCCTTGCCGCGGGCGGGGCCGTCGGCGTCTCGCGACGGACGCTGCTCGCCCGCATCCTTCCCGGGTCGTCGGAAGCGCGGTGGGCCGAGGCCGTCGAGGCGGCGCTCGTCGCCCGCGGCGCTTACACCCTGGCAGGCGAGGAGGCGCGGCCGCCGGGGCGGGACGATCTCGGCGGCGCCGATCGGGAGCTCTCCGCGAGGATCGCGGACACGTACCGCCGCCGGGGGCTCGATCCGCCGTCTCTTCCGGACGTGACGCGGGAGATCGGACACAAGGCGAAGGTCGTCGAGGGTCTCGCGGGCTACCTCGTGAAGAAGGGAATGCTGCTGCGGCTTCCCGGTGGATGGCTGATCGCCCGCGAAGCTGTCGAGGACGTCGTTTCGAGGCTACGAAGCTCCGGCCGGCCGTCGCTCGACGTGGGAGAGTTCAAAGAGATGTTCGGATTGACGAGGCGGCTCGCCATCCCGCTTCTCGAGTATCTCGACGGCGCGAAGATCACGCGGCGCGTCGGCGACCGGCGGGAAATTCTGCCGGGTTGAGGGATCACGCCTCGGGATCGGGCTTGGCGTCGGCCTCCCCCGGAAGAAAGCTTCCGGGGGGTTCGCCGGTCCCTCCCGGCTTTCTGAGGCTCCGCGGGCCGAAAGACGCCAGCTGCGGCTCCGTGCTCACGCCGAGGCCGGCCTTCCACATCGCCTCGTCTTCCGCTTTTCTCGCCTCGACCTCGAACGGGATCTGGTCGTAGGCCGCGGCGTGGGGAAGCCCGCGAAGGCGCGCCTCGAGGTACGCGCCCGTGTACCGGAGGACGAACAGAACAAATCCCTGTCTCACGAACTGTCCGACGTGGGCGATCTCGTGTGCGATGAGGCGCGCGCCAGGCTCCGTTTTCGCGGCTATCGCCCGCCTCGCTTCCGAGGACAGAAAGACGTCGCGCCCGAACGTCACCCCGTCGGCGCCCACAAGGCGCGTCACGAGCCGAGCGAACCAGTGCGTGTGCAACCGCACCCGCCGGGCGTGCGGGGACAGGGCGACGAACGCGCGGGGGAGAAGAAACCTCGCGATGGCGGATTAAGGAGCAGCTGCCGACAGCTCGGGCAGGCTCTTGCGGAGGTTGGCGATCTGCTTCACGTCGACGGAATAGCCGATCTGACCCGAAACGGCGAGCTCGGACCATGAGTCGACCGGCTGCCCGTTGACGCGTGCGGGACGGAACTGCCAGGCGGCAATCTGCCGCCGGAAATCGGACAGGAGAACCGGGTCCGAGGCCTGGATCGGGATCGAGCGATCCGCCTTTCCGGCGGCGGTGATCCGAACCCACAGGCGCACCGAGAAGGGACCTCGGTAGGAGTCCGCGTCCCACTTCGTCTTCTTCGGGATGGCCAGGGTCTCGAGCTGCTCAACCGCGACACTTCCATCGGTCGGAGGCGGAGCGGCCGGCAGGGCTTCGTACCACGCGCCGTCCGGCCGCCAGTCAAACGGCGCGGGAAGCGGACTGGCGGGTGTCACGGGTGTCAGGGTGATCTGTTCGATCTTCGGGGCCTTGACCTCGATCCGGAGCTCGATCCGCACGCTGACCGACGTGTCGACCGGCTGCCCGCCCCGGCGCCCCGGCTCGAACACCCAGCGATCGAACGATTTCTTCGTTTCGGCGGCCAGGGACGGGATCGGATCCCTCGCGCGCCGCGACGCCCCGGGCTTGCCGGTGCGATCGACGTGGACCGACGCGTAGAGCGGTTCCTCGACGACCTGATCGGTAAAAGCGGGCTTGGGCGGGAGGGCCGCCGGAGCCTCCGTGGCTAGGCCGAACGGGTTTTCGGCAGGAAGGGTTTCGATGCGCACGGAGGGCGGGTCCGAGAGGCGCCGGGCCGTCGGGGCGGGCGGCGCGGTGGGCGGACCGCCGGAACCCGCGCCGGCGGCAGTCGGGCTCGCGGGAGTCTCACCGGAGGGCGCCGCCGCCGGCGTCGGCGTCGGTGCGGGCGCCTGCGCGGCGGCCGGGGCCCCCGCGAAAAAAAGGCCGGCGGCGAGCGCCACGCCGGAAAATGCCCGAAGGTCCATGGAGTTGCGAGAAGTATAGCCGGTCGGACTACTTCGCCGAGAGCCAGTCGTGCCCGGCGCCCACGTCGACCGCGAGCCGCACGCGCAGGCTGGCCGCGCCTTCCATGACTCCGCGCAGGAGAGAGGTCAGGGCTTCGACCTCCCCGTCCGGGGACTCGAGCACGAGCTCGTCATGGACCTGCAGAACGAGACGGGACGCGAGCCCGCGCTGTGCCAGCGCGTCGTCCAGGCGGACCATGGCGATCTTGATGATGTCGGCCGCCGCTCCCTGGAACGGCGCGTTCAAGGCCATGCGCTCCGCGTTGCCCCGGACGTTCGGGTTGGACGCGGCGATGTCGGGGATGGGCCGGACCCTGCCGAAGATCGTGGTGACCTCCCGCGTCCGGCGGGCTTCTTCGAGAATGCCGTCGAGGCACGCTCGGACCCTCGGGAATTGCGCGAAGTAGGAGTCCACGTAACTCTTCGCCTCCGACGTCGAGACACCGAGCTCCTTGCCGAGAGTAAACGGCGCCATGCCGTAGAGCAGCGCGAAGTTGATGCGCTTGGCGGCAAACCTCATCTCGTGACTGACGAGATCCGGCGAAACTCCGAAGATCTTCGCGGCGGTCGCGCGGTGGATATCCTGCCCTTCTTCGAAGGCGCGAATGAGCGCCTCGTCTCCGGAGAGGTGCGCGAGGATGCGGAGCTCGATCTGCGAGTAGTCCGCGACGACGAGCTTTCCACCCGGCGGAGCGACGAAGGCTTTCCGGATCTCGCGCCCCGCCTCCGTCCGGATCGGGATGTTCTGGACGTTCGGGTCGGAGGACGACAGCCGTCCGGTCGACGCGACGGTCTGCCGGAACGAGGAATGCACGCGCCCCTGCGAGTCGGCCAGGGCGGGCAGGGCGTCGACATAGGTTCCCTTGAGCTTGCTGATTTCCCGGAACTCGAGCACGAGCTTCGGCAGAGGGAATCCGCGCTCGGCGAGCTCGGTCAAGACCTCCACCCCGGTCGAGGAGCTCCGGGTCTTGGCCGTCTTCTTGAGAACGGGATATCCGAGCTTCTCGAAGAGGATCTGCCCGAGCTTGACGGGGGAGTTCACGTTGAACTCCTCGCCCGCCTCCGCCCAGATCTTCTGCTCGATCGCGCGCAGGTCCTTCTCCATCCGCGTCGAGATCTCGCGCAGAAACGGGACGTCGACCGCGACGCCGGCAATCTCCATCCGCGCGAGCACGGGCGTCAAAGGCCGCTCGATCTCCCGGTAGATGCGGTCGAGAGCGGGCCTCGCGGCCAGCTCCTCGCGCAGCGGTTCGGCCAGGGCAAACGCCGCCGCCGACCGCTCGGCAAGCCAGCGGTCCACATTCGCGATCTCGTACGAGTCGGGCAGCGCGCAGGAGGAGATTCCGGCTTCCTTGTCGGAAAGGAGCCGCTGCCCCAGCCGCTGGAACGCCATCGGCTCGAGGTCGGGGCTCGCGACGCCCGAAGAGAGGACGTACTGCGCGAGACAGACGTCGAAGAGGTTGCCGGCGACGCGGCGGCCGTGCCGCGCGAGGAGCGCGTCGAGCGGCTTCGCGTCGGCCATCGCGAACGACGCGCCGGGCCGGTCGATCGCCGCCCACAGGTCCCCGATCCGGGCCGCGTCGGCCTCCGCAATCTGGGAGGCCGCGCCGTCCGAGAGGCCGAGAAGCGCGTCGCCCCCGCGGTTCAAGAGCGCGACGCCCGTCCACCCGCCCGAAACGGCCGGAGTCTCGCCGGCGGCCAGGCGCCGGGAGGAAACCTGCGGAGGCGCGGCGGAATCTCCCTGGATCTCGGCCGCCAGCGAATGGAACTCCAGGCGGACGAAGATCTCCTTCAGGCGCGGGAAGTCCGGCGGCGAGCAGCGAAGGTCTTCCGGGTCGAACGGGATCGGGAGGTCGGTCGGGATCTCGACGAGCCTGCGCGACAGAAGGGCGGCCTCGCGATTCTGTCGCAGGCTCTCGCCGACTTTTCCCTTGATCTCGCCCGCCCGCTCGAGGAGCGCCGTCAGGCTGCCGTACTCGAGGATCCACTTCTTCGCCGTCACCTGGCCGACACCGGGGACCCCGGGAATGTTGTCGACGCTGTCTCCCATCAGGGCCAGCACGTCGGCCACCTGCGCCGGCTTCACGCCGAAGAAGGACTGGACCCCCGCGTCGTCCAGGAACGTCTCCTTGCCGGTGTGGAACACGCGGACTCGCGGACCGACGAGCTGCAGCATGTCCTTGTCCGCCGTGACGATGACGACGTCGTAACCCGCCGCGGCGGCCTTGCTCGACAGGGTGCCGATGACGTCGTCCGCCTCGTAGCCCGGAAGCTCGAGGATCGGGATGCGGTAGGCGTCCAGGAGCAGCCGGATGTCGCCGAGCTGGGAGGAGAGGTCGTCCACCATGGCCGGGCGGTTCGCCTTGTACTCTGCGTACGCGTCGTGCCGGGTGGTGCGCTCGGGGCCGTCCCAGGCGATCGCGCACAGGTCGGGGGTGTGCTCCCGGAGCATCTTCCGAAGCATCGTGACGAACCCGTAGATGGCGTTGGTCGGCCGGCCGGCGGACGTCGAAAGCCTCTGAATCGCGTGGTAGGCGCGGTGGATGTTCGACATCGCATCGACCAGGTAGACCGTCTTTTCCGGCATGGGGGTGGGATTGTATCCAGCGCCCTCAGCCTCTCCGCGAACCCGGGCGCGGGAGAGGAGAGAGCCGCGCGGAAGGCCTCTTCTGTCGGACAATTGAGGAGGCGCACGTCAGGAAGAACGCGCCCGGAGAAGTCAGGCCGGCCGTCAAGTTCCGGGCGCGCAGCGACTTGGGGGGATTCGCGGTTCGCGCAGAAAAGAAAACGCGCGACCCGTCTCCGGAGTCGCGCGATCAACAAAGC
The DNA here is from genome assembly GCA_040004075.1 of Acidobacteriota bacterium. GTDB lineage: Bacteria > Acidobacteriota > Thermoanaerobaculia > UBA5066 > Gp7-AA6 > JALYUA01. The sequence continues at coordinate 20,677 of JBDUBP010000182.1, read as the reverse complement.
AAGAATAACAAACGCGCACGGAGGTGTCAAGACAATTCTCGAGAAGCGTTCTCGCGCGCCGCATCCGCGCAAAACGCCCTGAATTCGCGCTCGAGGCGCGATCCTCGCTTCGTTTCCGTTCGCGGGGAGCGCGTCTTGCGGCGGGCAAGCCGGAACGGGTCAGCGGGTTGGCGAAAAGGCGGCGGAAAAAACAAATCGCGCGACCCGTTTCCGGAGTCGCGCGATCGAATGTAAGAACTCTAACAAACGGGCGCGATGGCGTCAAGCAAAATCGCGTTTCACGCTACTCCGTCGTAACAGCCGAGCCGTGAAGGAGTTGAGACAACGGAAACCGTCGCGATATGCCGCCCGGGAACGCGCGCGGGCTAAAAGCGCTTACGAACCGCCGCGAGGATGTGCGCGCGCCTCCTTTGCGCGTCGTTTTGGATCTGCGCGGTCTCTCCCTGCATCTTCGCGACGAAGGCCGGGTCGGAGATTCCGGACAGATTCACCCCCACGTTCAGCAGGGCGCTTTCCGCGGCGGCCTCCAGAAGCAGGGCCGCCGAGCCGGCGTCCGACGCGGCGCTGGGATTGCCCTTTTCGACCAGCTCGGGCAGCGAGGCGAGCACGCGCGCCGCGAGCTGGGCGGTCCGCATCGGAACCTCCGTAGCCCGGCGGTTCGCGATCGCCAGGGCATCCGCCCGGGCCGACTTCTGGGAGTCGGTGTCCCTGGAAAGGCGCCGCGCGGCCACGACGAGCTCGTACGCCTCCGAGTCTTCGCGGGCGAGCCTCAGGAACTCGAGCCGCGCCGAGGCCGCCGTCTGCGCGATCGGACGAACGGCCGCGTGGGATTCCGCGTACTTGTCGCGCGTGAGGGTCAGGGCCGCGACCATCTCCATGAGGCTCGCCCCCATGGCGCCCGCGATGGCGGCCGCGGTGCCTCCGCCGGGGGTCGGCGCGTCGGATCCCAGCGCGTCGATGAACTCGATGACGGTGAGCTTCGCGAACTCGGTCATGTCGTCAGGCTCGGAACCCAGAGGCCCCGGAGGGAAACGCCGGCGACGAGGTTCACCCCCCAATGATAGACGAGGTGCCTGTCGTCGGGAGCGTCGAGTAAGAGGACGTCGGCCGACTTCCCGGGTTCGAGGGTGCCCGTTTCCGCGGCGAGGCCGAGGGAGGCGGCGGCGTTCAGGGTCATGCCGGTCAGGGTCTCTTCCACGGAGAGTCCCGAATCGAGGCATGCGTGCGCCGCGACGGACGCTAGCGATTCCGTGAGGCAGGTGCCTGGGTTCGCGTCGGACGCGACGGCGACGGGAACGTCCGCTTCGATCAGGGCGCGGGCGGGCGCGGGCCGCGAGCGCATCCACCACGCCGTTCCCGGAAGGATGACGGCGATCGTTCCGGAGCGGGAGAGCGCGGCAACCTCCTCCTCGCCGATCCGGAGCAGATGGTCCGCCGAGGCCGCGGAAAGCTCCGCGGCGAGAAGGGCCCCTCCGGAGCGAGTGAGCTCGTCGGCGTGGATTCGGATTCCCAAGCCCTTCGTTCTGGCGGCGGTGAGGATGCGTCTCGACTGCGCCACCGTGAAGACGCCCTCTTCGCAGAAGACGTCGCAGTATTTCGCCAGACCCACGGCCGCCGGAAGAACCTCCGAGACGATGGCTTCGACCCATTCGTCCGGGCGGTCCCGGCCTTCCGGAGGGAATTCGTGCGCGGCAAGCAGGGTGGGAACGATGCGGGGGAGAGTGTCTCCATGGTCACCCGCGAGGAGCCGGAGCGCGCGCAGCTCGTCGGAAACCGTGAGCCCGTATCCGGTCTTCGCTTCGACGGTCGTCGTCCCGCAGGACCGCATGCGGGCCAGTCGGCGATGGAGAAGGAGACGAAGCTCCTCGTCTGTGGCGGCCCGCGTCGCGGCGACCGTCGCCCGGATCCCGCCTCCCGCCGCCGCAATCGACTCGTAGCTTTCGCCGGCGAGCCGGCGGCCGATCTCCGGACCGCGGTCGCCGGCCCAGACGGGGTGCGTATGGGCGTCGACCAGCCCCGGCAGCAGGGTCATCCCGCTCGCGTCGATCGAGACTTCGGCGGGCCGCCCGGCCCACGTCTTCGAGTACTCCGTCTCGGTGCCGACGAAGGTCAGCCGCCCGTTTTCGACCCGGATGGCCGCTCCCGCAATCCGCCGGATCTCGCCCTGCTTCTTTCCCGCGTGCGCCGAAGTTCCCACCGGTGTCGCCAGGCACGCGGCATTTCGAAATTCGAGTGAGGGCGGAAACATGGGCGGAGATCGTATGCCGATGGCGATCCGCGATGGGCGAGCGCGTTGGGCGGAGGCGGAGGCGAAGGTCGAAAGGGATGGAACGAGGCGAAAATTGTTCTGTTCTTGTCGATTCCCGATTCCCGATTCCCGGCTCCCGTGCCCGTCTTCCCCCTACCGCCTCCCGCCTTCCGTCCCCACGTCGAAGGGCGCGGGCTTCAATCGTGCCAGGCACGAGACGTCCAGCCCGTCCGCGGTTCCGCGATCGATGAACGCGAGGACCACCCGGTCCCAGCACCCCATGTCTTCGAGACCGTCTGGCAGGTGCCCCGAGAGCGGAACGACGACGTGAAGGCTGCGGGGAAGCCGGCTGGCGGCGCGGGTCGCCCACTCCGGCGGAGTCACCGGGTCGCGTCCGCCGGAGAAGAACAGAACCGGCGCTCTCGATCGCACGTCGTGAAAATACCGGGGCGGCAGCGCGGTCGTGGGCCAGAGACCGCAGGCCGCCCGCTGGCGGTCGATTCGATAACGGCCGAACACCGTTCCGGAGGCGGCCCGCTCCGCCTCGTGCGAAGTGATGCGCGACGTGTCCTCGCTGCAGGTGACGGAAAGGTAGAGCCCGTCCGCATCCCTGTCTTCGCCGTGCCCGGCCGGCAGCGCGATCGCCAGGAACGGCTCGAAGTCGCCGCGCGCGGCCGCGTGAATCACCGCCGGGATGCGGCGGCTCGTCTCGGGCGCGTACATCTGGCGCCGGAGCTTCTCGAAAAAAACGTCGTGCGTGATCGAGACGCTTTTCGGCGAGGCGCCAGCAGGCCACGTCGCGGATACCTGCGCCGGGGCGCGGGCGAGCGCATCGCTCACCGTCGCGAGGTCGCCCGGGAGATTCGGATAGGCGGCGGCGCAGGACGCCTCCGCCGCGCAGTCCTGCAGGAGAAGCGAGAGCGCCCGTTGAGCGTTCGCGGCGTGAAAGAGCGGCAGCTTGACCCAGGTCGGGGTGACTCCCATCAGCACGGCGGCTCTCACCGATCGCGGGTGTCTCCGCATGTACACGAGGGCCAGCCGTGTGCCGTAGGAAAGACCCATGACGTCGATGCGTCCGTATCCGAGCGCCCGGCGAACGTCTTCGATGTCGTCCGCGGCAGCGAGGGTCGTGTAACGCGTGAGGTCTGCCCGCGTCTCGAGATCCGAGCGGCACCGGCGGACATACTCGGCGGGGTACATGGCCTCCAGGAAGTCGGCGGCTTCGCGCCCGGCGCGCTGGCAGCCGAGCGGATTGGACGACCCCGTCCCGCGCTGGTCGAAGAGAACGATGTCCCGCTTCTCTCGATACGCCTTGAGCTCGGTGATCCAGAGATTGGCGCCCTCGGACGCGGCGACGCCGGGTCCGCCGGCCAGCGAGAAGAGGGGCGGACGGCTGCTCCCGCCGATCCCGGGCAGGACGACGACATGAAGGTCGATCTTCCGTCCCTTTTTCGATGAGCGGTTCTCGAAGACGGAGATCCGAACGCACTGAGCGTCCGAAGACGTCGGTCCCGTTGCGCACGGCTGCAGGCGCGCGCGGCCCGACGAATTCGTTCGGTCCGGCGCCTGGGAGGTGTGGGGCCGCGCGACGGAAGAGCGGGCAGCGAAAAGCGCCGCCGTGAGAATCAGAATTCGCGCGACCGGGCGGCGGGGCTGGAGGCGTCGCAACATCCTGCCGGCAGTCTTCAGCCGGCGGTCTCGCCCTTCTCGGACTTGCGCGTGAGGTACTTGACCGGGCGGTCTTTCTCATCCTCGTCCTTGTCGAACTCCAGGACCTGTCCGAAGAGCTCGACCATCTTCTGGAGCTGCAGGCGGAAATTGAAGCGGTGCATCTTGAGCTCGTGAATCGCTTTTTCGATCTCGGCCGCCCTCTGGAGGGCGCTGTGGGTCAGGCGTTCGCCGGAGTCCTGCGCCTCCTGGATGAGGAGCTCCGCCTGACGGGTCGCATTCCCGCGGATGTCTTCGGAGGCGCGCTGCGCCGCGACGAGGGTCTCTTTCAGGATCCGCTCGCGATCCCGATGTTCCGCGTTCTCGTCCTGGAGCGTTCGCACGCGGCTCTCGAGCTCCGAGTTGACCCGCGCGAGCTCTTCCATTTCCTCCGCCACGGACGACAGGAAGGACTCGACCTCCACAGGATCCAGGCCCTTCCACTTGCGCGAAAACTCGTGCTTCTGGATCTCGAGCGGCGTCAGTCGGGACATGGCGTTTCTCCTTAGATAAGAGCCGCGGACCGCATGAACACGCGTGCCAGGAACACCTGGACGAACTGGATGAGGAGGATGAGCAGGAGAGGAGAGAAATCGATTCCGCCCGTGCGCGCCGGAGGAAGAAGCTTCCGGAACGGCCGCAGCAGAGGCTCGGTGAACCGGTAGAGCATCTGGACGATCGGGTTGCGAGGGTCGGGGCTCACCCACGAGATGACCGCGGCGATGATGACGATCCATTTGATGATGTTCAGGATCTGGATCACGATCTCGAGGAGGCTGCCGGCAAACGCGCTCCCGATGTTCACGCCGCGCTCCGGTCGCCGAAGAGCGCCGTCCCGAGGCGAATCTCCGTCGATCCCTCCTCGATCGCGACCTCGAAGTCGTGGCTCATCCCCATCGACAGCTCGGGGAACGGGCGCCCGAATCGGTTGGCCAGCAGGTCGCGCAGCTCGCGCAGGCGTCGAAAGTGGGGCCGGGACGCCTGCGGGTTCGGGTCGAAGGGCGGAACGGCCATCAGCCCCTGGAGATCGAGCCGGCCCCGCCCGAGGACAGCTGCCGCGAGCGCCTCCGCCTGGTCCGGGAGCGCCCCGGCCTTCGTCGCTTCGGCCCCGATGTTGATCTCGAGCAGGACGGGGAACGGGGGCGCCTCGGGCGGCAGTAGCGCCTCCAGACGCGAGGCAAGTCTTTCCCGGTCCAGAGTTTCCACCACGGAGAACCATTGTAGCGCCGCCCGGGCCTTATTCGTCTGAAGAGGGCCGATCAGCTTCCAGATGAGGGCGGGAAATTCCGGCCGCAGCGCCTCGATCTTGGAGACGCCTTCCGCGACCCGGTTCTCCCCGAACCGCGTGAGCCCCGCGAGCGCCGCTTCCCGGACGATTTCTGCGGGATGGGTCTTCGTCACGGCCAGAAGCGCGACGCCGGCAGGGTCCCGTCCGCCGCGTTGCGCCGCCCGAGCGACGCGCTCGAGGATCCCGGCGTGGCGCCGGTGGATCTCGTCGGAGCCGGGGGGGTTCATTGGGGGCAGTTGAGAGTTGAGAAGTTGAGAGTTCCGAGAGAATGACTCAGTCGCCTCCCACTGATAACTGATAACTCTACGGCCCCATGTCCGGGTGCTCGCTCGCGTCGGCGCCCAGGTTCGCGAGCCGGTCCGCCTTCTTGTTCATCTCGCGGCGCACGTGGCTCAGGGTGAAGCGGCGAAATCTCTTCGCGCGGCGCACGGCGTCGAAGACGAGCGGCTTCAAGTGCTCCGCCTTGACGCGGAAATTGCCGTTGACCTGCTCGACTAAGAGGCGGCTGTCGGATCGGATCTCGACGTCCTCGGCCGCGACCTCTTCCGCGCGGGTCAACGCCAGGAGAAGGGCGCTGTACTCGGCGACGTTGTTCGTCTGCCGACCGAGAGGCTCGAAGAGCTCTTCCGCCGGGCGATCGCCGTCCGCCTCCACGTACACACCGGCGCCCGCGGGTCCGGGATTCCCCCGCGCGGCCCCGTCGATGTAAGCGAGGAACTTCAGAGGAAGTCGGAAGGGGGAAGGCGGAAGGCGGAAGGCGGGAAGAACTCCCACTTGTCCGCCTGCCGCCTGCCGCCTGCCGCCTCCCGTACCGTCCTGAACACCCCGGACCTCAGGACGCGCCTTGTCCGTCCCAATACAGGATTCGTTTGCAGCTGTCGCAATACACGATCTCTTTTCCGTTCTTGAGGATCTGCATCGCGGCGGGCCGGATCTTCACGTGGCACGCCGAGCAGGATCCGGCGGAGACCCGCGCGATCGCGACGCCGCCCTTCTTCTCGATCAAACGGTGGAACTCGGCCCGGTCCTTCGGCGGCATCTGCCGCTCGATCTCCTGGATCTCCGAAGCGGCGGCCGCGAGCTCGTCGTCGATCCCTCGCTGCGTCGTGCGCCAGTCCTTCAGCTTCTCTTCGTGCTCCTCCGTCTCGCCGGGCAGACTCTGCTCGCGAGCCTCGAGGTCCTTGCGCGCGTTCTCGATCTCTTCGTCGAGCGCGAGCACCCGGTCCTCCGTCGTGCGGATCAACTTGTCCACGCCGTCGATCTCGTTCAGGACGGCTCCGTACTCGCGGCTGGACTGGACGCTTCGGAGCTGCCCCTGGTATTTCTTCTGCTTCTCCTGGAGGTCGGAGAGGTCTCCCTCCGCCCGGCGCCGTTCGGTTTCGGCTTCCTCCACCCGCTCGCGGATGCGCACGAGCGTCTCGACGCGTTCCCGGTACGCGCGGTCGACCTCCGAAAGCTCCTCGGGGACCGTGTCCCGCTCCCGCTGACGGAACTGCACGAACCGAAGCCGGTCCTGCAGCCGGTAGAGCTGCTCGAGAAGGCTGGTGCCGCTCACGCCGCCGACCCTCTCTCGTATACGGCCGCTGAAAACAAAAGGGGCGGCCCGCTCAGAGGTCGCCCCTTCTCGTTCTTCGATCCTGACTGTCTCGTCGGTTTGTTACGCCTCAAGCTCCCCGTACCCCTTCTCGCGTCCCGACCCTGGTGGGTCCACTCGGATTCGAACCGAGGTCTGACCGGTTATGAGCCGGTGGCTCTGGACCGCTGAGCTATGGACCCCGGCTGTATTACGGCCGTCAATATAGCAAAGCGGGACAGTGCCTTGAGCGCCGTCTTCACCGGATGGTCTCCAGGAATGGTTTCAGTTTCTTTGCCCGCGACGGATGCCGCAGCTTCCGAAGCGCCTTCGACTCGATCTGGCGGATCCGCTCGCGCGTCACGTTGAACGAGCGGCCGACCTCTTCCAGCGTGTGCTCGGACCCGTCCCCGACGCCAAAGCGCATCTTGAGGACCTGCTCTTCGCGAGGGGTCAGCGACTTCAAGACGCGCCGCGTCTGCTCCTGCAGATTGGAAACGAGGACCGCGTCGATCGGCGACAGGACGCCCCGGTCCTCAATGAAGTCGCCCAGATGCGAATCCTCTTCCTCGCCGATCGGAGTCTCGAGAGAGATCGGCTCCTGCGCGATCTTCATGATCTTGCGGACCTTGGAGACGGGCATGTCCATCCGCTTGGCGATCTCCTCGGCGTTCGGCTCGCGTCCGAGCTCCTGGACGAGGGACCGCGACGTGCGCGTGAGCTTGTTGATCGTCTCGATCATGTGGACCGGGATGCGGATCGTCCGGGCCTGGTCCGCGATCGCCCGGGTGATCGCCTGCCGGATCCACCACGTCGCGTACGTCGAGAACTTGTATCCGCGTCGGTGCTCGAACTTCTCGACGGCCTTCATGAGTCCGATGTTCCCCTCCTGGATGAGGTCGAGGAACTGAAGCCCGCGGTTGGTGTACTTCTTCGCGATCGAGACGACGAGTCGGAGGTTGGCGACGATCAGCTCGTGCTTGGCCTGATCCGCCTCTTCCTCGCCTTCGCGCACCATGCGGAGCGTCTTCTTGACGTCCTCGTGGGTGACGCCGAACTTCTGCTCGAGCTCGCGCAGGAGCTTGCGGTACTTGGTGATCCGGCGCTTGTAGAAGTCGATCCTCGTCGAGTTCTTTTCCTTCTTGAGCGTCGTCGTGTCCTGCCGGATGGTGGACTCGGGGATCGACATCTGCCGGTCGATGTCCTTCAGGATCCCGATGGCGCGATTCAGCACGGCGGGCGTGAAATCCGCCGCGCGGATCAACTTCGCCATGTCGGCGATCTTCCTGTCGATCGACGCCTCGACGCGCGCGAGGGCCTTGCTGCCCTTCTTGATCGTGCGCGACTTGAACTTCAGCCGCTTGATGTCCTTATCGAGCGCGCCGATCTTCTTGAAGCTTCCGAGCACGCCTTCGATACGCCGCGTCGCCCGGTCGTCCATCTCCTCGTCTTCTTCGGAGAGGTTGACGAGCTCGTTCACGATGCGCGAATCGCGGCCGGCGTTCTCGAGGAGCTTCAAGATCTCCTGGAGAACGATCGGATTGTTGGCGAGGGCCTGGTAGATCTTCGCCTCGCCCTGCTCGATGCGCTTCGCGATGCGGACCTCGCCCTCGCGGTCGAGGAGCTTGACGGTCCCCATCTCGCGCAGGTACATCCGCACGGGGTCGTTCGTTTTCTCGACGGCCTCCCGCGCCTCTTCGGCGGTCTCCGCTTCGAGAGCCGCGCGGCGGCGGGCGGCGCGATCCGGGTCCGTGACGATCTCGACGCCCATGTCGAAGATCCGGCCGTACACTTCTTCGAGATCCTGGGGGCTCGCGGTGACTTCGTCGGAGAGGATCGTGTGGATCTCTTCGTAAAGCAGGTAGCCCTTGTCCTTGCCCGCCTTGAAGAGGAGTTGAAGCTCCGGGTATTTTTCGTCGATCACCAAGTTACATTCCTTTCCACCGTGGGGAGCGCGAAAGCTCTCCACGTCGGCGCCCGTTCTCTTGCTTGCGCCGGATCAATTCCGACAGATCCGCACTCGACGACGCGACTGCCCGATCGATCTCCCTTTGGATGTCCGCGCTCTCCCGTTCTAAGTATTTTTTTTCGAGGTCCTTGAGGAGACCTTCGACACCTTTTTCGGTGGGCGCGGGGTGATCTTCCAGGGCGATACCGGACACAAGAATTCGATCTTCTTCCGTAAGGTGTGCGATTTGCCTGTGAAAATCAACACCTTCTCCGTCGGAGGAGGCTTTCCGGAGGGCCCCGACCACTCTCTTGATCAGAGGGTGGGTGAGGCATTCGTCTCTCAAAGTACTGAACACCAGTGAGTTGTATTCCGGCTCGTTCAGCAGGATGTGAAGGAGCCTTCGCTCCGATGCCGGCATCTCCCCCTCCCGTAACACGGGGTCATTCCCGGGCGTTCCCGCCCGGGGCGGGGGTGCCGTGACCCCGGTCCGGCCGGTTTTGGGGCGGATGCGTTCCCACAGGATGTCCAGGGGGACCGCCACGTGGCGGGAGAGCCGCCGGCACTCTTCGTGCCGGAGGATCGTGTCGGGAACGGCCTGCAGGATCTCGAGAATTCCTGCGATCCGATCGCTTTTGTCCGCGGCGGAGAGATTTTGCTCCATGGGGTCGGAGCCGGCGCCCGCGGGATCGAGCAGCCAGTCGAGGGCGTCGGGCGCATCCTCGATGCGCGCGGCGAGCCGCTCCGGGCCCTCTTCCCGGAGCACGTCGTGCGGGTCCTTGCCGGCCGGCAGCTTCGCGACGCGGGCGGAGAATCCCTGCCCGAGGAGAAGGGCGAGCGCGCCCCGGGTGGCCGAGCGGCCGGCCGGATCCCCGTCGTAGCAGACGACCACCTTCGGAGCGAGGCGCCGGAGCTTTTCCGCCTGCTCCGGCGTGAGCGCCGTTCCCATCGACGCGACCGTCTCCTCGATCCCGGCGTCGAGCAGGGCCAGATGATCGAAGTAACCCTCGACCAGGACCACGCGCTCCCGGCGCCGGATCGCGTCCCGGGCCGACGACAGGCCGTACAGAGTCCGCTTCTTCTGAAAGATCGGCGACTCGGGAGAGTTCAGATATTTCGGCTCGCCCTCGGGGGAAAGGACCCGGCCTCCGAATCCGACGGGACGGCCGCGATCGTCGCGCAGGACGAAGAGCAGGCGGTCGCGGAACCGGTCGTAGGCGCGCTTTCCGTCCTGGCCCGGCTGAAGGAGCCCCGCTTCGATCAGCAGGCTCTCCGGGTACGAGGGGGAGAGGGCGCGGGAGACGGCGTCCCAGGAGTCGGCTGCCTGCCCGAGCTCCAGTCGCGCGATCATGTGGGCCGTCACGCCGCGGGCGGAGAGGTAGTCCGCCGCGCGGCTTCCGGGCTTCGCGAGCTCCGCGCGGTAGACCCGATGCGCGGCGGAAACTGCCTCGAGGAGCTTCTCGCGCCGGTCGTCGTGGGGCCCGCGGGCGCGGCGCGGAATCGTGACGCCGAACCGCCCCGCGAGCGCCTCGATCGCTTCGGCGAACTCCAGGCGGTCCATCTGCCGCACGAAGTGGATGACGTCGCCGCCGGCGCCGCACCCGAAGCAGTGGTACAGGCCCTTGTCGCGATCGACGGTGAAGGACGGCGTGCGCTCGTTGTGAAAAGGGCAGAGCCCCTTGAAGGAGCGGCCGGCTTTCTTCAGCCGCGTGTGCTCGCCGATCACTTCGACGATGTCCGCCGCGGACCGCAGCTCGGCGAGCGCGGAGTCGGTGATGTCGAGGTCATTGGTCATGGGGGAGGGCGCCGGAAACGTCGAAGCCGGGAATCGGGAGCCGAGCGACCAAAGGGAGCGAGACGGCCGCGGTACTCCGCGGTCAACTCGATCGGGAAACGGGAATCGAAAGCCGGTAAATGGGAGACGGGAAACGGGAAACGGGAAACGCCAGATCTGTTCCGGGAAGCGCCCTCCCAAGAACTCTTCCTCTCCCCCGAGCGCGGGGGAGAGGGCAGGGTTAGGGGGATCTCACCGGTCCTCGAGCCTTCGCTGTCGAATGGCGGCCGCATCGAGCTTCTTCCCCCGACTTTCCTCTCGCTCACTGCAACTCCACCATCGTGGCGCCGTTGCCGCCTTCGCGCGCGTCGGCGGCTCGCGCGGAGGCGACATTCGGATGCTTGCGCAGATGCTCGCGCAATCCGTCGCGAAGCCGTCCGGTCCCGTGGCCGTGAATTACCCGCAGGCGCGCGCCAGCGACGAGCGCCTCGTCGAGCGCCTTCTCCACTTCGTCGATCGCCTCGTCCAGCCTCTTGCCGATCACGTTGACTTCCTTGACCGGTCCGCTTCCGATCGCTTCGGACTCGGCCGCTGATTCCCGCCTCGCCACCTTCGTCTTCTCCCGCTTTTCGATTCTCGATTTCCGAACGAGTTGACCGCGGAGTACCGCGGCCGTCTCGCTTCCGTTGGTCGCTCGGCTCCCGATTCCCGGCCCCGTCGCCGCCCCCCCCGCCGGCTCCAGCTTCAATCGTGACACGCGCATTCTCTTGCCGGCGACGTCGAGCCACGCGCTCTCGGGGTCGAGCGACACGATCGTGCCCTCGAGCTTCATCCCGCGCATGCGAGCCCTGCCGCCCTCTTCGAGGCCGCGCGCCCTCTCCTCGATCTGCTCGCGCGCCTCGACTAAGGCCGGCTCCTCCGCGACCGCGCGCTCCGCCTCGGCAACCAGCTGCGCGGCGGAGGTCTCGGACCGGCGGGCGGCGTCGCCACGGATGGCTGCGAGCTCGTCCTCGACGCGCCGCGCCAGCTCCCGCCGCGCCTTTTCGAAGCCCGCCAGCCCCTCCTCCCGGAGCTTCGACCGCGCCCGGGCCACTTCCTCCTTCTCCGAAGCGAGCTTCTCGGCGTCCCGGCGGAACGTCTCCCGTTCTTCCAGAAGCGCGGCTTCGGCGCGCCTCAGCCGGTCGAGGGCCGCCTCCGCTTCGGACTCTCTCTCTTCCCGGAGCTGCCAGGCTTCGCCCAGGATCTCGACCGCGCGGTCGAGCACCGCAGAGGGAAGACCGCGCTCGCGGGCGACGGAGAGCGCGCGGCTCCGCCCGGAGAGACCCGGATGCAGACGATAGTTGGGCCGGCCTGTCTCCTCGTCGAATTCCATCGCCGCGGTCACCGCGTCCGTCCGGCCCGCTGCGAAGTTCTTGATCGCGGAGAGGTGCGTGGTCACGATGGCGCGTCCTCCGTGGGCGAGATACTCCTCGAGAAAGGCGACCGCGAGCGCGCTTCCTTCCTCCGGGTCCGTCGCTCCGCCGATTTCGTCGATGAGCGCCAGGACGCCGGGGCCGGACTCCTGCAGGATCGCCGCGAGAGTCTCCATCGAGGAGGAGAACGTGGATCGGTCGGAGAGGATCGCCTGCGCGTCTCCGATCTCCGTCCGGATCGCGCGGAAGACCGGCACGCGCGTACCGCTTCCCGCCGGGATCGGGATGCCCGACTGAGCGAGCAGCGAGAACAGGCCGGCGGTCTTCAGGACCACGGTCTTCCCGCCCGCGTTCGGCCCCGAGACGACGAGCATCCGCTGCTCGCGCGTGAGCTCGAGATCGAGCGGGACCGCCTCGCGGTTGCCGCGATGCTCGTCCAGGACTCGCCGGCGCAACGGCGCCAGTCGCGCGTCGAGCAGCGGGTGCCGGGCGGCTTTGAGGATCCATTCGCCGTCGTCGGAGATTTCGGGGACCCGTCCCTCCGACAGGTCCCCGAACTCGACCTTCGCCTCGAGCGCGTCGAGCTCGGAAAGCTCCGCGACCGCGGCGCCGAGCGGCCCCGCCGCCTCCAGAACCGCGCGCCCGAAGCCGGTCAGCAACCTTTCGACCTCCCGCCGCTCCTCGCCGGCCAGCAGCGCGAGATCGTTGTTCGCCTCGATGACCTCCATCGGCTCGACGAAGACGGTCTGGCCCGAGCCCGAACGGTCGTGGACCATTCCGGGAACGCGGGCCCGCGAAGAGGCGAGGACCGGAAGGCAGTAACGGTCGTTGCGGAGCACGACCGTGGCGTCGCCTAAGAACTCGCGGCGCTGATCGACGATCTTTTCGAGATTGCGCGCCACTTCGTTGCGGCGCCGCCGAAGCCGGGTCCGGATCGCGGAAAGCTCCGGCGACGCGTCGTCGCGGATCGTCCCGTCGGCGGCGAAGATCCGGGACGCCAGCGCGAGGAGCTCGTCGAGATGGGGAAGTCTCTCCCTTCGCTCGACGAGGCGGCGCGATTCGGCGGGCTCGAGCGCGCGGCGCACCGCCGCGGTGGCCCGGGCGACGGAGAGGACCGGACGGAAGTCTTCCGGCCCGAAGGCGCCGCTCTCTATGGTCGCCAGCGGACCCTCGATCTCCTCGACGCCGGCGAGAGGCAGGCGCCCGTGCCGGATGCGGAACGACCACGCCTCCGAGGTCTCGGACAGAAGCGCGCGGACCGACGTCTCGTCCCCCGAGGGGGCGAGCCGGGACACGGCCCTGCGGCCGGGGTCCGTGCGGGCGAGGGAAGAGAGGAGGCGGAGGACGACCTCGAACTCGAGCGACACCCGGTCGGCATCGCCCTCCGCGGGAGGGATGGCTACGGAGTGGCCCGACGCTCTTCCGAGAGCTTGCGAAGCATCTTCTTGCGAGCCTGGATCATCTTGCGTTTGCGCTTCGCGCTCGGCTTCTCGTAATGCTGGCGCTTCTTCAGTTCCGAGAGGATTCCGGATTTCTCGCACTTCCGCTTGAAGCGCCGCATGGCGTTTTCGAAGGATTCGTCTTCCTTGACGTGAACGAGCGGCACGTACACTCACCCCCTTCACCCTGGAGTTGATAAACCGAGCCGCCCATCTTATGGCCGCCGGGGGGGTGAGTCAATTGGATGGCCGTAGAGCCTTTGTGGGCCACTATTTAGCGCCCGGCGGCCCGGCGAACTCTCAAGTCGAAAGGCGGGGGACGGGGGCGCTGGGCGCTTTCGCAGGAAGCCGGTGGCGGGCTGAGACCTTCGCCGACTTGTTCTGTCCGCGAAGCGGATTCGAACTTCGTACCTCGCCGGACTCCCCCGTCCGCCCCGGGGCTTCGCGCCCGGCGCCGCCGTTCGCCCTTCGCCCTTCCCTTCCTACGCCAATGCGTCCTGTCAGCACCAAACAGTTTGACTCTGTCCCGAGCGCGCCCGGATAATGCGCCGAGTGACCGAATCCGAAGACCGACTGCGGAAGCTCGAATCCGAGATCGAGCGCCGCCTCCTCGAACGCTTCGCGGGCCTGCGGGACGAGTTCGAGCGCCTCCGTCTCGAGTCGGACCGCCGATGGGAAGGCTTTCTCTCCCGATTCGACCAGGATTTCACCGGCCTCGTGCCGCCGGAGCTCGTCGCGATCCCGGAGCCGGAACCGGCGGCGCCCGGGTCGAGCGACCTGCCGGATCGCCCCACCGGGGCGGGCTTGCTCTCGATCGAGGTCGCCCGCAACCTCGATGACGCCGGCAACCAGGTGGAGGCGCTGCACCGGTTTCTGGAGCTCTGCCGCCGTCACGCCTCGCGCGCGGCGCTGCTGATCTCCAAGTCGGGCTCTTTCGCGGTCTGGAAGGCGACCGGCTTCGGAGACCACGGCGGCAACGACGAGGCGGCGAGGCGGGTGGCGCTTCCGATGGAAGACGGCCTTCTCGCGCGCGTGCTCGAGGGGTCCGCGTTCCGCCTTCCGGCGGGCAACGACATCTCCGCGCGGCTCGGCGCTTCGGACGCCGCATCCGCGGTGCTCGTCCCGATGGTGGTGAAGGAGAAAGTCTCGGGCGCCGTCTACGCGGACTGCACCGCGGACGAGGCCAGCCGTTTCGATCCCGAGTCGATCGCATTTCTGACCTTTCTCGCCGGGCTGTTCGTCGACCGGCTCGCGGGGCGCAAGCTGAAGCCCGCGCCCGCGCTGCGCGCCCTGGAAGCGTTCGAGGCGCCGATCGCTGAACGGGCGCCTGCCGCGGCCGGCGAAAGCGCCCCTTCCGCAGAAGAGCCGGCGGCCGAGTCCTTGCGTCCCGGCCCCCGCGAATCATTTGGAACGCAGGTCCTGCGGTTCGGGGCCACGCCTCCTCCGGCTTCTCCCGAGCCCGCTCCGGGGCCTCCTGAGCCTCCCCGGCCGTCGGAGCCCGAGTTTGCGGAGCCCGACGTCGAGAGGCCTTCCGCGGCGGCGGCGCCGGTTGCGGCTCAGGGCGGCGCGGACAGGGAAGCGAGGCAAGAGCCCGAGCCCTCGCTCGCCTACGAAGCGGACGAAGAGCCCGTGCCGGCTCCCGAGCCGCCGGTCTCCCGGCGGGAAGCGCCCGCGCCGGCCGAGGCGCCTCCGCCGCCGCCTCCTCCTGTCTCCGCGAAGCCGGAACCGCCCGTGTCGTCGGCCTTTCAGCCGTCGGGTGGCGGCGGTCGGCGCCTGGCGGGGCCTCTCGCGCCGGCGGACGGCGACGAGCGGCGCGACGAGGCGCGAAGGTTCGCGAAGCTGCTCGTTTCCGAGATCAAGCTCTACAACGAGAAGGCGGTGCTCGAAGGGCGTCAGCACGGAGACCTCTATCCGCGGCTGAAGGAAGACATCGACCGCAGCCGGCAGATGTACGACGAGCGCATTCCGGAGGACGTGCGGTCGAGCTCCAATTTCTTCTACGAGGAGCTGGTGCGAATCCTCGCGGAAGGCCGCGCGGAGTCGCTCGGTCTCTGATCTGATCCCGGCCACCCGTCCTCCCTCTCTCCCTCGGATCCTCTCCCGCTCCCGGCTTTTGGCTTTCCCGTGGTTGCCGCGAAAGTGCGGGGGCGTCGCTGTGGCTGCGTTGACCGCCGGATTTCTCGCCGGCCCCGGCCTGCGCGCCGACGTGGCGCTGCGCCCGGTGAGCGCGGACTTCGACGCGGAGTTCGCGCGGGCGGCCGACTCTCTCGAAGGGGACAAGTCGGCTGAGGGCCGTTCGGTCCTCGAGGAGATCCGCCGCCGTTCCGCGCTCGTGCCCGCCTGGACGGCCCGCGTCGGTCTCCTGCTCGCGGCCGACGACGTGCGGCGCCGCGATTTCGCGGGGGCGCTTCGCGAGCTCGATCTCGCTCCCGCCGCCGCGATCGGCCTCGAGCCTTACCGGCAGGTCCTCTTCGCTCGCGCGCTCGAGGGCGCGGGACGCCTCCCCGAGGCCGCGGACGCCTGGCGCGCGGCGTGGGAAACGGAGGAGCCCTTTGCGATGCGATCCACGGCGGGCCGCGGTCTGGCGCAGGCTCTCGGGAGGCGGGGCGCGTCCGGCGATGCCGCGGCGGTGCTCGGCCTGGTCGCCCGGTTGAGCACGGCCGACGCCGTCGCCGTCGCCCCGGAACGCATCCGACTCTCGCTGGCCGCGGGCAATCGGCCGTCTGCGTTAGCAGGAGCGCGCGATCTCGTTCTCTCGGGCATGGACCCGGCGGGCGCCCCACCGTTTGCGAGAGTGCTCGTGCGCGAGCAGATCGGGATCCTCTCGCCGGCCGAGCGGGGCCGCCTGGGCCGGTCCCTCGCCTCCGGTCCCTCCGCGGGGCGCGCGATCCGACTGCTGCGGCAGGACCCGCCTTCCGCATGGCCGGCAGAAGAGCGCGCCGCGAACCTCCTCGCGCTGTCCCGCGCGCTGGCCCGGGCGGGCGATGCGAAAAACGCGGAAGCAGCGGCGGCCCTGGTGCCGGAAGACGGGTCCGCCGCGGACTTCGACGCCCGGCTGTTGCGCGCCGACATCGCTCTCGCGGCGGCGCGCCGCCGTCGCGGCGGCCCATTCACCGACGGCGACCCGCTCGTCCCGGTGGCCCGGCGGCCGTTCCTCCTTTTGACCGCGCCGCCGGCGCCGGCGTCCGTGCGGATCGCCGCGCGCGAGCGTTTGATCCGCCTGGCCGCCGAGGTCGAGCGATTCGACGAGGGCCTCGAGCAGGCCCGCAACATCCTGGCGGACGCGCCGGGCTCGACGGTCGGATTCGAGCCGCTCTGGAAGCTCGCGTGGGAGAAATACCGCGCCGCCGACTTTCGCTCGGCGAGGCAGCAGCTCGAGGCGCTCGCCAGCGTCTACCGCGACGTGCCGCGCGAGCGCCGGCTGCTCTACTGGCGCGCGCGATGCCTCGCGCGCGAAGGGCGCGCGGCCGAGGCGATCCCGCTCTTTGAATCGCTCGCGTCTGGTGAGCCCGCCGACGTCTACGCGCTCTTCGCACGCCGGCGGGTTCCGGATTACCGCCTCCGCCGTCCCGCCGCTCTGCCGGATCCGTCGCGCGAAACGGCGGCCTTCCGGCGGACCGACGAGCTCCTGCGCCTGCGCTTCTTCGAAGGCGCGGCCGCGGAAGCCCGGCTCCTGCCGCCGACCCGCGGACGGGACCTGCGGCTCGCGGCGGCGGAGTTCGCACTCGGAAAATTCGCTCCCGCGGCGGCGGCCGTGAAACGCGCGTTCCCGGAAATCGGCACCGCGTCCGAGGCCCGGGTGCCCGACGGCTGGCGGCGTCTTTACTACCCGATCGAGCTCGGCGGCTTCCTCGCATCGGAGGCCAGGCAGTTCCGGCTCGATCCGGCGATTCTGCGCGGCCTCGTGCGGCAGGAAAGCGTCTTCGACCCGGACGCTCGGTCGAAGGCCGGCGCGCTCGGCCTGACGCAGCTGATGCCCGACACCGCGAAGAGCCTCGCGAGGTCCGTTCTGCGCGTGCGCTACCGGCGAGCGTTTCTCTACGACCCCTCCACCAACGCGCGGCTGGGCGCCGCTTACCTGCGCAGCCTGTTCGACCGCTTCTCCGACAATCCGCTCTGGGCGCTCGCCGCCTACAACGGGGGTCCCACCCGCATGGCGAGGGTCCTCCGGGAGAACCCGGGACTTTCCGAGGACGAAGTCTTCGAGTCCCATCCGGCGTTCGAGACGCGCGACTATGTCCGCCGCGTGATGCTCTTCGCCGGCTCCTATCGGGAGCTCTACCCGTAGTTCGTGAACGCGGCGCGGTTGTATGGTGCCCCTGCCGACCCCCTTCGACGAACTCGTCCTCCCATCGAAAGCCAGCCGCCGGCTCTGGCAGAAAGGCGAGGCCTCGAATGCTCCTCAGCACCCCTGTTCTCCTTCCCTTCCTTCTCCGTGTCGCGAGGCCGGGATTTCTCTCACGGCCGCGGTCCCGAGCGCGAATCGTGGGATGGATCGGCGTCGGACTCGCGCTCGTGTCGCTCGCCGCATGCGGCGGGAAATCGGAGACGTCGTCGAATGCCGCCGCCTCCTCCGCCGGCAACACGACGGCTGCCGCCGCGAGCGCCGCCGACCCGGCCGCGACGAACGAGAGTCTCCGAGTCATAGTCACCGCTCGCAAGGCCTGCGAGCTGCTCACGCGGCCGGATGCGGAAGCCGCGGTCTGGCAGCCGTTACCGCAAAACACGGTGAACGTCACGCTGGGCAAGTGCGACGACAACTCGGCCGATTTCTCGGCCGGGGCCAGCCTCACGGTGGGCAGCTGGGAGTCCATCCGGAACGCGGCGCTCGGCGGAGTGCACAAGGCGGACGTCACCGGCGGCGTCGGCGACGAAGCCCTGGAGAAGGGCGGCCTCCTCTATGTCCGGAAAGGCAACGAAGGATTCCTTCTCACCCTGCATGGTCCGAAAATCGACCATCTCGCGGATCGGGGTCTCGCTCAGGAGAAGGATCTCGCCGGGAAAATCGTCAGCCGCTTCTAGTCCGGGAGGGACGGGGTCCGAGTTTCGCCGCCGCACGACTACCGGGTCGCTCGCGAGAGTAGTCTTGCCGGCGTGAAGGACTTTCGCGTCAGGACGAAGAAGAAAATCGAGCGGCTCGACATCACGGATGAGGTCGTCCAGGCCGCGAGGGCGCTCGGCCTTTTAAGCGGCGCGATCCTCGTCTCGGTGCCGCATACGACCGCCGCGATCACCGTCGGGGAAAACTACGATCCGGACGTCACGACCGATCTCGAGCGGGCGTGGGCGAAATGGGTGCCGGACGTTCCCTTCGATCACGACGAAGGCAACTCCTCGGCGCACTTTCTCTCCGAGGCGATCGGGACGTCGCGGCTCGTGCCGGTCGCAAACGGCGAGCCGAAGCTCGGCCGCTGGCAGGGGATCTTCTTGGTCGAGCTGGACGGTCCGCGCGAGAGGACCATCGAGGTCACGGCTCTCGCGTCTTCAGAGCACGGGAGCTCGGGAAACGGGAAACGGGAAACGGGAAACGGTTGAGCCGTTCGGGACGCTCAATGCTGAACGCTCACCGCTCAACCCTCCCGGCATCGCCAAGCCACTCCTTCTCCTCGCGCCGGATGTGCGAGTCCCAGCGGGACGCGAGGTTGGCGGCGAGGGCGAGAGCCCCGGCGAGATCTCCGGACTCGGCGAGGGTCCGCCGGATCATCCCGGAAACCTCGCGAATCTGGACGTGCTCGAGCCGGAGCGTTCGGAACAGCTCATCCGCCTGCGTGTCTCCCGCCCGCGCGACGAGCTTCTCGGGCGCCGCCGGGAAAAGGACCTCTTCGAAGCCGGAGTGGACGCGGATCGCGTCGTCGAGCCGGACGATGGCCGCGACGGACGAGGGCACCGCGGCCGTGGAGATGGCGGCGAGCAACGATTCGATAAGCGTGTCGATGTCGCGGTGCTCGAGGAGAAGCGCCTCGGCATCGTCCGGGGCCGGCGGGTGAGTCATGGAGGGGAGTCCGGGCCCGGAGTGCGCGAGGCGGCGATCGGTTGCGGCTCCTTCGTGTCACGCCGATGCGCGAACCGCTCTTCGAACCAGAGTGCGACGTCCGCCTTGCGCCGTGCCATCAGGACAGCGGCGCGGTCCTTGAGCGCGACCGCGACTACGCGGGCCGCCGGAAACTTCTCCTTCAGCCGGTCGCCGAGGGAGGCGCCGTCCATCAGGACCGCTGAACCGGGCTGGACCGGGATCTTTGGCGGCGACGGGGCCAGCGCCCACCCCCGCGACGCGGCGGTCCTCCGTGCAGTGGACCCCCTCGCCTGCGACGGCGTCGTACCCGCGTTCATTACGACGCCGTGATGGCGGGGATCGAGGCCGGTGCCGATCGACGCGTGGCCGGGGGCGGTGTCAGCGCTCGCGTGGCGATGCCGCGCCTCGCGATACTCCGCGCCGCGCTCGAGGCAGCGGTTCAAGCCGTCCCTCCCGAACCAGGGCCGAAACCGGTCGAGGTAATCTGCGCGCATCGGGTCGACGGAGAGGACGACGATGAGCGACGGCCGCGGCGCGCCGGCATTGGCGGGGGACGAGGGCGCGGGCGCGGAGGAGTTTTGCGCCCGAGAAGTCGAGCCGCCCGCAGCGAGGGCCCAGACGCAGACGAGAAGCGCGGCCGCCGGAGAGCCCTCATGGCCGGGATTTTTTCACGCTTCGCGGAAGCAGCCCGAGACCGCGGTCGCGCCGTTGCGACGAGAATTCGGGAAGCCTCGGTCCTGATGCTGATGCTGGTGCTCACGCTCTCGTTTCCCGCCGGATGCGGTCCGCCGGGCGACCCGGTAAAGCAGACGCTCGAAGATCTGTCCCGTGCCGCCAGCCACCGCAACGCGAAGGCGTTCCTGGATCTCGTCGCGGCAGACTTTCAGGGCGCGGACGGCTCGCGAAAATCCGACCTGGAATCGACGGTGCGCCAGCTCTTCGCCTCCTATGAGTCGCTCGACGTCACGGTGCGGGAGCTGAACGTCGAGCGCGCCGAGGGAGCCGCGCTGGCGAGATTCCGAGTGGAGCTTTCCGGCCGCGCGCGGAAGATCGCCGGCCTCGAAGGACTGCTCCCCTCGTCCTCTTCCTGGCAGTTCGAGACGCGCCTCGCGCCGTCGGCCGACCGCTGGCGCGTGACCTGGGCGTCCTGGTCTCCCGTGCGTTGAAAAGCGGAGGCGGTTGACACCCCCGGGCCCGTCCGTTAACGTTCGCGGTCCGCGGCCGTTCCTCAGTAGCTCAATGGCAGAGCACCCGGCTGTTAACCGGGGGGTTGTA
>JBDUBP010000144.1:0-36542 GCA_040004075.1 Acidobacteriota bacterium | reverse complement strand
GCTCATCGCGGCGCAGCCGACCGAGGACGGGCGCATCATGCCCGTCTATCGCATCGCGGTCGGCCCCCGCGTGGTGTTCGAGGCGGTCGGCATGCGCACGAAGAAGCTCCAGTCCGAAGTCCACACACTGCTCGAAGGGCAGCTCTTCGACGAGGACCTGGTCCTTCAATACGTGGAGAACAAGCGGCGCGAGCTTCAGGGGAAGGGCTTCTATCGGGCCCGGGTGGAGTACACGTTCACCGACTCGCCGGACACCTACACCGTGCGCGTCACGGTCGATCCCGGTCCGCGCCAGGTGGTCGAGAAGGTGGCGATCCGGGGAAACGATTCGGTCCCCGAGAAAACCCTGTTCGGGCTGATGGTGACCCGAAAGAAAGGTCTTCCGCTCCTGCAACCGGGGCACCTCGTCGAGGAGGATCTCCGCGACGACGTCTCCGCCATCCTCGGCTACTACCAGACGAGGGGGTGGGTGGCCGCGAAGATCAAGAGCCCGCAGGTGACGGAGGGCTCGAAGCCGGACCGGTTGATCGTCACGGTCGCGATCGAGGAAGGGCCGCGGGCCAGGATCCGCAGCCGGACGATCGAGGGCGTCGAGCACATGGATCGCGCGCCGCTCGAGCGGAAGTTGTTCGTGAAGGCGGGTGATCCGTACAACCCGAACCTCGTCCGCCAGGACGTCACGAACCTCCAGGGGGAATACCGCGACCGGGGCTGGGGGGAGGCCGCCGTGCACGCCGAAACGAGCCTGGCCGCGGACGGTACAGCAGCGGACGTCCTGTACCGGGTGGATGAAGGCTCGCGCTCCTTTTTCGGAAAAACGATCCTCCGCGGAAACAGCCGAACCGATACCGACCGGGTCCGGCGGCTGGTCACGTGGGAGGAGGGAAAGCCTTTCTCCGAGACGGAGCTCCTGAACACCCAGCGCAACCTGAGCCGGGCGGGAGTGTTTCGGCGCGTCGAGATGAGACCGGAGCCGGCGGACCCGCAAACCTCCGCGCGCAACGTGGAGATCTCGCTTCAGGAGGGAAAGCCGCTGTCCCTGCTCTACGGGATCGGATACCAGTACGCCCCCGATGCTCCGTCGAATCAGAACGACCCTTTCCTCGTGCTCGGCGTCTCCTACAACAACCTCTTCGGCCGGATGCTCTCGGCGGGGATCGAAGGCCAGGTCTCGATCTCCGGGCGCTACCGGGCCCAGCTCTCGTTTCGGAACCCGTACTTCCTCGACCGCGACCTGACCTTCACGTCTTTCTTCTTCGCGACGCGCGAGCCGATCCAGAATCTCGACATCGACCGGCTGGGTTTCGCCAACGAGCTCTCCCACTATTTCGGGAAAAACCTGAGAGTCGCGCTCCGGGGCGAGTACCAGCGAATCCGACCCGTCAATCCCGAGAATCTTTCGCAGATCGAGGCCAGCGATTTTCCCCGTTTCGACCAGCCGATCGAGGAAACGACGATCGGGCCGACCGCCTTCTACGACCGCCGCGACGACGTCATCGACCCGCACACGGGTTACTACGTCAGCGGCGCCGTGAAGTACGCGTTTCCTCTTCTGGCGGACGCGCGGTACACGAAGTTCTCGACGCAGGTGGCGTGGTTCCGGCCGGTCCGGACTTCCGTCGTCGCTCTGTCGACGCGTCTCGGCGGGATTTTTCCCTACGGCCCTTCCGACATTCAGGTGCCGATCGCGGAGAGATTCTTCGGAGGCGGAGAGTCGACCGCCCGGGGCTTCCCGCGCGACCTGCTGGGCATTCCGGGCCAGAGCGTCGATTACGACACGCGCGCGACTCCGCACACGGGCTCCGGAACCGGCTCCTGCGCGGGCGCCTTCCCGACCCTGGCGGCCTTCGACTGCTCCGCCGGTCCGCACATTCGTGGCGGCAACGGGTTCTTCGCGTTCAACGCCGAGTACCGCTTCCCGATCCTGGGAGCGCTCGGCGGGAGTCTTTTCTACGACCTCGGCCAGGTGTGGGAGAACTTCTCGGACCTGAACCTGAGGCTGGAAGGCGACTCGGGCCTGCGCCAGACGGTCGGCTTCGGGCTCCACTACATGACGCCGATCGGGCCCCTGCGCGCCGAGGTGGGGCTGCCACTGCGCCCCCGGACGATCACGTTCGACGTCCGTGACCCCGACGGGAACAGCCTCATTACGGGCGCCGGGTCCGTCCGGGAGAAGGGGCGGTTCCTGCTGACGATCGGGTATCCCTTTTAGCGGGAGCGTCCGCTCTCTACACGACCTGCGTTCGCGCCGGCGAACGCACCGGCCGGGCGGTTCGCCTGGTGGCTCGACCGCCCCTTTTGGTCCCTCCGTTCGCTACCGCTCTCGCCTGGCCGCCCTCCTGGTCGTGGCGCAGCTCCGCCCCCTGGCCCCGCGCGCGGGGCGAGGGTCGGGGTGAGGGGCGCGGATCAATGAGTCGTGGCCGTTGACTTTCGGCGAACGAACTCTCGAGACGCCCGGGCTCACCGGAAGGTTCCGGGGGAGAAGGAGTAGCGGCGCGAGGGCGTCGGGAACTCTTCGGGCGGGAAGAGATCGTCCTGGAAGGCGCGCAGGCCGAGCCGCCGGCCCCGGTGAGTCAGGAATCCCCCGGCACGGCGCGCGAGGCCGCCGAGCCTGGCGAGGTCGGGCAGCTCGATCCGCGCGAGAGTCCGCCGGAGCGCGAGGAGCCTCTCGACGCTCTTCGGTCCGAGGCCGGGGACGCGGAGAAGTGTTTCCCGGTCCGCTGTTGCGATCTCCACCGGGAAGAGCTCCGGGTGCGCCAGAGCCCACGTGAGCTTCGGGTCTCGCGCCAATGGAAGGTTGCCGCTTCCCGCGTAGACGAGCTCCCCGGGAGAGAATCCGTACCGCCTCAGAAGATAGTCCGCCTGATAGAGACGGTGCTCGCGCAGCACGGGCGTCTCGGGGTCGTTCTCGAGCGGCGTGTCCTCGATGGGGCGAAACGCCGCGAAGTGGGGATGGTGAATGGTCTGCTCCCGCCAGAGGGCGTGGGTCGTCGAGAGGAGGTCTCGGTCCGTCTCGGTTCCGAGCCCCACCACGAACTGCGACGTCGAACCGGCGCGGACGGCCGGACCCGGCGGCCGGGGATCGCGCGGGAGCCGGCGTCGTCCCGCCGCGCGCGTGGTCTCGCGGACCGCGCGCAGGAGCCCCAACCCATCCTCCAGCCGCTTCTCGGGCGCGACACGGTCGAGGGTGGCCTGGCACGCGGATTCGAGGTTGTAGGAGACGCGGTCACAGAGAAGCGCCAGCCGCTCGACCTGCACCGGTTCCGCGCCGGCCACGGCTTTGACGTGGAGGTAGCCCGCATAGCGGTGGCGAAACCGCACGATCTCGACCAGCTCCAGCAGACGGTCCATCGCCCAGCGCGGACTCTTCGGAATCCCGCTGGTCACGAAGAGCCCGGTCACCCAGCCCCGCCGGTACGCGGTCATGAAGATGTCGGCGAGCGCCGCCGGCGCGAGAGCGTGGCGCGGCAGATCCCGGCTCGCGCGCATGGGGCAGTACGAGCAGTCGAAGGCGCACGCGTTCGTCAGGAGGATCCGGAAGAGCGAGGATTTTCCGAATCCGCGGTCCGCCAGTCCCCGGATGTTGATGGGATCGAGCGCCTGGCGCTTTCGCTGCCCTCCGGCCAGCTCCCGCAGCGATCCGTGGCCCTCCTGGTCGGGAAGCGCCTGAGCCATGAGGATCCGAATCTTCGCCTCGGTGTTCACAAGGCGTAAGTTAGGCGTAAATCAATCAGAAGGCAAGTTGAAGTTGAGAATTGAGAGTCAGGAGTTGAGAGTTGATCGTTACGAGTTGGGAGACGAGGGAACGCCGGCATCGGAGACTCTATCCGGCCAGGGGCCCAGCCGGGCAGTCGAAGACTGAGGGAAGTCCCGGCTAAACGCGGGAGCTCCTGGTCTCTCAACGCTCAACTCCCAACTCCCGACTTCTCGGGCAACGTCCTCTCCTTCTCGGCGAGGCGCACTCTCAGCGTCTCCGGCTCCTCGTCGTCCGGCGCGCTCACGAGGTCTGTGAAAGGGGCCTCGGTGAGAGCCTGGCGCCAGGGGAGGGACGGAAAGCCCTCGTCGCGGAGGGCGTGAACGAGCTTCAAGGTGCGGAAGGCGTCGAACCAGGTGTGGAGGCGACGCAGGAGCGCCGCGGGTTCGCGAACTTCTGCGGCCGCCTGGCGTACGGCCCCGAAGGCCCCCATTTTTCCGAGGGTCTTTTCCAGAAGATCCGCCCGGAAGAAGAGGCTCGATTCCGGAAGCTCCCGGAATCCCGCGGCGAGGTCCCCCTGCGAGGCGGCCACCGCGGCGAGCACTCGAAGCCACGCGGCGAGATGGCCGAAGACCAGGGGGTGATAGAGCTTGAATCCCTCGAGAGCCCGCTTCTTCGCGACGAGGTCGCGAAGGGCCCGGCCGGTGCCGAACGGGACGCGGTCCGAAGGCCGGCCCTCGAGGAGGAGCGGCGTCCCCGAAAGGCGCAGGATCGACCCGACCTTCGCGAGCTTGTCGAGGACGTAGAAGTCCTCGGCGGCGTTCTTTCTGGGGAAGCCCCGCACCGCGGTGTACGCGGCCGCCGGAATGGCGAGGCAGCTTCCCATGCTCTGGTAGGCATAGGGAGACTCGGCCCAGGCGAGACCGAGGACGTAGTAACGCAGCGAGATCTCGTAGAGCCGCGCCGCCTCGGCGAGCGCAGGATCCTCTTCGAAGCGGTGGGCGTAGAAATAGATCGCGCAGCCCACGCCCGACGGCTCGGGGGCGGCGGCGTCGGTCTGGTCGAAGTAGTCGGGTGGGAGCAGAACGTCGGCGTCCGTGTTGTGAATCCATGGCGACGTCACGGTTCCCGCCGCCTGGAGCGCGAGGACGACGTCGCTGCCGATCTTTCGGGCCAGGCCGACGCCCTGACCTTCCGGGAGGTAACGGCCCGGCGCCGCCCTGTCGATGAGGAGGAGCGTCCCGGCCGGAAGGCGGTGCGCCCGGATGGGAGGCGCCGCGGAGAGGTCTTCTCCGTCCGGAAGCTCGCGCGACAGCCTCTCGCGGACCGCGGCGTTTGCCTCGTGGATCCGCGCGGGCGAGTCCGCGCGGGCGTTGATGACCACCACGATCAGCACGTCGCCCTTCGGCCCCGCGGGCACGGATCCCAAGAGCGGAAAGAGGCTCTCGCGCTCTCCGTAGGCGGGAATGACCAGCGCGTGCCCGAACCGTCCCGGCAGGCGCGCGGCGAGCGCCGCCTCCGGCTCGGCGTGCCGCGAGAGGTACTGCGCCGACGCCCGGTCTCTCTGGTTTCTGGTCTTCAAGAAGGGACCGCGTCCTCTTCGACGCCCACCCCCGCGGAAAAGAGAGCGGGAACCGCGGGAAGCGAGGCGACCAAGCGCGCCTCGACGGCCAGGAGTTCCGCCAGGCGCGACGCGACGTCGTCTTGCGGAAAATAGCGTCCGGCGAGCTCGGCGTAGAGATCCTGGTGGCGCGCCTCGGAGCGAGCGAGGTCCCGGTAGAAATCGCGCAGCGCCGCGTCCGGATGCGCCGACGCGACGAGCGCCAGGCGCTCGCATCCGCGCGCTTCCACGATCGAAGCGATCAGGAGCCGGTCGAGAAAATAGGCGGCGGCCCCGGGGCGGCATTCGCGGGTTAGACGCCGGACGTAGGCGTCCCGCCGGTCCGCCGGAAGGGTCAGACCGCGGCGGAGGACCCAGCCGACGACCTGGCGAAAGTGTCCGAGCTCCTCGACGGCCAGCTCGGCGCATGCGGCCACGAGCTCGGGACGATCGGGGTAATGGGCGAGGAACGCCAGCGCGGTCCCGGACGCCTTGCGCTCGCAGGCCGCGTGATCCACCAGGAAGGCGTCGAAGTCGCCGAGCACGGCTTCGAGCCAGAGCGGAGACGTGGGCGCGGCGAGTCGCATGCGGCGGGCAGGGTAGCAGAGTCGGAGAGCCGGGAATCGGGAATCGGAGGGAACGAAAACGGGAGCCGGGAATCGGAAATCGGAAATCGAGGGGACGGAGAAGGGGAAGCGGAAAAGAATCGAGCCGTACCGAAGTTCAGCTCGTCGTGTCCCTTAGACTCGGCGCGGCATGGACCGTTCCGAGATTCCGGGCGTTCGACCCCCGGCCGGGGTTCCCTGGCGTCTGCCGGTGGTGGCGCTCGGGGCCGTCGGCGTGATCGCGGTCCTGGCCGCCTCGCCGGGGCCGGAGCCCTTCGACCTCGTGATCCGCCGCGCGCGCGTGGTGGACGGCAGCGGAGGCGCGTGGTTCCGGGCCGACGTCGGTGTGAAGGACGGCCGGATCGCGGCGGTCGGAATGTTGACGGACGCTCCGGCAGCGCGCACGATCGACGCGGGCGATCGTGTCCTGGCCCCCGGGTTCATCGACGTCCACATGCATCTGGAAGGCAATCTCGCCGCGCGTCCCGACGCGGAAAATCTCGTCGCCGACGGAGTCACGACGGTCGTCACGGGCAACTGCGGCGCCTCGGAGCTCGACCTCGACGCGTGGTTCGCCGCGCTCGAACGGGACGGAATCGCCGTCAACGTCGCGAGCCTCATCGGACACAACTCGGTGCGCAGCGAGGTGATGGGGTACGCGGATCGCGCGCCGACGGCCGGGGAGCAGGCGCGCATGGAATCGCTCGTCGAGAGGGCGATGACCGCGGGCGCGGCCGGCCTGTCGAGCGGTCTGATCTATTCCCCGGGGACGTTCGCCCGGATGGAGGAGGTCGTCGCGCTGGCGAGAGTCGCCGCCCGCCACGGCGGGATCTATGCCACCCACATGCGCTCCGAGAACGACGGGCTCTTCGCTGCGATCGAGGAGGCGCTCGCGACGGCCCGCGCGGCGGGGATTCCCCTCCAGATCTCCCATTACAAGGTGACGGCGAAGAAGTTGTGGGGATCGAGCGGGCGAATGCTTGCCCTCATCGAAGCGGCGCGCCGGGAGGGGCAGGACGTCACGGTCGACGAGTATCCCTACACGGCGTCGTCGAGCGGCCTCGACGTTCTTCTTCCGGACCGGCTCCTCCAGGCGGAAGGCTCCGTGCGGCACGCTCTGATTCGGAGGCTGGCGGACTCGGCCGATCGCGCGGCGATCGCGCGCGACATGCGCCATCGCCTGGGGGACGAGCTCGGCCGCGATCACCTCGACTACGGCGTCGTCGCTTCCGCGCCGTGGCGACCTTCGCTCGAAGGGAAGGACCTTCGCGCCGTCAACCGGGAGATGGGGCGGCCCGATGCCCTCGAGAGCGAGATCGAGACCGTTCTGGACCTCTGCCGCGAGGGCGCCGCCTCGGGGCGGGGGAGCGTCTGCGGGACGCAGATGGTGTACCACACGATGGAGGAGCAGGACGTCGAAAAGATCTTCGCGCATCCGCTGACGATGGTGGCCCGGGACGGAGGTGTCGCGACGGGCGCCGGCGCGCCCCACCCGCGAAGCTACGGCACGTGCGCGCGCGTCCTCTCTCGCTTCGTGCGGGAGCGGGGACTCGTCCCTCTCGAAGAGGCGATCCGCAAGATGACGTCGCTGCCCGCCGCCCGTTTCCGCTTCGCGGACCGCGGGCTCGTCAAGGAGGGCTTCCGTGCGGACCTCATCCTGTTCGACCCGGATACCGTCCAGGACCTTTCCCGCTTCGAAGAGCCGCACCACCTGTCCCGGGGCTTCGACCTGGTCGTCGTCAACGGGCGGATCGTCCGGGAGCAGGGACTGGCAACCTGCGAGAGGGCGGGGATGGTGCTGAGAAGGAAATGAGCTACCTCCCCATCCACCCCCGATACACCGCGTCGACCTTCGACTCCAGGTCTTCGAGCGTTCCGTCATTGACGATCACGTCCGACGCGCGGTCGACCGCGAGCGGCGGGGCGATCTGGGAGGCGATCCGCCGGCGGGCGTCTTCCGCGTCGCCTCCCTTTTTCTCCCAACGGGAAATCCGCTCGGCTTCCGGCGCGATCACCAGGAGCACGCGGTCGTAGCGGGATTCCGTCCGCGCTTCCAGCAGCTGCGACGCCTCCGCCACCGCGGCCGCCGCTCCCGCCTTCTCGGCTTCTTCGAACCTTCGGGCGATCTCGCGCCCGACGAGCGGGTGGATTCGCTCCTCGAGCGCGTGGCGCGCCGCCGGATCGGAGAAGACGCGCTCCGCGATCCGCGCCCGGTCGACCACGCCGTCCGCATTCGCGACCGACTCGCCGAACAACTCTCTCGCGGCCCGGGCCCCGTCAGCCTCCGGCGCGTACAGGGCGCGAACGATCGCATCCGCGTCGAAGACGGCGGCGCCCCGGTCCGCCAGAAAGCGGGCCACCGCGGATTTTCCGGAGGCGAGCCCACCCGTCAGGCCGATGCGGAGCATCCCGGGCGGCTACCGCGAGGGCAGCGCGCGCGCGATCTCGCCGCCCTTCATGACGAACTCGACGCGCGAGAGGACAGAGACGTCCTTCAGCGGGTCGCCGGATATGGCGATCAGGTCGGCGAAGGCCCCCTTCTCGACGACGCCGATCTTTCCGGACATGCCGAGGAGGTCCGCGGCGGCCGTCGTCGCGCTGCGGATCGCCTCGATCGGGCTCATTCCGATCGCCACCTCGAGCTCGAACTCGCGCGCCTGCGGAATCTCGGTCCACGGGAAGCCGCCGGCGTCGGTGCCGAACACGATCTTGACGCCGGCGCGCCGGCAGTTTTCGACGGACCGCCGGTGGATCTTCGGAAGCTCGGCGCAGACCGCGCATCCCTCGGCGGCGCGCGGACCGGCCACGTACTCGGCGACCGTCAGCGTCGGCGAGAGCGCGATGCCCTTGCGTGCCATCTGGGCGGCGACCTCCGGCCGGATCGAATCTCCGTGCTCGATGGAATCGACGCCCGCCGCGACGGCGATACGCACTCCCGTGTCGGAACGCGCATGGGCGGCGACCTTCACATGGTGCGCGTGGGCCTCGGAGACGACCGCGTCGATCTCCTCTTTCGTCCAGTTGGGAGGGGAGTCCACCCAACCGTCCGCCGTCAGCGCGAGGCCACCCGTGTTCGCATAGATCTTGACCCAGTCGGTGCCGTACGAGAGCTGCTCGCGGACCGCCCGGCGGCATCCGTCCGCGCCGTCGCAGACCTGAACGCCGACCGGAAACTTCCAGTCCGGGCGGAACCGCGTGATCGGGTAGCTGCCCGTCGTCGAAAGGGCCGGTCCGACCACCTTCATCCGCGGTCCCGGCACCACGCCCTCGTTCACCGCGTCCCGCAGCGCGACGTCGTCGTATCCGGCGCCCTCCGTCTCGAGGTCGCGGATGGTCGTGAACCCGTGCTCGAGCGCGATCTTCAGCGCCCGCACCGCACGGGCGACCCGATGCGCTGGATACTCCTGAAGGATCTGAACGTTGTACTCCGCGGAGGTGGCGTCACCCTGGAGGAGAACGTGCGTGTGCGCGTCGATCAGGCCCGGCATCAGAGTCCGCTCTCCGAGGTCGACGACGGGGACGCCCTCCGGGACGCTCGCGCCGACGCTCTCGATCCGGTCCCCCGAGACGAGCACCACGGGACGCTCGACGTAGCGGCCCGAGCGCACGTCGAGCAGCCGCCCGGCTCGAATCGCGACCCGCCGGGGCGCCGCCGCAGGCTCGGCCGCGCCGAGCGGGGGGATCAGGACCGGGACGAAAAGGGCGGGGAATGCGAGGATGGCGCAGGCGGCGAGGCGGCGTCTCTTCATGTCCTTCTCCTCTGCGGCGGCGCCGCCGCGATGGCGACGCGTGCCCTCCGATGACGAATGCGGAGGAGAAGGATACGTCAGGGCTCTCGAGAAGGGTTACACCCGGCGCTGCGCCATCTCGCCCGTGTCGGCGTTCTCGAAGCTCTGCGAGAGAGCGTGATGGTGAGAGGACCCGCGCTCGTACCCGCGGCGAAACGCCGGATGCGCGGCGACGTCGGGGTGGCGTGTGGCCAGATTTTCGCGCGCCGCGTCGAATCTGATCCCGCGAGACTCGGGATGCAGCGCCGCCTGGAATCCCTGCCGGTAAACGGGCTCGTCTTCCGGGAAGCGGCCGCCGGAACCCTCGTAGTCCGCGGCTTCGATGGACCGCAGCCCGACCCACCAGGCCTCTCGCGCCGCGTCGAGCGTTTCGGCCCCCGCCGCCGCCAGCCGCTCGCGGACGCTCTTCGCCTGCGCGTCATTGTCCGCAAACGCGAAAACGACCGAGTGGCCTCTTCGAAGCGCGTCCTCATAGACGTAGAACTCGTCTTTCGGCACGCCGTGGGACATCGCGTTCTCGAGCGCTCCACCCGCCGCGACGCCGCCGATCGCGCCTCCGACACCGAAGAGCGCGGCCGCTGCGAGGCCGACGGCGGCGACCGGCCCGATACCCGGAATGAGAAGACTCGCGGCCGCCGCGCCGAGCCCCATCCCCGCGGTGGCGCCGGCGACGCCGCCGACGACCCCTCCCACGGCCTTTCCCATCCCCGGCTGCTCGGTGTCCGACGTGGAGACACGCGTCCGGGCCGATCCTTCGGCGTCGCCCGGGGTCAAGAGATTGACCCGGTCCGCGGGCAGGCCGGAAGCCCGAAGAGTTTCCGCCGCCTTCTGCGCGCTCTGCCAGTCCCGGAAGATGCCGACGATGGCTTCCATGATGTTTCCTCCGCCTGTTTCAGGGTGCGGGAGACGACGGACGGCGGGATGTCGTCCGGGGTCCCCCCCCGATCAGAACTCGCCGATCAGAGCTCGCCCTCTTCCTCGACGCGCGGCTTGTCGGGATCCCCGGCCATCTGCCGGGATTCGCGCTGTCCCTCGCCCTCGCCGCTCGCGCTGCGAGCTTCGGGGCTGGAGGAGAAGTTTCTGTTGCCGCCGGAGAGGCTCTCTTCCCGATCCGAGTCGCCGCCGTTTTCGCGATCGAAGGCGGATCGGGCCTCCGCGGCGAGGCCCTTCGCGCGGTTGGCGAGATCCCGCGAACGCTTCGAGACGACGTCCCCCGTCTTGCTGGCGAACGAGATCGCCTTGTCGCGCGCGAGAGCCCGGCGGCGGCGTCCCCGCTCCGGATCGAGCACGTACATCAACGCGGCCCCGACACCGATTCCCGAGAGCAACGCGACGGTCTTGCCGCCCGATTTCTTTTCGACGAAAAACCCCATGTTCCACCCCCAGTGAAAACGAATTGAATCAGCAAGAAGCGAGCCAGAGGAAGTCGCTGCCCTTCACCTCACCGGCAAGACCAGCTTCGCGATACACCCCGTCGCGTCCCGCCGGTTTTCGAGGGTCAGGGTGCCGCCGTGCGCCTCCGCGATCTGTCGGGAGAGCACCAGGCCGATCCCCGAGCCGGAGGGCTTCGTGGTGAAGAACGGGACGAAGAGATTCGCGCTGTTCGGAAGACCGGGCCCGCCGTCCGCCACCCAGATCTCCGCGCGCCCGGGGCCGCGCGACCATCCCGCCTGGACGGCGCCCGCGGTCTCCAGAGCCGCGTCGACGGCATTGCGGAGCAGGTTGATGAGGAGCTGTTCGAGCTGGTCGGCGTCCGCCTTGACGACGATGGGGGGCGCCGAGGCGACCTGGACGGGAAGCCGGGTCTCGAGAGCGGCGACGCGGGCCACGAGAGCGCCGACCTCGACGGGCGCCCGCCGTGGCTGCGGCAGACGGGCGAGCTTGGCGTACGCGCCCGTGAATCGGGAGAGCGCTTCGGCGCGCGCCGAGATGATCGTGAGGCCCCGCCGCATGTCGTCCCGCCAGTCCGAAGGCCGGTCCTCCCGCGCGACCAGGCTTTCGAGACTTCCGGCCAGCGACTGGATGGGAGCGAGAGAGTTGTTGAGCTCGTGGCCCAGCACGCGGATGAGTCGCTGCCAGGCCTGGCGCTCCTGTTCCCGGAGGGGCTCGCTCACGTCCGCGAGAACGAGGAGGTGGTGCGGCAGGCCGCCCTGCCGGAACGCGCTCTGGCGGATCTCCCAGCGTCCCGTCCCTCCCGGAAAAGAAGCGTCCGCGACGCGCGGAGCGTCCGGCCGCAAGAACGTGTCGAGCCCGAGCTCCTCCGCCCGCGCTCCGAGCAGCCGCGGCTCGGGCTGCCCGAGCAAGTGCTCTCCGAAGCGGTTCGTGAGCTTGAGCCGCCCGGAAGCGTCGAAGGCGAAGACCGCCACGTCGATCTCCGCCATGACCTTTCTGAGGAGGGCCGTCGCCTCGAGCGCGCCGAGCCGCTGCTGCTGGAGCGTCTCGGTCAGCGCGTTGACCTCGATGAGCACCTCGCCGAGAGCGTCGTCGGGCCGCGCGCCGCGGGCGCGGATCGAAAAATCTCCCTCCCGCATCGCGGCGAGGAGGTTCGAGACCGTTTGAAGTGGCACGATGACGCGCTCTCGGAGAGCGGTCGAGAAGAGGAGCCAGCCTGCCGCGATCACCACCGTGAGCGTCCATTGGACCCGGGGCGGAAAGCTCCCGGTCCACAGCAGAATCAGACCCGTGACGGAGCCCGGCAGGGCCGCCAGAAGGGTCAGGAGCAGGACGCGCCGCTCGTGGGAGAGCCGATGAGGTCCCACGGGCCCGTTAATGGCCGTGCTTCTCGAGCCGCCGGTACAGCGCGCTGCGGGAAAGGCCGAGTGCGCGCGCGGCGTGGCTGACGTTGCCCGCGTAACGCGACATGGCCTTCTGAATCAACACGCCCTCGACGTCCTCGAGGCTCAACTGGTCGAGCGGAAGCGCGCCGCTCTCTTCCCGGCGCAGCCCGAGGTCCGAGGCCTGCACAGTCTCGCTCCGCGCGAGCAGGGCCGCGCGCTCGATCGCGTGGTCGAGCTCTCGGACATTTCCCGGCCACGGGTGCTCGAGAAGCGCCCGGAGCGCCGGGGCGTCGAAAGCCAGAGATCCCTTCCGGTATCGCTGCGCGTGGGACTGCAGAAAGTACTGAGCCAGCGCCGGGATGTCCTCGCGCCGCTCCCGGAGAGAGGGGACGCGGATCTCGATGGTGTTCAGCCGAAAGAGCAGGTCCTGCCGAAACCTCCCCGAGGCCACCTCCGCGTGCAGGTTCGCGTTGGTCGCCGTGAGGATCCTCACGTCCACCTTGCGCGTGCGCGAGGATCCGAGCCGCTCGAACTCTCCCGTTTCGAGCACGCGAAGGAGCTTCGCCTGCTGGCTCGCGGGCACGTTCGCGATCTCGTCCAAGAACAGCGTGCCGCCGTCGGCGAGCTCAAAGCGGCCCACGCGGTCCGCCCGCGCGTCCGTGAAGGCGCCTTTGACGTGCCCGAAGAGCTCGCTCTCGAAGACTCCCTCCGAGATGCCCCCGGCATTCAAGGACACGAGCGGACGCGACGAGCGGCGCGAGGCGGCGTGAAGGGCGCGCGCGATGACGCCCTTGCCCGTCCCGTTTTCTCCGGTGATCAGGACGTTGGCGTCCGAAGGACCGACGCGCGCGACGAGCTCCAGCACGGGGCGCATGGCCGCGGACTCCGCGATCACGGACGGATCCGCCGACTCGTGGCGCAGGATCCGGTTCTCCGCCTCGAGCCTCTGCCCCTTCCGGAGCGCTCGCCCGAGAGCGATCTGAGTCCTCAGCGTCGCGAGCAGGCGCGTGTTCTCCCACGGCTTCTGGACGAAATCGCGCGCCCCGCGCCGCATCGCCTGCACCGCGATGTCGACGGTCCCCCACGCCGTCATGACGACGATCGGCAGAGTGGCGTCGATCTCCTGAATGCGGGCCAGGAGATCCAGACCCTCCTGGCCGGAGGTGGTGTCCCGGGCATAGTTCAGATCCATCAGCACGGCGTCGAACTCCCCGGCGTCGAGCGCGGCGAGGAGGGCCGACGGCGACGAGACCGTTTCGCTGTCCAGGCCCTCGCCTTTCAGGAGCAATCGCAGGGCTTCCAGCACGTCAGGCTGGTCGTCCGCGATCAGCACGCGGGAGGTCGAGGGGCGCATGGCGGGAGCTTAACTTGAGCGAGCGCCGGTCTCGGTCCTACTCCGAGCGGAGCGCCTCGACGGATCGACCCGGATGGCCCGGCGCGCGGCCAGCACGCACGCCGCGAGCACGGCGAAAGCGAGATGAGGGAGCGCCGTGATCCAGACTCCGGCCGTCGATCGAGGCGCGCCGGCTCCGGCGGCGTCTAGGAGTAGGGGCCGGAGCAGCGCTCCGTCGAGCGTGGCGATCACGGTCGAGGTGAACCCTTATTCTTCGCGAGGGCCCGCTGCGCGCAACGGAGGTCCTGCAGCAGAGATCCCGTGCTCCCTCCCTTTGGTGACGAGTCGTCAGTCCGCGCGCATCGCGATCACGGGATCGACCCGTGTCGCACGCCGGGCGGGAATCGCGGTGGCGAGAAACGAGACCGCCGCCATCAGGGCCACGAGCGCGGCGAACGTCGCAGGATCCGTCGGGCTGATGTCGAAGAGGAGGGCGCCCAGGCTGCGCGTGACGAGGAAGGCTCCGACGACGCCGAGGACGATTCCGGTGGACGTCAGGGCGAATCCCCGCCGGGCCACCAGGGCGAACACGTCCGAGCGCTGGGCGCCGAGCGTCATGCGGATCCCGAATTCGCGGCGCCGTTCCGAGACGAGCTGCGAGAGGACGCCGTAGACGCCGAGCGAGGCGAGCAGCAGGGCGGTCGCGCCGAAGACCGTGAGCAGCAGCGTCGAGAAGCGGCGCCGGACGAAAGTGCGCGAAACGATGTCTGCCATCCGTGTCAGGGACGGCACGGGAAGATCCGCGTCGATCGACCAGATCGCCTTCTGGACGGGCCGGAGGGCGGTCTCCGGCGGCAGCGTCGTGCGGATCACCAGGGACAGCGTCGGCCGCGGGTGCTGCGCGAAGGGGAAATAGATCTCCGGGATCGGGACCCTGTCGAGCCGGTTCGCCCGCACGTCCGCGACGACGCCGACGACGGCGCGCCATTCCCGGTCGGAGCCCCACTCGACGCGGATGCGGCGGCCGAGCGGGCTCTCCCCGGGCCAGAAACGCCGGGCCATGGTTTCGTTGATCAGGGCGACGGGAGTCGCGCCCTCGCGATCGGCGTCGGAGAGCGCGCGTCCCGAACGGATCGGGATTTCTAGCGTCTTCCAGTACCCCGGGGACACGACCCGGTAGTCGGCGATCGGGTCCTGGCCCGGGGCCCAGTCGGGCCGTCCCTCGATGTCGAAATTGCCATTCGTGCTGTTGTTGTCGAGGGGCGGGGCATTGACGGCGGCGACGGCGGAGACTCCCGGGACCGAGGCGACGCGGTCGGCCGCCTCCCGGACGAACCGACGCGCCGCGTCGTCGCTCGCGTATCGCGATCCCGGAAGGGCGAGCCGAAGCGCGAGTACGTTCCGCGCGGCGAACCCGGGATCCACTCCGGACAGGCGCGCGGCGCTGCGAACCATCAGGCCGGCCCCGATTAAAAGCGCGAGGGCGATCGCGATCTGCGCGACCGCCAGCACTGCGCGCGCCGGGCCCCGTCCGACTCCGGACGTCGTGCGGCTGCTCGTCTGCAGGGCGGCGGTCAGGCTCTTGCTCGAGAGGGTCAGGGCGGGAACGAGCCCGAAGATCATGGAGGTCAGGATCGAAGCGGCGAGGGTGAAGAGCAGGACCCGGCCGTCCATCCGGGCCGCGCTCGTGGGCCCCAGATTCCACGGCGCCGCCTTCGACAGGAGCTCGATGCCCCACGCGGCCAGGGCGACACCGGCGAGTCCCCCCGTCAGGCCGAGCAGGACGCTTTCCGTCAGAAGCTGGCGGACCAGCCTCAGGCGTCCGGCGCCGATCGCGGATCGGATCGCCAGCTCGCGGCCGCGCGCGGCGTTTTTGGCGAGCAGCAGGTTGCCGAGGTTGACGCACGCGAGGAGCAGCACGAGTGCGACGGCGCCCAGGAGCACGACGAGCGTGCGCCGGAGCGGGCCGACGAGCTCTTCCCGCAGCGACACGACGCGGGCGCCATGGCCCGCGTTGGTGTGGGGGTAAGCGGCGGCCAGACGCGTTTCGAGGGAGGTCATCTCCGCCTGTGCCGTCTCGATCGAGGCGGCGGGCGCGAGCCGGCCGATGATCTGGAGGTAGTGGGACTCGCGATTGGCGCGGGCGTCCGGCGTCAGCGCGAGCGGCATCCACGCCTGAACGCCCTGCGGATAGTCGAAGTTCGCCGGCATCACCCCGGCGATCGCGTACAGCTCGCCATCCAGCCGCACCGTCGAGCCCGTCTTCGGGCTGCCGAGACGTCTCCAGAACGAGTCGCTCAGGACGGCGCGACGGTCCCCGCCCGCCGAGGACTCGGAGCCGGCGAGTCCCGGGCCGAGACGCGGCGAGATGCGCAGAACGGCGAACAGATTTTCGGTGACGCCCGCGGCGACGACGCGTTCGGGCGCCCCCCGGCCGGTCATGGTCACGACGCGGAATTCGCTCGCCGCGAGCGCCTCGAAGCTCTTCGTCCCGGCACGCCAGTCCAGAAAGTCCGCGGGGCTCGCCGGCGCATCCTCGATGTCGGGCTGGGTCTCGCGTACCCAGACGAGCCGGTGCTCCGACGGGTAGGGCAGGGGGCGGAGAAGCACGCCGTCCACGAGGGAGAAGATGGCGGTGTTGGCCCCGATGCCGATCGCGAGGGTCGCGATGGCGATCGCCGTGAACGCCGGCGCCTTGGCGAGCGTCCGGAGGGCGTGGCGGAGATCCTGAAGCAGTCCGGTCATGGTTCCTCCTGGCCTCTTCTCATTCGGAGCGAAGCGGGTCGATCCGGCGCAGGCGCGCCGCGCGCAGGGCGGGGACGACGCATGCAAGGAGGGCGACGGCAACGAGCAGAGCCGCGATCGAGACGAAGACGAGGGGATCGCGCGCGCTGACGTCGAAGAGCGGCGCGCGCATCACCCGGGTCGCGATCAGGGCGGCCGCACAGCCGATCGCGACCGCGGCGAAGCCGGAGCTTCTCTTTAGAGTCCGGAGCGCACGCCGCACGTCGCGCAGGAGTCCGTTCATTCGATCCTCCGATCCTCCGATCCTCCGTCAGTCCGCGCGCAGGGCGTCGGAAGGAGAAAGCCGCGCCGCTTTCCAGGCGGGCAGCGCGCTCGCCGCCAGGGACACGACGATCAGGAGGCACGCTGCGGATCCGAGAACGAGCGCGTCGCGCGGGCCGACGCCGAAGAGCAGGCTCGAGAGGAGCCGCGTTCCGGCCAGGGCGCCGGCGATTCCGATCGCCGTGCCCACGGCTGCCAGGACCGCCCCCTGACGGACGACGAGGAGGAGCACGGACCGCGGCGCGGCCCCGAGGGCCGCCCGCACGCCGAACTCCCGTCGCCGCAACCCGACGCTGTACGACAGCACACCGTAGGTTCCGAGGGAGGCCAGCAGCAGGGCGGTCCCCGCGAAGAACGTCAGCAGCAGGGTCGCGAATTTCTGTCGCGCAATCGAGCGCGTCACGACGTCCTCCATGGTTCGGATGTCCGAGACCGGGATGTCGCGGTCGATCGCGCTCACGGCGGACGTGGCGGCGCTCGTGAGCCGGTTCGGGGGGATGGACGTCGCAAGGACCACCGCGACCTCGTCGACGGGGCACTGTTCGAGAGAGGCATAGAAGAACGGGGTCGGTATCCGATCGAGACCCGCGTCCCGGACGTCGCCCACGATGCCCACGATCTCGCCCTCGATGCGGGTCGTCCCGGGCCGGGCCCCGAAGCGGATTCGCTGCCCGATCGCGTTGCCGGCCGGCCAGAACTTTCGCGCGCCCGCCGCGCTCGCCAGAAGGACGATCGGAGACTGACGCCGGTCTTCCGGACGAAACGGCCGCCCCGCCAGTACGGGAAGGCCGATGGTCCGAAGGTAATCGCGGCTCACGACCCGCAGCTGCCCGCTCGGCTCCTTGTCGGGGGAGGGCGCCGGCGCTCCGTGGATCGTGAACGTGCTCGAGAATCGCATTCCGGTCAGAGGGAGCCCGAAGATCGCCGCGGAGGCCCGCACGCCCGGGAGCGCCCGCGTCCGCGCGAGGAGGGACTCGTAGAAGCGGCCCTGGCTCTCCTCGTCCGGGTACCGGGCGGCGGGCAGCGACAGCCGGTAGGTGAGGACGTTTTTCGCGTGAAACCCGGGATCCGTGCTCTCGAGCCGCACGAAGCTGCGCAGCAGAAGTCCCGCTCCCGCGAGCAGCACGAGCGAGAGGGCGATTTCGGCCAGCACGAGGCCGTTGCGGAGCGTCGCCGTCCCGCGTTCCGTCCCGCCGCTCCTTCCGGCCGTTTTGAGTCCGGAACCGACGCCTCGGGTCGCGGTGCGAAGCGCGGGCGCCAGGCCGAACAGAACCGCGGTCACCGCGGCGAGCGCCACGCCGAACAGGAGCACCGGGAGATCGAGCCTCGTCTCGGCGAGCCGCGGAAGGTCCCGTGGCCCGACGCGCACGATCCACGAGACCGCCCAGCCGGCGAGGAGCACGCCCAGCCCGCAGCCCGCCGCGGCGAGAACGAGACTCTCCGTCAGGAGCTGGCGCACGATCCGGCCCCGGCCCGCGCCGAGCGCCGCCCGGATCGCGAGCTCCGACTCGCGCGCCGACGCGCGCGAAAGAAGCAGATTCGCTACGTTCGCGCAGGCGATCAGGAGGACGAACGCGCAGGCCGCGAGGAGGGTCCAGAGCGCGGGCCGCGCCTTTCCGGAGATCTGCTCGTGAA
Organism: Acidobacteriota bacterium; assembly: GCA_040004075.1. GTDB lineage: Bacteria > Acidobacteriota > Thermoanaerobaculia > UBA5066 > Gp7-AA6 > JALYUA01. The sequence goes on along the minus strand of JBDUBP010000144.1, from coordinate 18,044 downwards.
GGGGCTTGACGCTGGTCGTCCACCCCGGATTCATGTCGGGATTCTCCGCGTGGATCTGCCTCTGGATCGCGGCGACGTCGAGAGTCGCCTCCTCGACCGAGACACCCGGCTTCATGCGGCCGATGACGTCTAAGTAATGAGCCCCGCGCTGGGTCATCACTTTCGGGCCGAAGGTCAGCGGAAGCCACGCCGAGGACTCGCCCGCGGGATATTCGAATCCGGCCGGCATGACGCCGATGACGGGAGAGCTCACCCCGTTGAGGCGGAGGATCTTCCCGATCGCGCGCGCGTCGCCGCCGAAGGCCTTTCTCCAGAGGGCGTGGCTGATGACCACCGCCGCCGGACCGCCGCGAGTGGTCTCCTCCGACGTGAACACCCGACCGAGCATCGGTTCGACGCCAAGCGCGGGGAGAAGCTCTTTCGAGCAGGTGGTGATGGAAATCCGCTCCGCCGCGCGCCCCGGGAGCCCGGTCAACGCCGCCTGCTCGGTCTGGTACGCCGCGAGCGCCGTGAAGGAGCGGTTTCGATCCCGCCAGTCGAAGTAGTCGGGCGGGGAAGCGGTGAACTCGGCGATGCCGCGCTCGAAATCCGCTTCGTGCACCGAGACGAGCCGGTCGGAGGCGGGATAGGGCAGAGGGCTCAAGAGAACGGAGTGCACCAGCGAAAAGATGGCCGTGTTGGCCCCGATCGCGAGCGCCAGCGTCGCGATCGCGACGGCCGCGAAACCGGGGCTTTTCGCGAGGGTTCGGAGGGCGTAGCGGATGTCGGCGGCGAAGCGCATATTCTTATCTCCATCTGTTGCGTGATCAGTCGCGACGCAGCGCCTCGAGCGGGTCCGATCGGGTGGCGCGGTGAGCGGGGAGGGCGGCGGCGGAGAAGATGGCGGTGTTCGCGCCGATCCCCAGGGCCAGAGTCACGATCGCCACGGACGTGAACCCCGGGCTTCTCCGGAGAGTCCGCGCCGCGTATCGCAGGTCGTTTACGAATGCGCGCATCGGCGATCCTCCTCCTGTCTCATTCCGATCTCAGGGCGTTCAACGGATCGAGCCTGGCGGCCCGCCGGGCGGGGAGGTAGGACGCGCCGAGAGTAGTCGCCCCCATCAGCAGGGCCACCGCGGCGAAGGTCAGGGGATCGGTCGGGCCGACACCGAACAGAAGGCCTCCCAGGGCGCGCGTCGAAAGGATGGCCAGAACGCCTCCGGCTGCGAAGCCGGCGGCCGCGACGGCCCCGATCCGCCGGACTTCCATCATCAGGATGTCCCGCGGGGCCGCGCCGATCGCCATGCGAAGCCCGATCTCGCGGGTGCGCCGGCTGACCGAGTACGCGACGAGGCCGCCGAGCCCGATCGCGGTCAGGAGAAGGCCCACGGCGCCGAGGGCCCCGGAGACGGCGCCCGCCACCCTCTGGGGGAGAGTCGAAAACCCGATGTATTTCCGCATGGGAATGAGCGCCGCGGAAGGCAGCGCCGGATCGAGGGCCTTCAACTCCGTTCGCAGCGCCGCCGCGAGAGCCGACGGCGAGCCGCCTCCGCGGATGATGAGCTCGCGCTTCGTGCGCGTGCTCTGGCGGGCCGACAGGAACAGAAAGCCGCGGGGCGCTTCCCACAGCTGGCGGTACTTTCCGTCGCGGACGAGCCCGACGACGGTCGCCGCGCCATCGCCCGTGGAAAGAGTCCTTCCGATCGGGTCCGCGCCGGGCCACAGGGTTCGAGCGAACGTCTCGTTCACGACCGCGACCGGGGCGGTGTCCGGCCGGTCGCCGGGCCGGAAGGGGCGGCCTCGCAGCACGGGAACCCGGAGCGTCTCGAAGAATTCGTCTCCCACGTCGGCGACTTCGACGGACGGGCGGTTCTCCGCCAGAGTCCCGGGAAGACCGGCGCGCGCCGTCCGGTGCGCGAGGCCCAGCGGCAGGGCGGTCGCGGTGGCGGCCGACGTGACGCCGGGAAATCCCCGAACGCGCTCCGTCAGGCGGTCGAAGGCGTCGCGGGCGCGCGCCGCGTCGTATCCGAGAAGAGACAGGTCGACCGAGGTGATCGAAAGCCCGTCCGGAGAGAAGCCCGGGTTGGCGGCGGCCGCGTTGCGGACCGTCCGGGCGAAGAGACCCGCCGCCACCAGCAGCAGGACGGAGATCGCGACCTGGCCCGCGACGAACACGGATCGGATCCGCGACGTGCGGCGTCTCTCCGTCGGCATCCCTTCCCGGAGGAAGGTCGTCCGGTCCGTGCGCGTGGCGAGAAACGCGGGAAGGAGCCCGAAGAGAAGTCCCGCCAGGGCGGACGCCGCCATCCCGAACAGGATCACGCGTCCGCCGGGAGCGAAATGGAAGACGAACGGAACGGGAGTCGGAAGATCGAACCGCTCGAGCAGCGGCGCGGTCCAGAAGGAGAGCGCGACGCCGACGACCCCGCCCGCTAAGAACTGAAAGATATTCTCGACTAAGAGAAGCCGCACGAGGCGCGCCCGGCCTGCGCCGAGGGCCGCGCGGATGCCGATCTCCCGCTCGCGTCCGAGCGCGCGCGCGAGGAGAATTCCGGTCACGTTCGCGCACGCGATGGCGAGGACGAGAAGCGCGAGCGCCCCGAGCACGCCGAAGAACGCGATCGCGGGTCCCTTCAGGGAGTCTTCGAAGCCCGTCGTCTTCCGCACGTCGAATCCGATTCCGCGGTTGGCGACCGGCCATTCGCGCGCGAGGCGAGGGACCATCACGGCGAGGGCGCGGGACGCCATCGGGAGCGAGACTCCCGCGCGGCGCCGGCCGACGAGCTCCAGCCAGTGGCGATCGGGCGACTCGGCGTTGGCACCCGCGATCGGCCCCGCGCCCCGAAGGGTCAACCAGACGTCGAACGGCTGGCCGAGGAATGTCCCCGTGAATCCCGGGGCCGACACCCCGACGATCGAGAATGGAAGGCCGTTGACGAGAACCGTCCTCCCGACGGCGGCCGGATCTGCGCCGAAGCGGTCTCTCCATGTCGCCTCGCTCACGACGGCGACCGGCGGGGCTCCCGCGGCATCGTCCGCCGGGGTCAGGAGCCGGCCCAGCGAGGCCCTCGCGCCCAGCACCTGGAAATAATTTCCTGTGACGACCTGAGCGATCGCCAGACGCGGCTCGCCTCCGGCGCCGACGCTCACGAGCCTCGAGGAGAACGCGGTCAATCCGGAGAAAGGTCCCCCGTCCGCGGCGAGCTCTCGCCACGTGGGATAGGACACCGAGTGAAACGTCGACCCGTCGGGACTCGTCGCGTGCACGTTGACGAGCTCGGCGGGGCGATCGACTCCGGGCAGCGGGCGGAGGTACAGCGCGTCGATGACCGCGAAGATCGTCGCGGTCGCCGCGACGCCGATCGCGACCGTCAGGATGACGGCAACCGCCGCCCCGGGCGCCCGCCGGACGTTTCGAAGCGCCATCTTCCATTCGCTCATGTTCATTCGGGATCCTTTGGAAGCGCCGGGCGCTTTGGTTGGATCGTTGTCATTCGGCGCGAATCGCGATCATGGGATCGACGCGGGTGGCCCGGCGCGCCGGCACCGCGCACGCGAGGAGTGCGGTGACCACGACGACGAGCGCGGCGATCGCGTACGTTCCGGGGTCGGACGCCGTGATCCCGTAGAGGAGGCCGGAGAGCAGGCGCGTGAGCGCGAGCGCCCCGAGGAGACCCACCGCGAGCCCCGCCACGGTGAGCCGCAGCGCGCGCCGCAGGACGGAGCCGAAAACGTCGCGTGCCGAGGCGCCCAGGGCGATCCGGATTCCAAACTCCCTCCGCCGTTGGGCGACCGAGTAGGACAGCACTCCCGCGATGCCCTGGAGCGCGAGCAGGAGGGCCGCGACCCCGAACGCCGTGAGGAGGTGGGAGCTGAAGCGGCGGGAGGCCAGAGCCGCGGCCTTGCTCTCTTCCATCGTGTGGACGCCGGAGAGGGTCAGCGTCGGATCCACGGCCCAGACGGCCTTCCGCAGGCTCCTCCCGTACGCCGCGGGATTCCCGGACGTCCGGAGGACGAGCGTTCCGAACCGCTGCCAGCTCGCAGGCCTCTGGGAGTACGGGGTGTACACGGCGGCCTCGTCGGGGGAGGCGATGTCCGCCGTTTTCACGTCCTCGGCGACGCCGACTATCGTCATCCAGATGTCGGCTCCCCATCCGTTCCACAGGATCCGCCGCCCGATGGGATCTTCGGAGGGAAAGTTCTCCCGGACGAACTGTCGGTTCACGACCGCCACCGGGAGCGTTCCCTCGCGGTCCGCGGCCGTCAGCGGGCGGCCCTTGACGACCCCGAGGCGCAGCGTCGCGAAGTAATCGCCGGCCACGGGCCGCGACCGCGCGGACGGCCGGTCCTTGGGAAGCGGCTCGAGCCTTTTGTCGATCTTCAGGCTCCCGCCGATCCCTCCGCTCTCGAGCGGCGCACCGATGACGTAGGCGGCGGAGACGACCCCCGGGATCCGGCGCATCTGATCCACGATGCCTTCGAAGGCGCGCGTTTGGGGGCCCTTCTCCGAGTATCGGGATTCCGGGAGCACGATCCGGGCAGTCAGCATCTGGCTCGGGGCAAAGCCCAGGGGAGCGCCCGCGAGACGGCGGAAGCTTCCGAGAAGAAGGCCCGCGCCGACTAAGAGCAGGCACGCCAGGGCGACTTCCGCCGACGCGACGAAGCCGAGAGTCCGGTGGCGCCCGGGCCCTCCCTCGCCGCCGCGTCCGGCGCCGGCCAGGGCAAGAGCCGGATCCGTCCGGCCGATCGAGAGCGCCGGCGCGAGCCCGAAGGCGACTCCCGTGACGAGCGCCAGCAGAACGGCGAACCCGACGACGGGAAGATCGAGCCCGATCTCCGAGGCGCGCGGGAGCGCGCCCGGGGCCACCGAGAGAAGAGCGTCTTTGGCGAGAGACGCCAGCGCGACGCCGAGGGCTCCGCCGATCGAGGAGAGCAGCAGCCCCTCCGTCACGAGCTGGCGGAGGATCCGCGCGCGGCTGGCGCCGAGCGCCACCCTCAGGGCGATCTCCGGCTGCCGGACCGACGCGCGCGCGAGGAGGAGGCTCGCGAGATTCAGGCAGGCGAGCAGAAGAACGAGACCGACGGCCGCGAGGAGGACGAGAAGGGCCGGGCGGATGGACCGGACGAGGAAGTCGAGCAGCAGGATCGGCATGACAATCTTGCGGGCGTTGGTCCTCGGGTATTGCCGCGAGAGATCCGTCGTGATCGCGACCATCTCCTGCCGCGCGGCGGCGATGGACACGCCGGGCTTCAAACGCCCGATCGCGTCGAAGTTGTTGGTCCCCCGTTCCTGCAGCGCCCACGGGACTTCGACCGCGGCGGGGACGTAGAGCTCGACGCCGTCGTGCAGGAAGTCCGCTTCGGGCGGAGCGACGCCGACGATCGTCGCCTCGTGATCGGAAAGCCGGATCCTCTTTCCGATGACCCCGCGGTCCGCGCCGAACGCCCGCTTCCAGAAGCCGTTCGCGATCACGATCACGCGGTCGGCGCCGGGCTGGTCGTCGCGCGGCTCGAGCAGCCGGCCGATCACCGGCCGGACGCCGAGGACCCGGAAGAACTGCGAGTCGGCGACCGTGCCCATCAGGCGTTCCGGCTCCCCGCTTCCGCTCCAGTCGAAAGCCCAGGTGCGGAGGAAGAGCGAGATCGACTCGAAGCTGCGGCTTCGCGCGCGCCAGTCGACCCCGTCGGGGATCGAAACGTCGCCGGAGCGCGTCAGAAAAGCGATTCTTTCCCCCGAGGGAAGCGGAAGCGGATGCAGGAGCACGCCGTTGACGATCGTGAAGATCGCCGCGTTGGCGCCGATCCCGAAGGCGAGGGTCCCTACCGCGAGCAGAAAGAAGCCGGGGCTCTTCCGGAAGAACCGGAGCGCGTAGCGGAGATCCTGGATCACGTTGGACATGTTCCCCTCCTGTCAATCCCGTTCATTCGTTCCGGAGCGCGGCCATCGGCTCGATCGGGGCGGCTCTTCTCGCAGGGATCCAGCAGGCGAAGAACGCCACGCCGGCGAGGATCGACGACACCGCGGCGGAAGAACCGGAGCGCGCAGGCGACGTCCTGGATCAGGATCGACATCAGGAGATGCTTTCGGTCCCTGTCACGATTCGTAAAGAGCGGCGCCGGGCTCCAGCCGCGACGCGCGGCGCGCCGGGAGAAACGAGGCGAAGGTCGCGACGAAGAAGAGAGCGAGACCGATCGAGACCGTCATCCACGGGCTCGACGGGAGATCGGGGAGGGCTTTCGAGAGCAGGACGTGCGCGCCCGCGGAGGCGGCGAGACCGATGGCGACGCCGGCGCCCGAGAGCAAAACGCCCTGCCGGAGCACGAGCGTCCGGATCTGCGACGGCGTGGCGCCGAGCGCGATGCGAATCCCGATCTCCGGGCGGCGCTGTCCGGCCGTGAAGGACACGACGCCGAAGATGCCGACCGTCGCCAGCAGAAGCCCGAACGCGGCGAAGAGCGACAGCACCGAGGCGCCGAGCCGGTTTTGAGCGAGCGACCGGGAGTAGAGGCGGTCCATTCCGGAGAGCTCCGCCGGGGCGAGCGCGGCGTCCACGCGGGCGATCGCGCGGCGCAGATCGCGGCCCGATGCCTCGCCACGCGCTCTCTCCACCGCGCCGGGTCCGCCCGCCCGGGCCATGAGCCAGAAGGACTCCCCCGCGGGGTGGCCGGCGAGCTGCGCGTACGGCATGTACACGGCATCCGAGAGGTCTCCCGCGTCGCGGACGTCAGTGGCGACGCCCACGACCGTCATCCGAATCAGCCGCGCGTCCGCCGATCGGCGGAGAATCGTTCGGCCGACCGCGTCGCGCGAGCCCCAGAACCTCCGGGCGAGCCGGCGGCTGACGATCGCCACGTCCGGCGTTCCCGGACGGTCCGCGTCCGAGAAGTCCCGCCCGGTGAGGAGGCTCGTGCCGAAGGCGCGGAAGAGGCCGGGCGACGCCAGCCGGAAGTTGACGCTCGCAAACGGCGCGCTCATATCGGCGCCCTCCGGGGAAATCCCGATCCCCCACGTCCCACCCCAGAACGGGTTGATCGTCGTCGCGCCTGCCGATTCGATCCCCGGGACCGCGCGTACCTCTCTCAGGAGGGACTGGAGCGCCCGCGTCCGGGCGGCGGCGTCGGGGTAGCGCGACTCGGGAAGCGGGACCTGGACCGCGATGAGGCCCTCGGGCCGAAGGCCGACGTCCGCGTTCTGCAGGCGGCGCAGGTCCGCGAGCATCCAGGCGGCCGCTCCGAGCAGAACGGTCGCGAGCGCGACCTCGCCGACGACGAATCCCGAAAGGAGCCGCCGCGGCCCGAAGGTCCCGGCGGATCGCCCGCCCCACTTCAGAGTCGAGGCGACGTCGCGGCGCGCTGCGCTCCACGCCGGCGCGAGTCCGAAGAGAATCCCCGTCGCCGCGGAAAGGCCGAAGGCGAAGATCAGAAGGCCCGGATCCCAGCCCGGGCGGGAGAAGGCGAGCTCCTCGTCGAGCACGCGAGGCACGAGAGAGGAGAGCGAGGTTCCGAGCGCGTGCGCTCCGAGGACGCCGAGAGCGCCTCCCGCGGCCGAAAGGGTCAGGCTCTCGGCGAGCAACTGCCGGGCCTGCCGCCACCGGGTCGCCCCGAGCGCGCCGCGAATCGCCATTTCCTTCTGACGGCCGACGGAGCGGGCGAGAAGAAGATTCGCGAGATTGGCGCAGCCGAGCAGGAGCAGAAAGCCGACGGCGGTCATGAGCGCGAGGGGAACGCGCTGCTCACCCCGGATCAGGTCCTGCCGAAGGGGAGCGACGTCGATCGCCCGTCCGCGGGAGGACGCCGGGTCCTCGGCCTCCAGGGTTTTCGCGATGTCCGCGAGCTCGGAGCGCGCGCGCCCGATCCCGGTGCCCGGAGCGAGGCGCGCGATCGTGAGGACGTCGTGCCGGTCGGCGGTGTCGAACGCGAGCGGCAGCCAGACGTCGGCGCGATAGGGGAAGCGGAAGCCCGGGGGGAGAACGCCGACGACCGTGAGCGTCCGGTCCGAAAGCCGGAGCGAACGCCCGACGATGCCGGCGTCCGCGGAAAAGCGCGTCTTCCACATTCGGTCGGAGATCAGGGCGACGCCGCCGGCGGAACCGAGGCGCTCCTCTTCTCGGGTAAAGGCCCGGCCGATCGCCGGGGCGATCCCGAAGACCTCGAACGTCCCGGGCGAGACGCTGGCTCCGTCGAGCGTCGCCGGCGGCCCCGATTCGAGCAGGGTCAGGCTCTCGGGCCGCTGCGCCGTGAACCGGTCGAACGAGCGCGAGCGCCTGGCGATCGCGTCCCAGCGCGGAGGCAGGAGGTTGCCGCGGTACACCTGGCCGCCGGGCGCCAGGGTGGCGTCGTAGAGGCGCACGAGCCGGTGCTCCTCCGGAAAGGGGAGAGGGCGGAGGAACACGGCGTGGACGACGCGGAAGATGGCGAAGTTGCCGCCGATCGCGAGCGCGAGCGTCAGGATCGCCGCCGCTGAGAACCCGCGGCTCTTCGCCAGCGTGCGGACGGCGTAGCGCAGGTCGTTCCAGACGGAGTCCAACTCCTAGGCCTCCACGATCCAGCCGTCGCGCAGCCGGACGATGCGGTTGCCGTGCTTCGCGTTCTCCTCGGAGTGCGTGACCTGGATGATCGTCGTGCCGGCGTCGTTCAACTGCTTGAAGAGCCTCATGATTTCGCGTCCCTGATCGGAGTGGAGGTTGCCGGTGGGCTCGTCGGCTAAGAGGAGCTTCGGTTTGGCGATCAGCGCGCGGGCGACGCCGACGAGCTGCTGCTGTCCGCCTGAGAGCTGGTTGGGAAAGAGGTCCTTCTTTCCCACGATCTGAAAGCGGTCGAGCGTGTCGGCGACCGCGGCGGCCCGCTCGCTGCCCTTCATGTTGCGGTAGGAGAGCGGAATGTCCAGATTCTCCTGGACCGTGAGGTTGTCGAGGAGGTGGTACTGCTGAAAGACGAAGCCGATGAGCTTTTTGTTGAGCTCGATGCGGTCCTTGGGTTTCAACGAGTGCACGGGCGTTCCGAAGAGCTCGTACTCCCCGGCCCAGCTCTGGTCGAGAAGACCCAGGATGGAGAGCAGCGTGCTCTTCCCCGCCCCCGAGGGACCCATGATCGAGACGAACTCACCCGCCTGGATCTCCATGTCGATCCGGCGCAGCACCCACGTCTGCCCGGCTCGCGTCGAAAAGCTCTTCTCGAGATTGCGCGTCTTGATCACGGTGTGTCCTTCTCTGAATTCTGCGGTGGCGCCCGCGGCGCCGCGGCTCTGGATGGTCGGCATCGTTTGACTCACTTCCTCCGGTTCGTAGCGCTTCGTTCCGACGGACGTCCGGGGCGTGGTTCTCCGGCCGCCGCGCGGGCTCTCGTCCAGGCTTGCGGCGTCATTCCTGCCTCAGGGCGGTGATGGGGTCGATCTTCGTCGCGCGGCGGGCGGGAAGCCACGCGGCCAGAAGGGCGATCGCGACCACGACGGCGGCGCCGGCCCCCACGGAAACGGGATCGCCCGGAGCGACCTGAAAGAGGAGGGTCCTCATCGCGCGGGTCCCGAAGAACGCGGCGCAGGGGCCCGCCAGCGCGCCGGCGGCAGCGAGCCGGAGCGCGCGCGACAGGACGAGACCCAGGACGTCCCGGGGCGCGGCGCCGAGAGCGATCCGCACGCTGATCTCACGGCGGCGCTGGCGCACGGCCAGAGAGATCACCCCGTGCACTCCGACGCCGGCGAGCAGGAGAGCCGTGGCGGAAAACGGCGCGAGAAAGTACCGCCGAGCCGGACGTCTCCCACGACGCCCACGACCCCGCGCGCCGGGCTCGTCGCGAACAGGAACACCAGCCGCGATGCCTGGCGAAACGGCAGGTCGCGAAGGAGGACGGCGTCCACGACCGAAAAGATGGCGGTGTTCGCGCCAATGCCGAGCGCGAGCGTCAGGATCGCGATCGCGGCGAACCCGGGGCTCCGGCGGAAGGCGCGGAAGGCGTAGCGGACGTCCTGCAGAAGGATTCTCATGGTCACTCCTGTCTCAGCGCGATCCCGGGATCGATCCGCGCCGCCTTGCGGGCGGGCAGATAACACGCGAGCGCCGCGACCGCGAGAAGCACGCCTGCGACCCCGGCAAACGTGGCGGGATCGGTGGGAGAAACGCCGAAGAGAAGCGACGAGAGCAGCCGGGTCGTCGCGAACGCGGCCAGCGCGCCTGCCGACAGACCGATGCCCGCGAGGAGAAGACCCTGCGAGAGCACCATCCGGACGACGCGACCCGATCCCGCTCCGAGAGCCATGCGGATCCCGATCTCGCGCCGGCGCCGGGACACGCCGTAGGAGAGCACCCCGTAGAGGCCGATCGCGGCCAGGGACAGGGCGAGTATGCCGAAGAACCCGACCAGCGCTGCGCGGAACCGCGGCTGCGCCACGGAGCGCCCCGTAACGTCCTCGAGCGTGCGGACCGCGGCGACGGCCTGCGCGGGGTCGAGCGCGGAGACCTCTGCGCGCACGCGCGGGCCCATCGCGGCCGGGTCTCCGGCCGTGCGGACGACCAGCCGCGCCGTCGGCCAGAACGGAGCCTGGGAGAAGAGGACGTAGACCTCTTCGCTGGCGGGCTTCTCGAGGCTGACCTGTTTCACGTCGCCGACGACGCCCACGACGGCGCCCTCGAAGGCGTTGATCCCGACGGTCAGACGCCGCCCGATCGGATCCTGGCCGGGAAAGTATCTCGCGGCGAGAGCCTCGTTGATCACCATCACGCGCGGGGACTCGGGACCGTCCGCGGCGGAAAAGAGACGGCCGCGCCGCAGCGGAATACGCAGCGCGGCGAAGTATCCGGAGTCGACGGCGCGCAGGTCCGCGGAGGGAAATTCCGCCGGCCGCTTCGGCCGGCCCGCGACGTCGAGCGCGAAGTTCATGTTTTCGCCGGACAGAGGCAGCGCCGTCGTCATCCCCGCGGAGAGCACGCCCGGAACGGCGCGCACGCGCTCGACGAGAGACGTGAAGAAGCGCGCGCGATCGACCCGAGTGGCGTAAGGGGACTTCGGAAGCGTCAGCTCGGCCGTCAGGACGCCTCGGGCATCGAATCCCGAAGCGACGCCCTGGAGCCGGAGAAGGCTTCGCGTCATCAGCGCCGCGCCCACCGAAAGGAGAAGCGCGAGGGCCATCTGTCCGACCACCAGCGCGTCCCGCAGCCGCCGACCGCGCCGCCCATCTGCGGCGCCCCGGCCTCCCTCCGCGAGCGCGTCCCTCAGGTTGGGGCGCGAGAGCTCGAGCGCCGGCGCCAGGCCGAACAGGAGGCCGGTCGCGAGGGAGACGAGAAGGGTGAAGGCGAGGACGGCGGCGTCGACGCGGATCGACTCCACGCCCGGCAGCTCGGGCGGCATCATCGGACGGAGCGCCGCGAGCGCCCACACGGCCAGCAGAACCCCGGCGATCCCTCCGGCCACGGCGAGAGAGCCGCTCTCGATCGCGAGCTGCCGGAAGATGCGGCCGCGCGCCGCTCCGAGCGCCGTGCGGATCGCCATCTCCTTCTGGCGGGAGGCCGCGCGGGCGAGCAGCAGATGCGCGATGTTCGCGCACGCGATCAGCAGGACGAAGCCGACTGCCGCGAGCAGCATCCAGAGAACGGGGCGCACGGCGCCGACCGCCTGGGCGTGCACGGGAACGGCGCGGACCTCGGACCCGACGTAGTCGTCCGGGTGATCGCGCTCGATTCGCGCCTGAAGAGAAGACGCCTCGCGGGCCGCCGCCGGAACGGCGACGCCCGAGCGGAGGCGTCCCACCGCGCGCAGAAAATGGCTCGAGCGCTGGCTCCATTCGGACGGCGACAGGGCCAGGGGGACCCAGAGCCTCGCGTCCGGGGGAGGCGCTCCGCCGCCGACGGCGCCGCTCTCGCCCGGGAAGACGAAACCGGCCGGCATGACGCCGACGACGGTGCGCGGCCGGCCGTCGATGGAAAGATCCCGTCCGACGATCGCCGGATCCGCGTGGAAGCGGCTTCGCCAGAGGGCGTCGCCGAGGATCACGACGCCGTCTTTTCCGGGCGTCTCTTCCGAAGCGTCGAAGGCGCGGCCGAGAACGGGCGCGACGCGCAGAACGCGGAAGAGTTCCGCGCCTGCGGCGGCCCCGGCGACGCGCTCCGGGCGGCCGTTTTCGGCGAGATTGAACTGGCGCTGGCCGTCGACGAGGGCGAGGCTTTCGAACGAGCGCGCGCCGCGACGCCATTCCTCGAAATTCGCGGCCGAGGGAGGGTTCTCCTCGTATCCCTGCTTCGCGTTCTTTTCCCAGAGGAGAACCACGCGGTCCGGCTCCGGGAAGCCCGGCGCCCGCAGGAGCACGGCGCGCACGATGCTGAACACGGCCGTGTTCGCGCCGATCCCGAGAGCGAGCGTCGCGATCGCGGCGATGGCAAAGCCCGGACTGCGGGCAAGGCTTCGGAGCGCGTATCGAAGGTCCTTTTTCACCTTCATTCCTGCCGCAGCGCGATCGCGGGATCGACTCGGGATGCGGACCGCGCCGGAAGGAAGCTCGCTCCCGCGCCGACCGCCAGCAGAAAGACCGCGACGGAGATCAGCACGAACGGATCCTGAGGCGCGACGTCGAACAGCAGGCTGCCGAGCAGGCGCGACGCCGCGAGCGACGCAGGGATCGCGAGCGCGACCCCGAGCAGCGCAAGCGCCGTTCCCTCTTCGAGCACGAGCCGCACGACGTCCCGGCGCTGAGCTCCGAGCGCCAGGCGGATTCCCATTTCACGGCGGCGCTGGCGCGTACCGTAGCTCAAGGTGCCGTACAAGCCGATCGCGGCGAGGGCGAGCGCCGCCGCTCCGAACGAGACCAAGAGCAGCATGAAGAACCTCGGTCGTGCGACCGAGCGGGAGACGACCTCAGGCAGGGAGGCGATCTCCGCGATCGGCTGGTCCCGGTCCACGCTCCAGACCGCTTTGCGCGCCGCCGCGGCCATGGAGACCGGGTCGCCGGAGAATCGAAGGAAGATCTTCAGGCTCGAACGCGGAAAGAGAGACTCCGGAACGTAGGCCGCTCCGCCGGCCGGGCGCGCGAGCCCCGCGTGGCGGATGTTTCCGACGACGCCGATCACTTCCATGCGCGCGGTCTTGCCGAGGCTCAGAACTCTTCCGACCGCACTCCGGCCCGGCCAGAGCTGCTTCGCCCACGCCTCGTTCACGACGATGACGTGCCGCTTCTGCTCCATGTCTTCGAGCGAAAAGGAACGGCCGGCGAGGATGGGGACGCCGAGGGCGGCGAAATAGCCCGTCGTCACGATGATCGCTCCGGCTTCCGGGCGGATCCGGCCTTCGCTTTCGGGCCGCCCTTCGACGAAGAATCCGTAGGGCTCGCCTCCGCCTGCGAGCGGCATCGTCTTGCTCGCGCCGACCGCCTTCACTCCGGGGAGCGCCCGGAGCCGGTCGAGGATCCGCTCGCGATACGCGTCCTGCTCCGGCGGGTTCGGGTACCGTTCCATGGGAATCGAGAGGGAGACCGCCAGGACCTGCGCGGGGCGGATGCCGGGGTCCGACTGCGCCAGCCTCAGGAAGCTCTTTCCCAGGAGTCCGGCGCCGGTCAAGAGCACGCCGGCGAGGAGGCACTCGCAGACCACCAGCGCCCGGAGCAGCGTGCGGCGGCTCCGATCGGGACCGCCGCCGCGGCCTCCGGACTGAAGCGCGCTCGCCAGACTCGCGCGCGCGGCCTGGACGGCGGGAGCGAGGCCGAACAGCAGCCCCGTCAGGGTCGAAAGAGCGAGCGTGAATCCGACGAGCGCGGGATCGAGGCGGATCTCGACCGCGCGGGGGAGTCCGCCCGCCGTGGCCGGGAGAAGGGTGACAGCCCAGAACGCGATCCCCAGCCCGAGCGCCCCGCCGACCGCGCAGAGCACCGCGGTTTCCATCAACAGGTGCCGGATCACCCGCCCGGAAGACGCGCCGAGCGCGACGCGAATGGCGATCTCGCGCCGGCGGGCGCTTCCCCGCGCGAGCAACAGGCCGCCGAGGTTCGCGCACAGGATCAGCAGCACCATTCCGACGGCCGCCAGGAGAATGGTGAGCGGCCGGCGCAGGTCCCCGAAGATCGAGTCGGAGAGCGGCTCGAGACTGGCGTGCTCGAAGCCGGCGTTGCTGTCGGGGTACAGGGCCGCGAGGCGCTGGACGAGCGCGTCGGTACCGGCCCGCGCCGAGGCCAGAGAGACGCCCGGAGAGAGGCGCGCCACGACGGCGAGCCACCGCACGTAGCGCTTGTGGGGCACGTCGTCCTCCCCGACGAGCGAGAGCGGGACCCAGGCGTCCACGGTGCGGGACGGGAACCCGAACTCGTCGGGCATCACGCCGGCCACGGTGAACGGCTTGCCGTCGAGCCGGATGGTCCGCCCCACGATTCCCCGATCGGCTCCGAAGCGGGAAGCCCAGAGCCCGCGGGAGAGAACGACCACGCGGTCGCGGCCCGGCACGTCTTCCTCCGGCGCGAGCGTCCGGCCGAGGGACGCCCGGGCACCCAGAGTCGGAAAGAAGCTGCCCGAGACGAAGGCGGTCTCGATTCGCGCGGGCTCACCCGATCCCGTCAGGTTCACCCCCGTCAGGCCGGGAACGAAGTTGAACGCGGCGACGCTCGAGAGTCCCGCCGGCGTGCGCGCGAGATCGTCGAAATCCTGCGGCGAGAACGTGTCGTCCGGCCGCGCGGAGGACGGGCGGACGTGCCCGACGCGGACGAGACTCTCGCTGTCGGCGAAGGGGAGCGGCCGCCAGAGCACCGATCGGACGATCGAGAAGATCGCCGCGTTCGCGCCTATGCCGAGCGCGAGGGTCGCGATCGCCGCGGCGGCGAACCCCGGGCTCCGGAGAAGCGCGCGAAGAGCGTGGCGCAGATCCTGGATCACGGCCTCCCCCTTTCCCGCGCGGGAGCCCGTCCGCGACGGAAGCACTCACTCATGGCGGAGCGCGCTCATCGGGTCGAGCCGCGCGGCGCGCCGCGCGGGGAGATACGTAGCGAGAAGGGCGATCGAAAGCACGATCAGGGATCCGGCGGCGAACGTGATCGGGTCGGTCGGGGAGATCTCGAAAAGCAGCCGCGAAAGAAACCGCGTCACCAGAAACGACGCCAGGATCCCGGCGCCGGCCCCCGCGAGGCCCAGGACGAGGCCCTGCCGCAGAACCAGGCGGATGATGTCGGCGCGCAGGGCCCCGAGCGCCGACCGGATTCCGATCTCGCGCGTCCGCTGCGCCACCGAATAAGAGACGAGCCCGTAGAGACCGATCGCCGCGAGCAGGATCGCGCTCAACCCGAACACGGAGATCAGGGAGATGCTGAACCGACGCTCCGCGCGGGAGTCCGCCCGGAGGTCCTCGAGAAGCGCGACGGCCGCGATCGGCTGCTGGGGGTCGATCGATCGAATGCTTCCGCGGATGGTCCCCGTCAGTGCCAGCGGATCTCCGTGAGAGCGCGCGGCGAAGAACATCGTCCGGCCGAGGAGGGGCACCAGACGCGGCGCGAGCTGGCGAAACGGCAGGTAGATCTCGGGGAAGGAACGCGCCTCCGGATTTTCCCGGATGGTCCCGACGACGCCGACGACCGTCATCCACGCGGGGTCGCTTCCTCCGGACCCCAGCCGGACGCGCTTCCCGACCGCGTTCTGGCCCGGGAAGAACTGGCGGGCGGCGCTCTCGTCGAGCAGAGCGGCGGGCAGAGAGCCGGCTTCGTCGCGGGACGTGAAGAGGCGGCCCGCGCGGAGCGGGATGCCCATGGCTTCGAAGTAGCCCGGCGTCACGGGAGAGATGGTGGCGAGCGGCGCCTGGTCCGCGCTGGCCGGCTCGCGCCCCTCTGCCGTCACGGGGTTGCGCCACCGGTTGCGGTAGGGAAAGTGCGTCGAGCCCCCGACGGCGCGTACGCCCGGAATCGCGGCGACCCTCTCGTGCGCCTCCGCGAAGAACGCCTGGATCGACTCTCCGGTGGCGTATCGCGAGTCGGGGAGCGCCACTTCGAGAGTGAGCACGCCCGCCGCGTCGAAGCCGGGGTCCGCCGCGCGGACCCGCAGGAAGCTCCTCGTCAGAAGCCCCGTGCCGACCACGAGCACGCAGGCGAGGGCCATCTCGGACACGACGAGCCATGAGCGCAGCCGGCCGCCCGTGCGGTCGGACGTCGCGCCCCGCGCGGCGTCCTGGAGAGGCCCCTGGAGTCTCCAGCGGGACATGGGAATCGCCGGGATGACCCCGAAGAGCAGGCCGGTTGCGAGGGACGAGAGCAGGGAGATTCCGAGGACGCCGGCGTCGAGCCGGATCTCTTCGAGCCGGGGAATGTCGGGCGGCGCGATCGAGACGAAGACTCGCACGCCCCACACCGCGATGACGGAAGCGAACACGCCGCCGAGCACCCACAGGGCCAGACTCTCGGTGACGAGCTGTCGGATGAGCCGCAGGCGCGTCGCCCCGAGCGCGGTGCGCGTGGCGATCTCGCGGCGGCGCCCGACTCCGCGCGCGAGCAGGAGGCTGGCGACATTCGCGCAGGCGATCAGGAGCACCGCCCCCACGCCCCCGAGCAGCAGCAGGAGAGCCGGACGCGCGTCGCCGACGACGCGCTCGCGCAGCGGGATCAGCAGGAGGCCCATGCCGGCGTTGTCGTCCGGCCGGGCCTGCCGGAGCCGTCCGGCGAGGCCGGCCATCTCCGCGCCGGCCTGGGCCGGCGTCGAGGAAGCGCCGAGCCGCCCGATCACCTTCAGCACACGAGCGTCCCGCACCTCTCCCGAGGAAAGCGCTGTCACGCTCAGAGGGACCCAGACCTCCGGAGAGTCCGGCTGGATAGGGAAGCGAAAGCCGGGAGGCATGACGGCGGCGACGGTGTACGGCTTCGCGTCGAGGGTGATGCTGCGCCCGACGATGCCGGGGTCGGAGTCGAAGACGCGGGACCACAGCCCGTGGCTAATCACCGCGACGTTCGCGTCGCCCTCGCGGAAGAAGCGGCCTCGGGCGGGGGGAACGCCGAGGAGGCCGAACAGCCCGCCGCTGACGCGCGCCGCTCTCAGACGCAGCGGCTCTCCCCGGCCCGTCAGATTCAACGAGGCCAGGTCCCAGCACTCGAGACCCGCGAGGCTCCGGGCGGCGCCTCGAACCGACTCGAAGTTCGCCGGCGTCAGATTGATGCCGACGGGACCCGTCCGCGGATGGGTCTCGCGGAGCATGACCAGCGAGGCCGGATTCGAGAAGGGAAGCGGCCGGAGCAGGACGCTCCGGACGATCGAGAAGATCGCGGTATTCGCCCCGATCCCGAGCGCCAGGGTGCCGACCGCCGCCGCGGCGAATCCCGGGCTCCGCACGAGACCGCGGAACGCGTGGCGGAGGTCCTGGAACATCGGATTTCTAGACGGTGCCGCGCTGCCGATCCCCGTGTTCCGCGACGAACCCGCTCTCGACCAAGTCCCGCTCCGCGCGGCCGGCTTCCTCTTCCTCGACGACGTGGCCGTCGAAGAGACGGATGGTGCGGTCCGCGTGCCGGGCGAAGCGAGGATCGTGCGTGACCATGCAGATCGTCGCCCCGTTCCTGTGCAGCTCCTGGAGCAGCGACATGACGGCTTCGCCGTTGACGGAGTCGAGGTTGCCGGTCGGCTCGTCGGCGAGGAGGATCAGCGGCTGCCCGACGATGGCCCGCGCCACGGCGACGCGCTGCTGCTGGCCTCCCGAAAGCTGCGAGGGAAAATGCCGCATGCGGTGCGCCATGCCGACGCGCTCCAGCGCCTCCTGGACCCGCTTCTTGCGCTCCGCCGCTCCCATTCCCCGATACGTCAGCGGAAGCTCGACGTTCTCGAACACCGAGAGGTCGCCGATCAGGTTGAAGCTCTGGAAGATGAAACCGATCTCGCGGTTGCGGATGCGGGCCCGCTCGGCGAGGTTCAGGTTCTGGGCGGGCTTGCCATTCAAAATGTAGCTTCCACCGGAGGGAGAGTCGAGCAGCCCCAGGATCGAGAGAAGGGTCGATTTCCCGCAGCCCGACGGCCCGGCGATCGAAACGAACTCCCCGTTGCGGATGTCGAGGTGTACGCCGGCCAGAGCGTGAGTCTCGACTTCGTCGGTGAAGAAGACCTTCGTGACGCCTTCGAGGCGGATGACCG
>JBDUBP010000003.1:0-11918 GCA_040004075.1 Acidobacteriota bacterium | reverse complement strand
GACACACGTGGCCCAAGGCGCGACGAGGGACGGGAGCGGGGGCGCGTCGCCCGAGTCGCGTGCTGCGACAAAGTTGGCGGATCGCCGGAGCAGGATGCTCAGCGAACTCGTTCGGACGTGCCTGAGAGGTCCGTTTTTCCCGGAGTCGCAAAACCGGGGAGCGGAGGATAGATCAAGGAGGCTTTCCACGCAAGTTCATGGTCCACCCGGTTTCAAAACCGAACGAACTCGCAAACGAACTCGTCGGACAACAAAAAAGCTCCCGAAGGAGCTAAGTCTTTAAATCTTTGGAGCGGGAAACCGGGGTCGAACCGGCGACATCCACCTTGGCAAGGTGGCGCTCTACCACTGAGCTATTCCCGCTCGGGGACGCGAAGAATACCGGGAGGGCGAGCGACGGTCAAGCCGTCGGCGCGACCAGCTCGCTCGCCGTGCCGCCGCAGTGGCTGCACACCCGGATGACGGTCGCCCCGAACTTCTTTTCGGGAGAACACTCCTCGCAGAGGGGACGGGAGCTGTCGCGGCAGCGGAAGTGCGCGACCCTCTCCGTGTGGGTCCGGCAGCATGTCGGGGGCATGACGCGGGACGTCTTTCGCAGGGCGAAGAGGGACTTCAAGAAGGGAAGATCCACGGCGGAAACAGCCTGCGCCTCGTCCATGCGGACTCTGTCCTTCTCGTCCACTTCCCCGCTGCGGATCAGGTTTCGCATGGCGCGCCTGTCGAACACGTCCGCCTCGAAGCCAGGCTTGTCCACCCGAAAGCGCACGTTCTCGGAGCCAGCCCCCGAGCCCTCCTCGAGAGTCATCGGAGACATCGACGGCGATTCGCGGGCGGGCGCGGCGGCGGGGAGCGGAGCGGCCGCCGGAAGCGGCGCCGAGGCGGCAACGGCCGCCGCGCGCGGCATGGCCGCCGGAGCGGTAGCCGCGGCGGCAGCGGGCGCGGGCTTCTCCTGGAGGCGCGCGTAAACCCTCGCCTCGTCACGCGACGGAAAGTCCATCGGCTGCTTGCAGTGGGGGCATCGAAACCGGGCCTGAACGGGCGGGATCCGCTCGAGCAGGATGGAAAAGCTTCCGGCGCAACTGGGGCAGGTGAACGTGTAACTGAGATCGGAATCTGCCAATGAATTCTCCGAACGAGAGAAAATCTTAGCATGGCAGGACTGTTTAACGCGGACGTCCGCGCGTGGGAACGGCGGAACGGCAGCGCTTTCAGCGTCGGCGAGGCAGCGCGTGAGGGCGAGAGGGCGCCTCGAACGCGCCACGGAAAAGTCGGATCGAGACGGCGCCGTTTAGGTCGAGTATCGCGACGACGTCGAAGCGCCGAAGCCCGGCCGCGGGCCGGGCGCTCTGTAGCCACGCCTCGGCGGCACGGTGGATCCGGCGCTGCTTCTCCTCGTTCACCGACTCCTCGGGAAGACCGAACCCTGCGCCTCCGCGTCCCTTCACTTCGATGAAGCAGAGAACGCGGCCCTCCATCGCGATGAAATCGATCTCCCCGGGCCCCGCGCGGTAATTACGAGCCAGGATCCGGTAGCCCTGGCGCCTCAGGTGCCGGGCCGCGAGGTCCTCCCACCGCTGGCCTGCCCCTCGCGAGCCCCGCATCGTCCGGGGCCCGCGCAGGAGATGGGCAACCTTCGCGACGAAGGCGCTCAGAACGGCATCCAGACTCATCGCTTCTCAATTGTCGCGAGAGCCTGTTCCTTCGCCCTTCGCCTTCGCCCAGAACCTGCGTCGACTCCGCGCTGACTGCTGAGAGCTGACGGCCGAGAGCTAATACCCCGGCGTCGGCACCACGACAGGAGCGGTGATCGAGCCCGGCACGGGGGCCTGGCTGCACAGCCGCACCTTTCCGCCCCGGTCGCTGTGGTACTCGTACGTCGCGTCGCGCACCCGCAGGACGATGCGGTAGCCGGGCGTCAGGACGTTCGTGCACTTTTCACCCGTCCGCCCGCAGCCCAGACACGAGTCGTTCCACGTCACGTCGTCCTGGGTGACTCCCGCGATGTCGGCCTTGGGGGAATGGATCTGGCCGTGAAGCGCGTCGACGGCTTCGTTGAAGGCGTGCTGGCGGGACTTGCTCACGTCCCCGCCCTCCGCAGAGGAAGGCGGCGGCGGCACGCTGCGCGCGCAGCCGGCGAGAGCGACCGTGACTCCGAGAATCAGGGTTCCGGTTAGCAATTTCATGGGGCAAACTCCTCTGTAATGTCAGTCTCTGCAAGGGCGGTGCCGGGGATGGAGCACGGGAGCCGGGAATCGGGAATCCGGAATCGGGAATCGGGAATCGGGAATCGAAGGCGCAACCCCTTCCCTCCCGGGATTGCATGGACGCTCAACGCTGAACGCTCAACTCTCAACCCTCAACCCTCGCCCTTAACGACCGCCGTGCCAGCTCGAGGACGTCGAACGGCTTCGTCTCGACCCCGAGCTCCTCCCGGGCGTTTCCGATCATCACCATGCAGAACGGGCAGGAGACGCCGACCGAGTCGGTCTTCGCTTCGGCAATCTCCTGCATGCGCGTCTGGTTGATGCGGGTGCCGATCTTCTCTTCCATCCACATGCGCCCGCCTCCGGCGCCGCAGCACAGGCCCTTCTCCTTCGAGCGCGCGAGCTCCTGGAGCCGCAGTCCGGGGATCGCCTCGAGGATCTGGCGGGGCGCGTCGTACACGTCGTTGTAGCGGCCGAGGTAACAGGGATCGTGGAACGTGATCGACTCGTCGATGCGGTTCTCGAGCCGGATCCGGCCCTCCGCGATCAGGGAGGACACGAGCTCGGTCCCGTGAAACACCTCGTACCGCCCTCCGAAGGGCGGGTACTCGTTCTTGATCACGTTGAAGCAGTGCGGGCAATTCGTCACGATCTTCTTGATCCCGTATCCGTTCATCGTCTCGACGTTTTGCTGCGCCAGGATCTGGAAGAGGTACTCGTTGCCCATGCGGCGGGCAGAGTCGCCGTTGCACGTCTCCTCCGTCCCGAGGATCGCGAACCGGACGCCCGCGGAGGTCAAAAGGTCGACGAGGGCGCGCGAGACCTTCTTCGCGCGGTCCTCGTACGAGCCGGCGCAGCCGACCCAGAAGAGGACGTCGACGGGGCTTCCCTCCGCCTCCGCCATCGTCATCACGGGGAGGTCTTTCGCCCAGTCCGCGCGGGACGAGGCCGCCATTCCCCAGGGATTCCCGTTGGTCTCCATGCCGCGGAAGGCGGTCTGCATCTCCTTCGGGAACTCGGCCTTCTCGAGCACGAGGTGCCGGCGCATCTCGATGATCTTGTCGACCGCCGGAATGATGAAGACCGGACACGCGGACGTGCAGTATCCGCAGGTGGTGCACGCCCAGATCGTGTCTTCTGTCACCCATCCCCCGATCAGGTCTTTGCGGGGCGCCGCCGGGCCGTCGCCGCCGCGCCCGGACTGCGCGGCGAGGATCGACGGAGTCGCGTCGTAGACGGCGTCGCGAAGCGTCGCGATGAAGACGCGAGGGTCGAGGGGCTTTCCGGTCAGCGCCGTCGGGCAGACGACCCGGCACCGGCCGCACTCCGTGCACGTGTAGCCGTCGAGCATCGACTTCCACGAAAGATCCTCGACTGTCGACACCCCGAACCGCTCCGAGTTCTCGAGGTCGGGGGTGCCGAGGCGGCCCATCGGCTCGAGCTTCATCAGAAAGATGTTCGGCACCGAAGCCAGGATGTGGAAGTGCTTCGAATATGGAAGGTAGTTCGCGAAGAACAGCAGGTCGGCCAGATGGATCCACCAGCAGGACTCGTAGATCGCCCGGAGCACGGCCGGCGTGGCCCCTCGAAAAGCGCGGGACACCGCCGCGACGGCGGGAGACCACGCGAGGTCGAAGGCGGCGGGATTCAGGACCGACCGGGCCCCGTCGGCGACGAGGTCCGTAGCCATCAGGAGCGCGATCAGAAACAGGATGAACCAGGCGTCGAGCGTCAGATCGAGCCGTGGCGGGCGGGCGAAGGCGCGGCGGAACACGGCCATCGCGACCCCGACCAGCACGAGGACCTCGAAGACGTCCTTCACCAGGGTGTAGGCGTTGCCCGCGGCGCCAGGGAGAAGCACGAACCCGGGAATGAGCCCTTCGACGACGAGAGAGACCGACCGGACCACCAGCAGGACGAATCCGCCGAAGATCAGGATGTGAAAGATCCCGGCGTAGAGGTCTCGAAACATCCTCTTCTGGGCGAAGGCGTACTCGAGCGTCCTGCGGATCCGGAGCGGAATGCGGTCGAAGCGGTTCTCCGGTGCGCCGGCGAGAAGGACGCGGATCCGCCGAGCCACCGAGTACACGAACGCGAGGATGGCAATCGCGACGAGCGCGCCGAAGATCACGCGCCCCGGGAGTCCGGCGATCGTTCGGGCGGTGGGAATGGATAACACGGGCCGTACTCTAGCGAATTACCGGTTGAAGCTGCCGGCTGTCGGGTGTCGGCGCGAGAGGGTTCAGCGTCGAGCGTCCGGCGACCGAACGCGACCCGCGCCCTAGATTCCCGATTCCCGGCCCGCCTGCGCCCGCTATTCGGCCTTCGCCGCGCGCACCGCTTTCGCGAGCTCCGGAACGGTCTGAAAGATGTCGCCCACGATTCCGTAGGTGGCGACCTGGAAGATCGGCGCCTCGGGATCCTTGTTCAGGGCGACGATCACTTTCGACGTTCCCATCCCCGCGAGGTGCTGGATGGCTCCCGAGATGCCGGCGGCCACGTACAGCGTCGGCGACACCACCTTCCCCGTCTGTCCGACCTGGTGCTGGTGGTCGATCCAGCCGGCGTCGACGACCGCGCGGGACGCGCCGAGCGCGGCGCCCAGCGCCTCCTGGAGATCGCGCACCATCGGCCAGTTCTCCGGGCCCTTGATCCCGCGGCCGCCGGACACGATCACGTCGGCCTCCGCCACGTCGATTTCCTTGGTCTCCGAGGCCTCGATGCGGACGACGCGGGCCCGGGGAGCGACTTCGAAGGCCTCCAGCGTCTCGACGCGAGGCTCGGCCGCCTCCTGCGCCTCCGCGGGGAACACGTTTGGGCGGGTCGTCGCGATCTGGATCGGCGAGACGCCGCAGTCGACCTCGGCGCGCGCCTTGCCCGAATACACCGGCCTCGAGCCGACGAGGCGATCCTCTTCGAGACGGAGGTCCATCACATCGGCGAGCACGCCGGAATCGTGTCGCGCGGCGAATCGCGGAGCCACGTCCTTGCCCATGGCGGTGGCGGCGACGAGAACGGCGCCGGGGGACTCCTTCCGGGCGGCGGCGTCGAGAGCGCCGACGTACCCCTGGCTGCTGTAGAGGGCGAGCTCGTCGCGGTCCGCGACGTAGACGACGCCGGCCCCGTAGCGGCCGAGGTCCTTCGCGAGGGCCCCGACGCCGTTGCCGGCCAGCACGGCGGCGACAGGCGCTCCGGCCAGCCGCCGCGCGAGGGAGAGCGCCTCGAGCGAAGCCTTCCGTACCTTGCCGTCCCGCTGTTCGATGAAGACGAGGAATTTCATAGCTGAACAGTTATCAGTTATCAGAATTCAGTTCTCAGTGCTCGGTTCTCAGTTCTCAGACTTTCGGTTTCCGAACGGACGACTGAATACTGAAAACTGACAACTCAAAGAACCTTCGACTCTTCCCGCAAGAGTCGCACCAGCTCTTTCGCCGCGGCGGCGGGGTCATCGGCAGGAATCAGCTTCACCGCCTGACGGGGCGCGGGAAGAGTCAGCTTGCGCCAGCGGGCCTTCGCGGCTGCGGGGTCGGCCTCCGGGACGCCCATGTCGGCGAGCTTCTTTTCGGCGATCGGCTTCTTCTTCGCTCCCATGATCCCCTTGAGCGAGGCGTAGCGCGGCTCGTTCAGACCCTTCTGGGCCGTCAGGATCGCGGGGAGAGCGCACTCGACGATCTCGTGCGCGCCCTCGATCTCGCGGCTTGCGGTCACCTTGCCGTCGGCGACATCGAGGTGCACCACGTTTGCCACGTGTGGCAGGCCCAGGAGCTCGGCGGTCATCGGCCCGACGAGGGACTCATCGGGACCGACGCCCTTCTGCCCGAACCAGAAGAAATCGAACGTCGCCGCTTTCGCGACCGCTGCCAGAGCCTTCGCCACGCCGAGCGCGTCCAGATTCTTCGTCGCGCCGGTGTCGACCCAGACGGCGTCGTCCGCTCCGCGCGCGAGACACTCCCGCAGGCCCGTCTTCACCCGCTCCGGCCCGACCGACACGACCGTGACCGTCCCGGCGCCCTTCGACTCCCGGATCTTCAGAGCCTCCTCGAGACCGTATTCGTCGTACGGCGAGACGATCCATTTCACGTCGGATTCGTCGATCGAGCTTCCGTCCGGGCCGATCTTGATCTTCGATTCGGTGTCGGGAACATAGGCGATGGCGACGAGCGAGTTCATGGATGCGAAGACTCCTGGTTCCTTCGGCGCGGCGTCAATCGGGTTTCTTGAAGATCAGGCTTCCGTTCGTTCCGCCGAATCCGAAGGAGTTCGAGAGCGCGTACCGGACCGGCGCCTGGCGTGCCTCGTTGGGGACATAGTCGAGGTCGCAATCGGGGTCCGGCGTCTCGTAGTTGATCGTCGGCGGCAAGACCTGGTGATACACCGAAAGGGCGCAGATGCCGCTCTCCAGGCCGCCTGCGGCACCCAGCAGGTGCCCGGTCATGGACTTCGTCGACGAGACGGCCAGCTCGTAGGCATGGGCTCCGAACACCGTCTTGATGGCCAGCGTCTCCGCCTTGTCGCCCGCCGGCGTCGAGGTCCCGTGGGCGTTGATGTAGTCGATGGCGTCCGACGTGATGCCGGCGTCGGCGAGCGCGTTTTTCATGACCCGCGCCGGACCGTCGCCGTCCTCGGAGGGGGCGGCGATGTGAAACGCGTCGCCTGAGAGGCCGTATCCGACCAGCTCCGCGTAGATCCGGGCGCCGCGGCGCTGGGCCGCATCCATCTCCTCGAGGATGACGAGCCCCGCGCCCTCGCCGATCACGAACCCGTCGCGGTCTCTGTCCCAGGGGCGGGACGCGCGCACCGGCTCGGAATTGCGGGTGGAGAGCGCGCGCATCACCGCGAATCCGCCGACCGCGAGCGGGGTGATCACGGCCTCGGTCCCGCCGGCGATCGCCGCGTCGGCGTCGCCGTACTGGATCATCCGGTAGGCCTCGCCGACGGCGTGGGCGCCGGTCGTGCAGGCGGTCACCGTCGAGAGGTTCGGCCCCTTCATCCCGTACTTGATCGAGATGTTGCCGGCCGCCTCATTGACGATGAGTCCGGTGATGAAGAACGGAGAGATGACCTTGGGGTTGTCGCCGCTCTCGATGTACCGGCGCGATGTCTCCTCGATCAACGGCAGGCCGCCGATTCCCGACCCGATCACGACCGCGACGCGCTCGCGGTTCTCGTCGGTCACCGAAAAACCTGAATCCTCCATGGCGAAGTGGGCCGCCCCCATCGCGTAGTGGATGAAGGTGTCCATCTTCTTGATCTCTTTTTTCGCGATGTAGAGAGAAGGCTCGAAATTCTTCACCTCTCCCGCGATCTGGCAGGTCAGCCGCGAGGCGTCAAAACGCGTGATCGGGCCGATACCGCTCTTGCCGGCGAGGAGGGCGTCCCAGTTCTCCGAGTTGCCGACAGCGAGCGGAGAAACCAGGCCCACCCCCGTCACGGCCACGCGGCGGGGAGAGGCGAAACGGGGCATCTCTCGTCAGGCTTGCGAGGAGTTCTTCTGAATGTACTCGACGGCGTCCTTGACCTTCTGGATCTTCTCCGCGGCTTCGTCCGGGATCTCGATGTTGAAGGCTTCCTCGAAGGCCATGACGAGCTCCACGGTGTCCAGCGAATCGGCACCCAGGTCGTCGACGAACGACGCTTCCGGGGTGACCTCGTTGGCATCGACGCCGAGCTGCTCGACGATGATGCTCTTGACCTTCTCTTCCACGCTCATTCGATCCTCCCCTTCCCTGCGAAAATCCGCCGTATTCTTTCTGATGGAGCCCGACCCGGGCAAGAGGGACCAACCGTATAAGGGATTGGCGCGGAAGGTCAACCGGGCGGGAATCGGGAATCGGGAATCGGGAATCGAACGGAGGCCCCCGAGGGCAGCGCCTGTCCCCGCGTTCGATTCGTTTTCCGTTTTCCGTTTTCCGTTTCCCGACCCTAAATCAACAGCCCGCCCGACACGTTCAACACATGCCCCGTCACGTAGGCGGCCTCCTCCGACGCGAGGTAGGCGACCGCCGAGGCGACGTCGGAGGGTTCGCCCAGCCGGCCGAGCGGGATCTGACCCGACAGGGTTTCTCTGGCCTCCGCCGTCATCTTCGCCGTCATCGCGGTCGCGATGAAGCCCGGCGCGACCGCGTTGCACGTGATGTTGCGCGAGGCGAGCTCCCGCGCCACGGACTTCGTGAAACCGATCAGGCCCGCCTTGGAGGCCGCGTAATTGGCCTGCCCCGCATTGCCCATCATCCCGACGACGGACGCGACGTTGACGATCCTTCCGTAGCGCTTGCGGACCATCGACTTGATGAGCGCCTGGGTCAGGAGAAACACGCCCGTGAGATTCGTCCCGATCACCTTGTCCCAGGCCTCCCGGGACATGCGGAGCAGCAGGTCGTCGTCCGTGACGCCGGCGTTGTTGACGAGCACGTCGATCGGCCCTTCCGCCAGGGCGGCCTTCGCCGCCGTGTCGATCGACGCCGCGTCGGAAAGGTCGAGCGCCAGCGAGCGGGCCCGGCCCCCGCCGGCGGTGATCTCCGCGACGACCCGGTCGAGGTCGGCGACCGTTCTGGCCGCGGCGATCACGTGAGCGCCCTCGATCGCGAGCCGGCGGGCCACCGCTTCCCCGATTCCGCGTGAAGCGCCGGTCACCAGCGCCGTCCGGCCTTCGAAACGGTTCATCGCGCCCTCCTCGCCTTGCCGATTGCCTTGCTTTCCTACTCGGGCTTGCTCGTGACGTCCGGCAGGTCGCGCATCCACGCGTCGACGATCGCGCGCGCGACGTCCGCGATCGCCAGGACGGAAGGGTGATCCGCGGAGGACGGGCTGTCGGACTCGCTGCCGTCGGTCAGGATTGCGATCGCGAAGCGCCCTTTCTTCGTGCGCAGGATCCCCGCGTCGTTGCGAACCCCCCGCATCGACCCGGATTTTCCGGCCCAGAGATACTCGGACGGAAAGCGGCGCGCGATCCGCAGCCGGGTCGGGTCCTTGTCGAGGTATTCGAAGATCCGCTTCGAGGAGGCCGGCTCGAGAAGCTCTCCCCGCGCCACGCGCGCCATCCACTCGGCGGCCTCGCGCGGCGTCAGCACTCCCAGCCGGAACCCCTTCCATGGGGACGGAGTCTCGGACGACCGGGACAATGCGGGCAGCCGGGCGAAGAGGCGGTAGCGGGCCAGGCCGAGGCCGGACATGCGGGCGTTTATGCGGTCGATGCCGAGCCGGTCGACCCACGCGTTCGTGGCAGTGTTGTCGGAGGGCCCGATCATGAGGGTCAACAGGTCGTTCCACGTCGGGTTCAGGCCCGGGTCGAGGATCAGGAGCGTGCCGGAACCGCTGGCCTTCTGCGCCTCGGTCAGCGTCCAGCGCTCGGACAGATCGATCTCTCCCGCGCTGACGCGTGCCATCGCCTCCGAGAGAATGCCGATCTTGACGACGGAGGCCGACTCGAATTCCTGGTCCGCCCGGTTCTCGTAGACGCGTCCGCTCTCGAGGTGCCGCGCCGAGACGCCGATCCGGCATCCGCACCGCTTCGAGGCCGCGGCCACCGCGGCGTCGATCGCGGCCGTGCTCCGGTCCGGAGCGACGCGCGTCGTCGCGCAGCCAGAGGCGAGCGCCATCAGGACCAGGAGCCAGCTCCCGTTGATCCTGAGCGCCCTTCGCCGTTCGCCCTTCGCCCTTCGCCCTTCTTTCATGAGGGCCCTGGCCCCGCGTAAGATTCCAGCCCGATCGCGCGATCGATCCTCTTCACGAGCCCCGACAGGACCTTTCCCGGCCCGATCTCGATCATCCGGTCGACTCCGTCGGCGGCGAGTCGGCGGACCGATTCGACCCAGCGGACGGGCCCGTCTATCTGGCGCTCCAGCGCGTCCCGCAGCTCCGATGCGGCGGTTGCCGGCCGCGCGTCGACGTTCGTCACGATCGGAAATCGCGGATCGGACATCGGGACGGAGCGCAGAAGAGGCTCCATGCGCGCCCGCGCCGGAGCCATCAGCCCGCAGTGAAACGGCGCGGAGACGACCAGGGGAATCGCCCGTTTTGCGCCGCGGGCGGTGCACAACTCGCAGGCGCGCGCGACCGCCGCGGCGTGGCCCGCGATGACCGTCTGTTCGGGAGAGTTGAAGTTCGCGGGCGCGACCACCTCTCCGCACGCCGACTCCCGGCAGGCGGCTTCCACGTCCTCCGGGGAGAGTCCGACGATCGCCGCCATCAATCCCACGCCGGGGGCTACGGCCTCCTGCATGAATCGGCCGCGCTCGCGGACGAGCCGGACCGCATCGTCAAAGGCCAGCGTCCCCGCCGCGACGTGCGCGGAGTATTCCCCGAGCGAGTGACCGGCTGCGAACGCCGCTCCCGCCACCCGCTGGGGGAGCCTGGCCTCGAGCTCCCGGAGCGCGGCAATCGAGTGCGTGAGAATGGCGGGCTGCGTGTTGACGGTCAACCGGAGCTCTTCCTCGGGGCCCTCGAAACACAGCCGCGACAGGGAAAATCCGAGCGCCTCGTCCGCCCCGTCGAAGACGCTGCGAGCCTGCGGCGACGCCTCGGCCAGAGCCTTCCCCATTCCGACGAACTGCGAGCCCTGGCCGGGGAAAAGCAGCGCAAGCGTCATGGGAAGTTGAGAGTTATGAGTTGAGAGTCGAGAGTAAGAACTTCGCCCGCCGGCAGCGCATCACGACCCTCAACTCTGAACTCTCAACTGCTTCTAACCCTCAACTGCCTTCTACCAGCGCAGAAGAACCGAGCCCCAGACGAGGCCCGCGCCGAACGCCGTCATCAGGATCAGGTCTCCCGACTTGATCAAGCCGCCGCGGACGCACTCATCGAGCGCAATCGGGATCGAGGCGGCGGAGGTGTTGCCGTATCGATCGACGTTCTTGAAGACGCGGTCGGCGGGAAACTTCATCCGCTCTCCGACGGCGTCGATGATCCTCTCGTTCGCCTGGTGCGGGATGAAGAGACGGATCTCCTCCTTCTCGAAGCCCTGCTCCGCAAGAAGCTCGGAGCTCACGTCGGCCATTGCCTTGACGGCCACCTTGAACGTCTCGTTGCCGCGCATCCGAATGAAGGGAAGCCGGTCCTCCAGGGTCTTCGGGTCGTTGGCCGGAGCGTTCGAGCCCCCGCCCGGCATGCAGATGAAATCGCCGTAGTTGCCGTTGGACTTCATGCGGCTGCCGAGGATCCCGTGGTCGCCGCGCGTGGCCTGGAGGACGACGGCACCGGCTCCGTCGCC
Organism: Acidobacteriota bacterium; assembly: GCA_040004075.1. GTDB lineage: Bacteria > Acidobacteriota > Thermoanaerobaculia > UBA5066 > Gp7-AA6 > JALYUA01. Next base: position 506 of record JBDUBP010000003.1, on the reverse strand, counting down.
GAAGAGGACGCACGTCGAGCGATCCGTCCAGTCGACGTAGCGGGAGAGGATCTCGCCCCCGATGACGAGGATGTTCTCCGCCTTGTGCGACTGGATCAGCCCGTCGGCGAGGTGGAGCGCGTAAAGAAATCCGACGCAGGCCGCCGAGATGTCGGAGGCGGCCGCCCGAGTCGCGCCGATGTTGCGCTGCACGAGGCACGACGTCGCCGGGAAAAGCATGTCGGAGGAGATCGTCCCGACCAAGATCATGTCGAGGTCTTCGGCTTTCACCTTCGCGCGCTTCAAGGCTTCGACAGCCGCGTGCGTGCAGAGGTCCGAGAACTTCTCGCCGGGCGACACGATGTGGCGCTCGCGGATCCCGGTGCGATCCCGGATCCACTGGTCGGAAGTCTCGACCAGCTTCTCGAGGTCGGCGTTGGTCAGGAGCTTCTTCGGGATCCCGGCTCCGGTCCCGATCACTTTCGCGCGCATCATCGCGCGATCACGTCCGCGCGCATCATCGCGCG
>JBDUBP010000269.1:0-11961 GCA_040004075.1 Acidobacteriota bacterium | reverse complement strand
CTCCCCGCATACACTTCCCTCCGAGGGAAAAACCCATGCCTCTCGTCCGCGTCTCGATTCGAAAGGGACAGACGCCCGCGTTCCGCGCCGCGATCGGAGAAGGGATCCACCGGGCGATGGTGGACACGATCGACGTCCCGGCAAACGACCGCTTCCAGATCTTTTCCGAGCACGGGGCCGACGAGTTGATCTACGACCCGGGCTACCTCGGGATCGACCGGGGAGAGGGATTTCTCGTGATCCAGATCACACTGAACACGGGGCGCACGATCGAGAAGAAGCGCGCTCTCTACCGCCGGATCGCCGAGAATCTCGCCGCCGACCCGCGCGTGAGGCGGGAGGACGTTCTCATCACGTTGACCGAAATCCCGAAGGAGAACTGGTCGTTCGGCAACGGTCTCGCCTCTTATGCGCCCGAGGGAGGCTGAGCGTCTTCGAGGATAATCCCGCGGGTTGCGAAAAGTGACATCGGGGCCGACGATCCACAAGTTCGGCGGAGCCTCGCTCGCGGACGGACGAGCGCTCGCTCACGCGCTGTCGCTCGTCGAAGCGGCTCCCGGTCCGTCGGTCGTCGTCGTGTCGGCGTTTTCGGGCGTTACGGACGCGCTGCTTGCGCTCGCGCAGAGTCTCCCGCGGGAAGGAGAAGCGCCGGCGCGGGACGGTGTGCGGCGCCTCCGGGACCGGTACCGGGCGGCGGCCCGGACCGTTGTACGCCGCGCTCCCGCCCGGAAGCGCCTTCTCGAGGAGGTCGACCGCGCGTTTGCGGAAGTCGAAGCGCTCGCGCGCGCTCCGCGGTTCCTGCGCGAGATCTCTCCATCGGGCGTGGACCACATCCTCGTGCGGGGCGAACAGCTGGCGGCGCGCATCTTCGCCGCCGGCCTTTTGGAGCGCGGCATTCCCGCCGAATACGTGGACGCCGTCGGGATGATCGCGACGGACGGGCGGGCGGGCCAGGCGTTTCCCGACCTGACGGCCACGGACCGCAAGGTCCGCCGGCGCCTCCAGCCCCTTCTGGACGCGGGGAGAGTCCCCGTGGTGCCGGGGTTTGCGGGAACGGCAGCCGACGGCCGCGCCGTAACGCTCGGGCGGGGCGGATCCGATCTGACCGCCACGCTCCTGGGCCGCGCTCTCGCGGCCCGCGCGGTCCTGCTCTGGAAGGACGTTCCCGGATTCCTGACCGCGGATCCCCGCGTGGTTCCCGACGCCCGCGTCATCCCCCAGTTGAACGTGCGGGAGGCGGCGGAGCTCGCCTATTACGGGGCGCGAGTCCTCCAGCCCCGCGCCCTGATCCCGCTCGCCGGCCGCCGGGTGCCCGTGTTCGTCCGTCCCTTTTCCGACCCCGGCCGCTCCGGAACCGAGATCTCCCGCCGCCGGACGCTCGCCGGCTATCCCGTCAAGGCCCTCTCCGCGATGCAGGGGCAGGCGCTGGTGACGGTGACGGGAAACGGGATGCTGGGTGTCCCGGGCATCGCCGCGCGGACCTTCGGCGCCCTGCATCAGGAAGCGATCTCCGTTTCGCTGATCTCGCAGGCCTCCTCCGAGCACTCGATCTGCCTGTCGGTCCCCTCGGAGCATGCGGAGCTGGCGCGGGAGAGCCTCCGATCCGCTTTTTCCGGCGAGCTCGAGCGCGGCGAGCTCGACGGAGTGGAGGTCTCGCCGGATCTCGCGACGATCTCCGTCGTGGGACTCGGCATGGCGGGCACTCCGGGAATCGCCTCGCGGGTCTTCGCTCCGCTGGCTCGCGCCGGAATCAACGTGGTGGCCATCGCGCAGGGCTCGTCCGAGCTGAATATTTCCTTCGTCGTCTCCGCGGCGCAGGCCGCGGAGGCCCAGAGGCGCATCCACGACGCCTTCCAGCTCGCGAAGATCGGCGGCGGGGCGGGGGAGGAAAACGCCCGAGCGGACGTCGCGCTGCTCGGGTTCGGGCACGTCGGACGCACCCTCGCGAGGCTCCTCGTCGCGAGGGGAGAGCGCGTCCGGCTGGTCGCGGTGATCGACCGCGGCGGCCTGCTCTTCCGCGCCGAGGGGCTCTCGTCTCGGACGCTGCGCCGCGTGCTCGCCGCGAAATCGCGAACCGGATCGGTCGCCGCCGCCGCTTCTTCCGCTTCCGCTTCCAGACGCCCGCGGCGCTCCGCCCGGGACGCGATCGCGGAGCTCGCCGATCACGCGCTCTCGCGGCCGATCCTCGTGGACGTGACCGCGGAGGACACGGCCGCGCTCCTCGAAGGCGCCGCGCACGCGGGCTTCGACCTGGTGCTCGCGAACAAGCGGCCGCTCGCGGGGAGCCGCCGGGACGCGCGGGCAGTCCGGGAGGCGGTGGAAGCGAACGGACGAAGGCTCCGGTTCGAGGCGACCGTCGGCGCGGGGCTTCCGATTCTCGACACGTACCGCAAGTTGATCGATTCGGGCGACCGGGTGTTGAAGATCGAGGGCTGCCTCTCCGGCACGCTGGGATTTCTCCTGACGGAAGTCGAGGCCGGGCGGAAGTTCTCGGAGTCGCTCCGGATCGCCATACGCCGCGGCTATGCGGAGCCGGACCCCCGGGAGGATCTCTCCGGCGCGGACGTGGGCCGGAAGGCCCTGATTCTCGGCCGCCTTCTGGGATTCGCGGGGGAGCCGGAGTCGGTCTCCGTGGAGAACCTCGTGCCCGAGCGCGCGCGGCGGATCGCGCTCGAGCGGTTTCTCTCCCGGCTGGAGGCGTGGGATCCGGCGTGGGAGCGGCGCGTCGCGGGGACGCGGTCCCGCAAGAGGGTCCTGCGCTACGTCGCCTCCGTGACGCGCCGCCGCATCCGCGTGGGCCTGGTCGAGGTGGCGGCGGGGGAGCCCTTCGGCAGCCTCGCGGGAACGGACAACCAGGTGGCGTTCACGACGGCGCGCTACCGTTCGAATCCTCTGATCATCCAGGGGCCGGGAGCGGGCCTCGAGGTCACGGCGGGCGGAATCTTCAACGACATCGCGACGCTTGCCGGCGCATGACCGTTTTCCGCGCCTTCGCCCCCGCGACGGTCGCCAACGTGGGTCCGGGGCTGGACATCCTCGGGCTCGCGCTCGAGGGGCCCGGCGACTTCGTGTCCGCGTTTCCCGCGGAGGGAGGCCGCCTCGTGATCCGTTCGTCCGGGCATCCGGAGCTCTCCTCGGACCCCGCGAGGAACACCGCGGGCATCGCCGCGGAAGGCGTGCGGCGGAGAGCCGGCCCCTCTTCCACGGGAGTCGCTCTCGAGATACGGAAGGGGCTCCCCCTTTCCGGCGGCCAGGGCGGGAGCGCGGCGTCCGCCGTCGCCGCGGCCTTCGCGACCAACGCCCTGCTCGGGTCGCCTCTCTCTCGCGCGGAGCTTCTCGAGCCGTGCCTCGACGCGGAGGAGGCCGTTTCGGGGCGCCACGCGGACAACGTAACCGCCGCGCTCTTCGGAGGTGTAGTCCTGATCCGGTCGATGGACCCCTTCGACTTTGTCGCGCTCCCGTTCCCGCGAGACCTTCTCGTCGTTCTCGCGGAGCCCGACCAGCGTCTCTCGACCGGCGAGGCCCGATCCGGCCTGCCGTCCGCCGTGAGCCGCGAGACGGCGCTCTCCCAGGCGGCCAACGTCGGGGCGCTCGTCGCGGCCCTCTCCTCGGGCGACTTCGAACTCCTCCGGCGCTCCGTCGACGACCGGATAGCGGAGCCGGTGCGCGCGGCCCTCCTGCCCGGTTTTCCCGAGGCGAAGGCTGCCGCCCTGGAGGCGGGCGCTTTCGGCTGCTCCATCTCGGGCAGCGGTCCCGCCGCCTTCGCGTTCGCGGCGGGGGCGGAGATGGCGGGCCGCATCTCGGCGGCGATGCGCGAGGCTTACGCCTCCCGCGGCGTCCGCGCCGGCACCCGCGTCGCCGCGGTAGATTCGGAGGGGGCGCGCCTCCTTCCCGCGGAGGAGTCATGAAGGACGCGGCGCATCGGGCGAGCTGGCAGATCTGCCCCCGCTGCGGCCGGGAGACCGGGATCCTCTTCCCGGAAACGCGGTGCCCGTCCTGCGGAGAGCTGCTCGAGGTGCGCCACGCTCCGCCGGAGCTTCGCGGAGCGGAGCTCGCCGCGCTGTTCACCGCGAGGTCCGCGAAGCGCACGGGCCTCGACGCTTCGGGCGTGTGGCGCTATCGCGAGCTCGTTCTGCCGGGCGCGGACGCGTACGTCGTCACGCATCCCGAGGGAAACACGCCGCTCCTGGAAAGCCCCGCGATCTCGAAGTGGGCGGGCCTTTCCCGCCTCTCGATCAAGCACGAGGGGCACAACCCCACCGGGTCGTTCAAGGACCGCGGAATGACCGTCGGGATCACCGAGGCGCGGCGCATCGGAGCGTCGGCGGTCGCTTGCGCTTCGACCGGAAACACCTCGGCCTCGCTGGCCGCGTACGCCGCCCTCGCCGGAATTCCCGCGCTCGTCTTCGTCCCGTCGGGGCAGGTGGCCTCGGGTAAGCTCGCCCAGACGCTCGCCTACGGCGCCCGGACGCTGATCGTCCGGGGCGACTTCGACGCCTGCCTCGCCCTCGCCGTCGAGTCCAGCCGGAAGCTCGGCGTGTACCTCCTGAACTCCGTCAACCCGTTCCGGCTCGAAGGGCAGAAGACGATCGTGTTCGAAGCCCTCGAGCAGCTTTCCTGGGAGCCGCCCGACTGGATCGTTCTTCCGGCCGGCAACCTCGGGAACACGTCGGCGTTCGGCAAGGCCCTGCGGGAGGCGCGGGAGCTCGGGCTGATCCAGCGCGTTCCGCGGCTCGCCGCCGTCCAGGCCGCGGGAGCGAACCCGTTCGCGCGCAGCTTTCGGGACGGGTTTGCCGCCATGCATCCCGTGAAAGCCGAGACGCTGGCGACCGCGATCCGGATCGGGGATCCCGCATCGCACGAGCGCGGGGTGGAGGCGATCCGCTCCACCGGCGGCGTCGTAACCGACGTCCCCGATCGAGAGATTCTCGAGGCGAAGGCCGCCGTCGACGCCGCAGGTATCGGCTGCGAGCCGGCCAGCGCCGCGTCGATCGCGGGCGCCCGCCGCCTCGTCCGCGAGGGGATCATCGGGTCGGCGGACACCGTCATCGCGGTGCTCACCGGCCACATCCTGAAAGACCCCGGGCTCATCCTCGCCTACCACCAGGAAATGGATCCGCCTCCTCCGGGCGCGAACCGCCCGATCGAGATCGAGCCGTTGCTCTTCGAGGTCGAGCGGGTTTTGGGGAAGTCGAGAGTTGAGAGTCGAGAGGGGGAGGGCGAACTATCAACCGGTCTCAAACTCTGAACTCGCAACTCTTAACTCTTAACTCCTGCCACTCAACCCTTTAAGATCCACCCGTGACCGTCTCCTCCTCCCAGCCCTTCACGATCGCGCTCGTCCAGATGGCATGCGGGCCCGATCCGGACGAGAACCTCGAGCGGGGCGCGCAACGGGTCGAGGAGGCGGCGCGGCATGGCGCCGCGGTCGTCTGCCTGCCGGAGCTCTTCCGGTCGCAGTACTTCTGCCAGAAGGAAGACCCCGCCACCTTCGACCTCGCGGAGTCTCTGCCCGGCCCCACCACGGAAAGGCTCGCGGATGCCGCTCGCCGCGGCGGCGTCGCCGTCGTCGCGCCGGTCTTCGAGCGCCGCGCGCCCGGCCTGTACCACAACAGCGCCGCCGTCATCGACGCCGACGGGCGCATCGCGGGCGTCTATCGCAAGATGCACATCCCGGACGACCCCGCGTACTACGAGAAGTTCTACTTTGCCCCGGGCGATCTCGGATTTCCCGCCTTCGACGTCGGCCCCGGGCGGATCTCGACACTGATCTGCTGGGACCAGTGGTACCCCGAGGGGGCCCGGATGGCGGCGCTCCACGGCGCCAGCGTGCTCTTCTATCCGACCGCCATCGGCTGGCATCCGCACGAAAAAGCGGAGCACGGGGCCGCGCAGCTCGACGCGTGGCGCACCGTGCAGCGCGGGCACGCGATCGCCAACGGGCTCTACCTCGGCGCCGTCAACCGCGTGGGCCACGAGACGCCCGAAGGGGGCGGCGCGGGGATCGAGTTCTGGGGGAACTCCTTCATCGCAGACCCGCAGGGAGTCGTCGTCGCGCAGGCGTCCGCCGACCGGGAGGAGATCCTGATGGCCGAGGTGAGCCCGGCGCGAATCGAGGACGTGCGCCGCAACTGGCCCTTCCTGCGCGACCGGCGGATCGACGCGTACGGCGGCATCACCTCGAGGTTTCTGGCCGGCGAGTCCTGGGGCGAGCGCCGCTGACCTCTCTGCGCCGCCGCTTTCCCGCGAGCGGTTTCTCGATGCCGGCCGAATGGGAGCCGCACGAGGCGACCTGGATCGGCTGGCCGCACAACGCGTCGGACTGGCCGGGCCGTTTCGGCCCCATTCCGTGGGCTTACGCGGAGATCTCCCGCTGGATCCTCGCGGGCGAGCCCCTCCGGATCCTGGTCGACTCCGCGGCGCACGAGCGGCGGGCGCGGCGCGTGCTGCGCCGGTCCGGCCTGGACACTCCCGCCGTGGAGTTTTTCCGCGTACCGACCGACCGGGGATGGACACGGGACTCCGGTCCCGCGTTCGTCGTTCGCGATTCCCCGCGGCGGGAGGTCGCCATCCGCCGCTTCCGGTTCAACGGGTGGGCGAAGTACCAGGACTGGCGGCGCGACGACCGCGTCCCGGAGCGCGTCGCCCGGGCCCTCGGACTCCCCCTTCTTCCGGCCGTGGAGGTCGAAGGGGAGCACGAGGTCGTTCTCGAGGGCGGCGCGATCGACGTCAACGGGAGGGGAACGCTGATTTCGACCGAAGAATGTCTGCTGGACCCGTCCGTCCAGGTGCGGAATCCCGGCATGGACCGCGCGGGCTATGAGCGCGTGTTTCGCGACACCCTCGGAGCCCCCAACGTGATCTGGCTGGGGCTCGGGATCGCGGGCGACGACACCCACGGGCACGTGGACGACTTCTGCCGCTTCACCGGCGCGCGCACGATGGTTCTCTGCCGCGAGAAAAACGGCGCCGACGTGAACCACCGCGCTCTCGAGGAAAACCGCGAGCGGCTCGAAGGGGCCCGGCTCGAGGACGGGTCGCGGCCCGAGGTCGTGTTTCTGCCGATGCCGGCGCCGGTCCTCTTTGACGGGCGCCGGCTCCCGGCCTCCTACGCCAACTTCTACGTCGCCAACGCCGCCGTGCTCGTCCCGACGTTCAACGACCCGAACGACCGGGTCGCTCTCGGAATCCTCGCCGAGCTCTTCGACCGTCCCGTCGTCGGGATCCACGCCGTCGATCTCGTGTGGGGTCTGGGGACGATCCACTGCCTGACGCGGCAGCAGCCCGGGTAGCCGTCCGCTGTCAGCTCTCACCTCTCGGCGCAGGTTCCGGGTCGGACTCTACTCTCGACTCTCAACTCTCGACTTCATTTCACCGACCCGACGGTAAACCCGGCGATGAACCTGTCCAGGAACAGGTTGTAGAGGATCCCGATCGGGAGCGCCGAGATCAGGCAGGCCGCCATCAGCGAGCCCCAGTAATACACGTCTCCGCGGACGAGGTAGATCGGAACGCCGACGCCGACGGTCTGGTGCGAGGCCGAGGAGATGAACGTCAGGGCGTACACGAACTCCTGCGTGACCAGCGTGAACGTGAAGATCACGACCGTCAGGATCCCCGAGACGGAGATCGGGATCACCAGCTTGATGAACGCCTGGAACCGCGTGAGGCCGTCGACCATGGCCGCGTCCTCGAGCTCGCGCGGGATCGATTTGAAAAATCCCATCAGGAGCCAGATCGAGAACGGGATCGTGAAGCTCGGGTACACGACGATGATCGACCACAGTGTGTCCTGCAGCCCGAGGAGCGCGACGATCCGCGAGAGGGGAATGAAGAGGAGCGTCGGCGGAACGAGGTACGTCAGGAAGATCGCGATCCCGACGTGCCCTCCCCAGCGTCCGGTGATCCGCGTCAGCGCGTAGGCCGCCGGCACGGCGAGCAGAAGGGTAATGGTGACGACGCAGATCCCGGCAAAGAGCGTGTTCCCGAGCCAGCGAAGAAAGAGCGTCTCCCGGAAGAGGAACGTCACGTGCTCCAGCGTGGGCTTCATGTTGAAGATGAACGGGTTGTTCTTCAGGTTGTAGAGGTCGGGGTTCTGTTTGAAGCTCGTGATCACCATCCAGTAGAACGGGAACCCGAGGGCGACCGAGTAGAAGAGGAGCACGAGGACGTGCACCGCCCGTCCGAACCCCCGCCGGGCCTTGAGACCGACCGCCATCCTTACGTCACCTCGGCTCTGTGGGCGGAACGCAGCATGAGCCACGCCACGACGACGAGAAGCGGAACCAGGAAGAGCGAGATCGCGGCGCCTTCCGCGAGGTCGCTTCCCAGGATGCCGGTGAAGAACGCCTGCGACGGCAGGACCTGGGTCGTGTCGTAGGGGCCGCCGCGCGTCAGGATGTACACGACCGTCATGTCGGTGAACGTGAAGATCACGCCGAAGAGCACGGCGACGTTGATGATCGGCAGCATCATCGGCAGCTCGATCTGGAACAGCTTGCGGAAGAACCGGGCGCCGTCGACGGCCGCGGCCTCGGGGATGTCCTTCGGGATGGCCGTCCACCCCGCGAGGATGATGACCGTCGCAAACGGGAGCATGTGCCAGGTGTGCACGAGGATCACCGAGATCATCGCGAGCTTCGGCTCGCCCAGGTACATCGGCGGCGAGAACTGATTGACGAGGTGAAATCGGATGAGCACCCAGTTGATGACGCTGTAGAGCGAGTCGAGGATCCACTTCCACCCGATGGAGCCGATCGACACCGGCGCGACCCACGGGAGAAGGATCAGAAAGCGGACGAACCGCCGTCCCGGAAACACGTTCTTCAATGCCATCGCGAGGATGTTGGCGCCCAGGAGGACGAGGATCTGCGACGCGATGGTGAAGACAAAGGAGTTCCGGAGCGACCGGAGGAAGGTGGGGCTCTGCAGGACGGACTTGAAGTTCGCGAGCCCCACGAAGTGGTATCCGACGCTGCCGACCTTGACGTCTCCGACGCTGTAGAGGAAGGCGAGCACGAAAGGCACGCCGACGAGAGCAACGACGTAGAGGATGGCCGGCAGAAACATGGCCGGCCCCAGCCAGCGCTGCCGGCCGAGCGCGCTCATGAGAGCGGAACGGGTTTGGTGCGAGTGCCCTGCGCGCGGTCGAAGAACTTGAGATCGCCCTGGCGGACCGCAAACGCATGCAGGGAGCCGCTCCCGAACACGGCGCCATGCGTCGATGACATCCGTGACACAGCGGGCTTGCCGTCGAAACGCCCGCCCTCGAGCTTGCCGTAGAGAATCCGTTCGGCGCCCAGGTACTCCTCGTGACTGATGAGGAACCGCAGGGGAACGTAGGGGCCGACCCGCGCGTCTTCCCGCATGTCCGCGGGGACCGCAGCCTGGCCCGCCAGGTGGCTCACCGGGAAGAAATGCTCGGGCCGGAATCCGACCGTTGCCTCTCCGATGTCGATCAGATTCATCGGAGGCGAGCCGAGGAAGGTGGCGACGAACGTGTCCGCGGGATCGTCGTAGACCTCCGCGGGTGTGCCGATCTGCCGGACCAGCCCCTTGTTCATGACGACGACCCGGTCTCCCATGGCCATGGCTTCGACCTGGTCGTGCGTCACGTAGATCGTGGTGGTCGCGACGCGCCTCTGAAACTGTTCGAGCTCCGTCCGCGCCGAGGCGCGCAGCTTCGCATCCAGGTTCGAGAGCGGCTCGTCCAGGAGGAAGAGCGCCGGCTCCCGCACGATCGCGCGCGCGAGCGCGACCCGCTGCCGCTCGCCGCCCGACAGTTCCCTCGGCTTGCGGTGCATCAGCTGCCCGATCCCGAGCAGACCCGCCGCCCACTCCGCCTTCTTCTGGCGCTCGCCCTTCTCCATGCCCTGGGCTTTCAAAGGGAAGACGATGTTGCCGAGCACGGTGAGATGGGGGTAGAGCGCGTAACTCTGGAACACCATGGCGATCCGGCGCTCGCGGGGCGTCATGTCGTTGACGACGCGGCCGCCGATCAGGATCTCGCCCGAAGTGGGTTCCTCGAGCCCGGCGATCATCCGCAGCAGGGTGGTCTTCCCGGACCCGGACGGGCCGAGGAGGACGAGAAACTCGCCCTCCCGGCTCTCCAGGTCGACGCTGTTGACAGCGCCGAGCTCCCCTTTTTTGAAGACTTTGGTCAGGGCCCGCGTCTGGACTATGGCCATGGCGCGGGAGAGCTTACCTTCTTACTTCCATTTCGCGAAGATGCGCTTGATCTCGGCTTCCGCCGTCTTCACGGCTTCTTCCGGCGTGACCTCGTCGCGAGCGGCCCGAGCGAACATGGTCGGCAAAACGAAGGTATTGAAGACCTCGTCGATCCCGGCGGTCGCGTATCCCGGGTACCCGACGTTCGTCGCCCAGTCGAGGACGTTCGAGAGGACCTTGTACTTGTCGTTGGGCACGGCCTTCGGGTCGTTGGCGAGCAGAGCCTTGATGTCAGGAACCGTGGACGGGAACGACGGGAAGTTGTAGAACTCGCTCGCCTTGAAAGCCGCGGGGAAGTTGTCGATGTAGTCGACTAAGAACTGCTTGGCGCCTTCCTGGTTCTCGGCGAAGTTCCAGATCGCGTAGCAGTCCATGACGTGCTCCGCGGCGATGCGGCGCGCCGGGCCTTTCAGAGCCTGCGCCACCTGGATGTTCTTGGACATCTCCGGGTTGTCCTTCTCCGCCGTCCGCGTGACCGAGATCGCGTTGGCGACGAAGGAGAGCTTCCCGGCGAGAATCCCGCGATTGTTGGAGGACGGATCCCAGGTGAAGACCTCGGGCGTCATGCACTCCTTGAACATGGCGCGCATGTACTTGATGGCTTCCAGCGTCTGCTTCGAGTTGATGACGACGTTGCCGGCCTCGTCCTGCTCGGCGCCGCCGAAAGACCAGAGGAGGGCCCGGACGGCCATGTTGGTGTCGAGCTCCTGCGACAGACCGATCCCGACGGGATTTCCGACGCTGTCCTTGATCTTCTTTCCGCCGACCCGCAGGTCGTCCCAGGTGTCCGGGCCGTTGGGGAAGCCCACCTTCTCCCAGAGGTCCTTCCGATAGTTTCCCGGGTCCGGCACGTAGGAGTCGGAGAACGCGAAGTACTTTTTCGTCTTCGGGTTGTAGGTCGACTTATGGGCGAGGTCGATCTTCTTCCCGTGCTTCTTCTCGACCGTCTGGTAGATCTCGGAGTGGTCGATCACCTGCTTTTCGTATGCCGCGGGCGGGGACAGGAACATGAAGAGGTCATGCCCCTTCTTTGCCGCCACTTCCGCGGCCGCGCGCGCGTTGATTTCAGCAATGGAGATGTGGTCTACGACGACGTTCGTGTTGTTCTTGGCGCCCCACTCCTTCGTGTACGTGTTGTCGAACCACTTGTCGTATCCCGGAACGAAGTGGCTCCACTGGATGATGCGAAGCGTCTTCTGCTGCGCCGCGGCGCGCGCGGGAAACAGGAAGTTGGCGCCCACGCCGGCGGCGAGCGCCCCCGTCCCCGTCACCTTGACGAACTGCCGGCGGGTCAGACCGTCTTTATTTTTTTTCGACATGTCTTCCTCCTTCGCCCCCGATGTGTCCCACCCGATCAGAAGTAATAGAACTGAAGCTGAACGACGACGTGATTCGTGTTTTTCACCTTCGCGGTCGCGGGCTGGCTCCCCGGAACGATGCGCTCGAACGCGGCCGTGATCTTCATGTTCTGCTGGGCCACGTAGTAGTTGAAGCCGCCCATGTAGCGGCGGATGTTTCTTCCGTGGTCGATGCGGTCCTTGAAGTTCTCTGTCTCATAGCGGAGAAACGGCTGGAGCTCGATGGGCTTGAAGTAGAAGCCGACGTCGGTGAAGAGCTCCTCCTGCCGGAAAAGCGCCGGGATCAGGCAGTTCGTCGCGCGGGCTCCCGCCGAGGTCAGGCCGCAGCCGCCGTCGAAGTGGATGTAGTCCATATGGGCTGTAAACGCGCTGCGTC
>JBDUBP010000057.1:0-36740 GCA_040004075.1 Acidobacteriota bacterium | reverse complement strand
GCCGCGATCGGACGGCGGCCTTCCGCCCGGAGCCGCGCGATGTGCGCGCTCCTTCATCCGGCGGACTTTGAAGCGGGCGGCACGGCCGCGATCGGACGGCGGCCTTCCGCCCGGAGCCGCGCGATGTGCGCGCTCCTTCCCTACCGCGCGCGCCCCAGCGCCCGAACCGCCGGCGCCGCCGCGCGCTGTCCGCTCGTCAGTGCGCCTGCGACGGTTCCGTTCTGGTCGGTATCGGTGGCCTCCCCCGCGAAGAAGAGCGTTCCGGCGACGGGCCGCCCCAGCGCTTCCCGGGCCCCCACGCCGCCGGGACGCACGTAGCTGTACGCGCCGCGAGAAAATGGATCGCCCTGCCAGTCGTGCACCCGGAAGGCTTCGAGAAGCGCCGCGACGCGGCCTGCGGGAAGACGCACCGAGCTCGATTGCGACCGGCCACGAGGGATCGTCCACCGTCGCGATCCTGCCGCTCGCACGGTCCTTCGCCTCGAGAACGATCACGGACAACCCGGCCGCCGAGAGGTCACGCGCCGCGGAAAGCCCAGCCGCGCCGGCGCCGACGACCAGGACGTCCGTACGGCTCATTTCCGCTCCAGCGTGGGACCAAACGCGCCCGCCTCTTCGCGCCTCCACCAGGCGCCGGTCGCCCGGCGAACCGCCCGGTCCGTGAAGTGGTAGTTCCACAGCCGCGCGCGCAAGAACCGGGGCGGCCGCTCCGGAAAGGGATTCCCGGCCAGCAACGCCAGCGCGTCGGGGGATCCCTCGAGAAGGCGCTCCTGGAGAGCCGCAAGCCACGGGCTGGCCTCGTAAGGACCCAGCGCAGCGAACCACATCTGCCAGTCGAGCCGGGGCTGATGCGGCGCGACGAACTCCGGCCGCCGCCGGAGGTCTCCCGGCTTCCACCGGAACTCGTACGGCCACCAGGTCAGCCCGTCGGCGCTGCCTTCGAGGACGATTTCCTGGCGCCGCGTCGTCATCACGGCGAAGAGTCCGTAGCCGTTGACGAGGCGCAGCGGCGAAAGGGCCCTGGCTGCCAGCACGACCGGCGCCGGCATCGGCGCGCCCAGATGCAGGAGGCTGACGGGCAGAATCAAAATCGCGACGGCCGCGACCGCGGCGCGGGGCCACCGCCGCGCCTGCCGTTGCTCGCGACGCTCGGGACCGGGAAGCGGGCGGCGGCGTATCGCCGCGAACACGCGATCGTCGAGCAGAAGGACGCAGAGAAGCGCCGACAGGAGATTGAAAAAAGCGTAGTTGCCCGTCGCGGCGATCGCGATCTGCAACGCGACCAGAAGCGTGAAGGCGGCCAGGCGGAGGCGGCGGGGAGCGAAGATCAGGAACGGGACGGCGAGTTCCACGAAGAAGAGCAGGACCGTCGAGACCTTTTGAAAGGCGCCGGGGAGCTGGTGCATGTACCAGGCGGTCCATGGCGGCAGCGGTTGGGTCTCGTAGTGGTACGAGAGTGCCGTCATATCGCGCCAGGTCGGATCGCCACTCGCGAGCTTTACGAGGCCCGAAGAAAGGTTCAGGCGGAAGAGCAGCCACCTCAGGAGAAAGAGGGCCGCCGGACGCGGAGAGGTTTCGGACGCGCGGAGACGTTTCGCGAACGGCGCAAGAAAGAGGGCGAGGAACCCGGTCTCGACCAGCAGGAAGTCCCACTGGAAGCCGAAGAACGTCTGACCCGCGACCGAGATCGAGAGATAGAGGGCCGTCAGCGCCGCAAGACACGGGATCGGAAAGAAGCCGAAACCGAGCACCAGTGACAGGGCGGATCCGGCGGCGCAGAAGACGTGCAGAGCCGCGTCGCTCGACGAGGCCCACGCGAGCGTCGGCAGAAGCCAGTATCGCTCCGCCCCGGTCGAGGACCGCACCCACGCGAGCAGCTCGCCGACGGGAAGGATTCCGCGCGATCCGATGAGACCTTCGACCTGGAACCAGACCGAGACGAACGCCGCCAGAAACACGAGGCCGAGAAGCCGGAGAAAGAGGACGGTCGAGATTCCGAATCGCGGGGCCGCGACGCTGTCGCCCCAGAACGCCGCCGTCACGCGGGAAGCGGCCGCGCGGTGACCCGCGATCAGCCGGTATGCGGCCTCGGAGACGGGCGCCGCCAGCGGCACGTGGTCGTAGATCCAGAGCGGCCAGGGCGTCCCCGCGAGATCCAGGGTCTTCGCCACCGCGCCCGCCCCGGAGAGGACCTCCCCGTCGGGCAATACGAGCTGGACGGACCGCGTGAAATCCGACGGCGGGATCTCCGGAAATTCCGCCTCACTCTCCTGCGAAGGGGCGTAGTCCACCCGATCGCCGGTCCGCTCCTTCCAGCGCGCGATCCAGGCGCGGCAAAAACCGCAATCCCCGTCGAACAGGACGAGCGGCCGAGCTGGCGGACTCCCGACACGCATCCGGTGATGCATCCTAACCCCCCGTCAAAACCCAGGCCCCTCCGCTCCGTAAACACCGTCAAAACCAGTCCAACCAGGAGGACCGATGAGACTGTCGATCCCGCGCGTCTTTTCCGCCATCGCCTTCCTTTTCACCGCCGCAGCGGCCGCCGTGGCTCAGGCCGCCCCCCTCACCCTGCCCGATGCGAGCCCGAAAGCCTCGGTGACTCAGAGCGTTGGACTGACCGACATCGCGATCTCGTACCACCGGCCCGCCGTCAACAAGCGGAAGATCTGGGGAGGCCTCGTTCCCTATAACGACACCTGGCGCGCCGGCGCCAACGAGAACTCGACCATCTCCTTCTCGACGCCGGTCTCAGTCGGAGGCAAGCCGCTCGCCGCGGGAACCTACGGGCTCCACATGATTCCGTCGGAAGGCGATTGGATCGTCGCCTTTTCCAACCAGCACAACGCCTGGGGAAGCTTCAGCTACGACCCGAAGGAGGACGCGGTACGGATTCCGGCGAAGACCCGCGCCGCCGAATTCGCCGAGCGCCTGAGCTACCGGTTCGAAGATCCGACGGCAGACTCGACGACGGTCGTCCTCCACTGGGAAAAGCTCGAGGTGCCATTCACGGTCTCCACGGATTCGAAGGCGGTGACTCTCGCGAGCATCCGGGAGCAGCTCCGCGGCCTTCCCCGCTTCTCCTGGCAGGGTTGGAACCAGGCGGCGGCGTGGTCGCTTCGCAATGACGGCAACGTCGACGAAGCGCTCGAGTGGTCGGATAAGTCCCTCGCCTTGAACGAGAATTTCCAGAACCTTCGGACCAAGGCTGGCCTGCTCGAAAAGAAGGGCGACGTGAAAACCGCGGAGGCGCTGCGCGACAAGTCGCTCAAGTTCGCGACCGAGGTCGACATGAACGCTTACGGCTACCAGCTTCTCGGCCAGAAAAAAGTGGATGAGGCCCTCGGCGTCTTCAAGAAAAACGTGAAGGACCATCCGGGCTCCTGGAACGTGTACGACAGTCTGGCCGAGGCGTATGCGGCGAAGGGCGACAAGAAGCTCGCGATCGAGACCTACACGCGGGCGCTGCAGATGGCCCCCGAGACGCAGAAGAAGCGGATCACGGACGCCATCGGAGCGCTCAAAGGCTAGGGTGGCCCGGGCTTCCGACTGAATCCTGACCGTCACAGCCCGGTCATCGCGCGGCCGTAGACTGGCCGGATGTCCCGGACTGCGCCGCCGATTCGCATCCTGATCGTCGAGGACGAGCCCAAGACGGCCGCGACGCTGCGGCTCTACCTCGAGCACGGCGGCTTCGCCGTGAACGTCGCCGCGGACGGCGCGGCCGGATTGCGGCTGGCGCGGGAACAGCGCCCGGACCTCATCCTTCTCGACGGGATGCTTCCCGAGATCGACGGACTCGCCGTCTGCCGCGCGCTGCGGTCGGAATCGGATGTGCCGATCGTGCTGCTGACCGCGCGCACGACCGAGGAAGACAAGCTCCGCGGACTGCAACTGGGCGCCGACGACTACGTGACGAAGCCCTTCTCCCCGCGCGAGGTGGTGGCTCGGATCCGGGCCGTGCTCCGTCGCTCCCGGCGCGAGGACGCGGACGCGAGGGGCGTTTTGCGGACCCGCCACGTTCTGGTCGACCTCGACCGCCGGGAGGCCGCGGTTCGCGGCCGCGCCGTGCCGCTGCCACCGGCGGAGTTTGCGATCCTCGCCGCTCTGGCGCGCTCTCCGGGCCGGGCCTTCACGCGGGAGGAGCTCGTGCGGCGCGCCTTCGGGCCCGGGTACGACGGGCTCGACCGGACGGTGGATGCCCACGTCATGAGACTGCGCCGGAAGATCGAGGATCCGGCCGGCGAGCCTCTGGTGGTCACCGTCTTCGGCGTCGGCTACAAGCTCGCGGACGAGCCCGCGTGATCCGGAGCCTGAGGTTCCGGCTCCTGGCGACGACCGCGGTGGTGCTCGCGATCGTTCTGGGCGCGCTCGTTCTGGTGTCGAGCCGCCAGACGCGGGTCGAGTTCCGGCGGTTCGAGGACGTGGTCATCGCGAGGCACGACACGTTCGCTCCGATGCTGCGCCGGATTCTCGAGGAGGATTACCGGCGCGCCGGAAACTGGACGACGGGCGACGCCGCGGCAACCCGCGCCGCCGCCGCCCTTCGCCGCGAGATCTTCATCCTGGACGCCGGGGGCCGGCTCGTCGGCCGTTCCCCCGCGCTCACCCGGGCGCGCATTCGGGAGGAACCGGGGGGCGGAATCCGGATCGAGTGGGCCGGCGGCGTCCAGAAGCGGATGCTCCTGCTCCGGGCCCCCGGCGTCATCGTGACGGACGCTCACGGAAGAGCCGCCGGCAGAGCCTTCTCCCTCGACTCGGAGCCAGCGGGGCCTCCTGACGTGATCCGGTCCCTGAACCGATGGCTGGCGGGAGCGGTCGCGGTGGCAGGCGTCGCGGCGCTCCTGCTCGTGGCGGCCGTCGCGCGCCGGGTGCTCGGGCCGATCGAGGCGCTGACCGCGGCCGCCCGGGAAATGGAGCGGGGAGACCTGAGCCGCCGCGTGAACGTGTCGTCCCGCGACGAGATCGGCGAGCTCGGCCGATCCTTCGACGCGATGGCGGACGCCCTCTCCCGAAACGAGGCCCTGCGCCGCGCCCTCGTTCACGACGTCGCCCACGAGCTCCGGACGCCGCTCACGAACATTCGCGCGCAGGTCGAGGCGATCCAGGACGGCCTGGCCACGGCCGATGGTCCGATGGTCGACTCCCTCCACGAGGACGTGCTTCTCTTAGAGAGGCTGGTCGACGATCTCCAGGACCTCGCCGCTGCCGACACGGGGCAGCTCGGCCTGCGTCCCGAACGCGTCGACACGATTGCGGCTTTGAGCGCCGCGGCCGCCGCGGTCGCGACTCGCGCCCAACGCGCCGGCGTGACGGTTTCGGCCATTCCCGCGGACGGTGTCCCCGCCGCTCGCGCCGATCCCGCGCGTCTGGCTCAGATCCTCGGAAATCTGCTCTCGAACGCGCTGACGCACACTCCCGCCGGCGGACGGGTCGTTCTCGAGGCAGGTCGACGTGGATCGCAAGTCGAGATCTCCGTCTCCGACACCGGCTCGGGAATCGCTCCCGAGCATCTCGCTCACGTCTTCGACCGGTTCTATCGCGCGGACCCGTCCCGCGCGCGCCGCTCCGGCGGGACCGGGCTCGGTCTCGCCATCGTCCGCCATCTCGTCGAGGCCCAGGGCGGACACGCGCGAGTCGAGAGCGCGCCCGGAAAGGGCGCCCGGTTCGCGTTCACGCTTCCCGCGGAATAGTTGTCAGTTTTCAGTTTTCAGTTTCAAAGGTCCGTGCCGACGGAGCCGCTTTCGCCTGCATCGACAGCCCACTCGATCGATGACATCCTTTCTCCCTGGACCCCCTCTCCCCTCACCCCAGCCCTCGCCCCGCGCCCGGGGAGAGGGAGGAGGCTCGCTCGCGGTGTTTTCGTCATAAAGGCGTCATCCCGCATCCCTAGAGTCGGTCCGGTCAAAGGAGGTCCGGTCATGACGAAGAGGTGGAGAGCGGGATTTCTCGCCGTCGCCGCGGCGCTCACGGCGGCGATGGCTCTTGCGGCCCCGGCGGCCCCGCTTTCGGCGGAGAGCGGCGCGGGGGGTCTGGACGCGGGCCGCATCCGGGAGATCGTGAACACGGCGGCGGATACGGTCGACGCGATGTACGTGTACCCGGACGCCGGCAAGCGGATCGCGGATTCCCTGCGGGCGCGGGCCGCGTCGGGGGGATACGACCGCGCGGGAGATGCTTCCCGGCTCGCCGACCTTTTGAGCCGCGACCTGCAGGAGATCGGAAAGGACCGGCATCTCTCGGTGCGCGTCGGGCCGGCCTCTTCGAGCGGGCCCATCATTCGCCGGGTGGAAGCCGAGGGCGGCCCCGAGAGCGCCGGCGGCGCCGGGATTCGGACGGTGATCCGGGAGGGTCCCGTTCCTTCCGAGGGCGCCGGCGGGCAAGGCCCGGCGCGGATCCATCGCGGATCCGGACCGCGCGACCCCGCTTCCGCGGACTTCCAACGCCGTTCGAACTTCGGGTTGAGGTCCGTCGAGCACCTGGACGGGAACGTCGGTCTTCTCGACATTCGCGAGTTCGTGCCGCTCGCCGCGTCGCGCGACACCGCGGCGGCAGCCATGGCGTTTCTCGCCGCGTCGGACGCGGTGATCGTAGATCTGCGCCAGTGCCCGGGTGGCGCGCCCGACATCGTGTCTTTTCTGGCGAGCTACTTCTTCGGCCCGGAGCGCCGCGAGCTCTTCTCGCGCTACGACCGGCCCATGGATGAGAAGACGACCGAGTACACCGTCGAGGATCTTCCGGGACGTCGCATGCCGGATGCCGAGCTGTGGATCCTCGTCGGTCCGAACACGGCATCGGCAGGCGAGTCGTTCGCGTATCTCCTCCAGCAGTTCGGACGCGCCACCGTCGTCGGCGAGCGGACGGCCGGCGCCGGTCACAACAACGTAATGGTCCCGATCGGCGAGAGTCTCGTCCTTTCCGTCTCCGTCGCCCGTCCCATTCATCCGCGCACCGGGAAGGGATGGGAGGGAGAGGGCGTGCAGCCCGACGTCCGGGTGCCGGCGGGAGAGGCGCTTTCGGCGGCGCACGCGGCGGCGCTCCGACGGCTGCTCGACCGGTCCTCCGATCCGAGGCGCCGGCGGGAACTGGCATGGGCGCTCGAGCGGGCCGAGGCGCCGCGGAGCAAGACCCTCCCCACTCCTGCCGACCTTCGAACCTACGCGGGCCGTTACGGAGAGAGATCCGTCGCCGTCGAGGAAGGAGGGCTCGTTTGCCGAACCTCGACGGGCCGGGCCCGCGCGCTCCTCCCCGTCGGGCGGGACGCCTTCTCCTGGGACGAGCAGACCCGCGCGACATTCGAGCGCGATTCCGCCGGACGCCCCGCGCGGCTGCTCCTCGAGAGGTCGGACGGGCGCTCGGAGAGCTTCGACAGGGACGATTCCGCGCCGGTGCCGGCGCGAAAGGAGACGCGATGAAGACGATGCCCATCCTCGCTGCCCTCTTCTTCGGTATCGGCGGCGCCGCGGCGTCGGGCCAGCATCCGGCCCCGCCGGCCGCCGCCCGGACGGCGATCCCCGACACGCCCGCGGGGAGACATGTGCGGGCTCTCCTCACGATGCTCGAGTCGCCCGACGAAGCGTCGGTCCGGCGTTTCGTGGAGAGCCAGTTCGATCCGGCCGCCCTCGCCGATCTCCCGGCGGAAAAGAGGGTGGAACGGATCCGCGGGATGGCGGCGACTCTCGGGCGCCTCGAATGGGTCCGCATGCTCCCCGCCCGGGACGGCGGCGTCTCCTTTCTCGCGCGGTCCGGGAAGACCGGCGAGACGTTGACCGTGAGCCTGGAGCTCGCCACCGCCGGCGTGCGCGGGATCCGGTCCATCCGGGTGGAGGCGGGGGGACCCGGCGAGGGCGGCGCTCCTCCTGAGGCCGCGAAATCCTCCGACGCCGAGGTGGCGTCCGCGGCGGCCGAGTGGCTCGACGGGCTTGCGGCGAAGGATCAATTCTCCGGCGTCGTGCTTCTCGCGCGCAACGGCGCTCCGATCTTCCAGAAGGCGTACGGCCTCGCCAACCGGGAGCTCCAGGTGCCCAACACGCTCGACACCCGATTCAACGTCGCGTCAATCGGAAAGCTCTTCACGAGCGCCGCGATCGCACGGCTGGTGCGCGAAGGCCGGTTGTCCTACTCCGACACAATCGCGAAGTGGCTTCCCTCGACGAAGATACCCTCCGCGGATCGGATCACCGTCGCGCAGCTGCTCGACATGACCTCGGGTCTCGGAGACATCTTCGGGCCCGCATACGCGGCGACGCCGAAGGACCGCCTCCAGGAGCTCTCCGACTATCTGGCCCTGTTCGAGACCAAGCCCCTGCTGTTCGAGCCGGGCAAGGGCCGCGAGTATTCGAACGCGGGCTACGTCGTCCTCGGATTGATCATCGAGAAAATCACGGGACGGTCATATCGGGAGTTCGTGCGCGAGGCCGTCTTTCTCCCCGCCGGCATGAACGACACCGGGCTCTTCGCGACGGACGAGATCACGCCGCGCCGGGCCGTCGGGTACACCCGGCACGACGGAGATGCGCCCGGGTCCTCGGGCCCTCGCCGTTCGAACGTCTTTCTCCAGCCGGGCCGCGGCAGCTCTGCGGGCGGCAGCTACTCGACGGCGGGAGATCTTCTGAAGTTCGCCATGGCGGTCAAGAAAGGCGAGCTGCCCCTCGCGGACCCGGGGAGCGCGCCGGGCGGGCGAGCGGGGGCGGGCGGGTTCGCCGGGGGCGCGCCCGGCAGCAATGCGCTCCTGGAGTTCAACGCCGACGGCTCTCTGGTCGCGATCGTCCTCGCCAACGAAGATCCGCCCCTCGCGGTGAAAACCGGCAGCCGGCTCGCGCAGTGGATGGGGATGAAGACAGCCCGATAACGCGATCGAACGCTCTGCTCCCTCTGCTCCCTCTCCCCGCGCGCCGGGGAGAGGGCTGGAGTGAGGGGGAGGCACTGATTTGGAAGGCGACGCCGAGAGCACGATTTGCTTACGGCGTCCCCGCGCGCCGGGGAGAGGGCGGGGTGAGGGCGAAAAAACCACCCGGGCGGGACCCTCCCGGTTCGAAGCTAGTGGCCGGCGTTCTCGAGCACCATCGCGTGGCCGAGCGCGCCGGCGGCGCAGACGGTGAGGAGGCCGAACTGCTTGCCCGACCGGACGAGCTCGTTGGCGAGGGTCGTGACGATCCGCGCTCCCGTCGCCGCGAAGGGGTGGCCGATGGCGATCGACCCCCCGTACATGTTCAGGATCATCGGGTCGACCTCGCCAAGAGACTCCGCGCGTCCCAGCTTCTCGCGCGCGAAGGCGGCGGACGCGAACGCCTGGAGGTTGGACAGAACCTGCGCGGCAAACGCCTCGTGCATTTCCACCCTGCCCATGTCCGACAGCCTGAGACCCGCGCGGTCGAGCGCAATCGGCGCCGCGTAGGCGGGCCCCTGCAGGAGCTGATCCGACGGGTCGAGCGCCGAGTATGCCCACGATCGCAGGAAGGCGAGCGGGCGCCGGCCCTCAGCCTTCGCCCGCGCTTCCGACATGAGGAGCACCGCCGACGCGCCGTCAGTCAGCGGCGAGGAATTCGCGGCCGTCACGCTGCCGTACTCCCTGTCGAACACCGGCTTCAACTTCGCCATCTGCTCGAGCGAGCCGTCGCGGCGAATGTTGTTGTCGATCATCTCCATGGCCTCGTACCTGGGAGGGATCGGCACGGGAAACGTCTCCGCCGCCAGGACTCCCGCGTCCCATCCGGCCGCGGCACGCTGATGGCTGCGCAGCGCGAGCTCATCCTGCGAGGACCGCGAGATCCCGTTTTCCTTGGCCATCTTTTCGGCGGACTGCCCCATAGAAAGCCCGGTGGTGTACTCCGCGATCGAGGGGGGATTCGGCGCGAGCTCCGCGAGCCGGAACCCGGCGAACACCTTCGCCTTCGCCCCCGCGGACTTCGATTTCGAGAGGCGCATCAGACGGCGGGTGAACTTCCTCGAAAACAGGACGGGGACGTCGGAAAGGCACTCCGATCCCCCGGCGATCACGACGTCGGTGAGGCCCAGCGCGATCCGCTCCGCCGCGTCCGTGATCGCCCGGTTGGAAGACGCGCAGGCCATCACGACGGAGGACGCCGTCACGTGCATCGGCAGGCCCGCTTCGAAAACCACCTCGCGGGCGATGTTCGGCCGGGCGACGGACGGAATCACGGTGCCGTAGACCAGCTCCTGGACGGCGTTCCCGTCGAGGTCCTGGCGCGCCACGAGCTCCTTGACGGCCATGCCGCCGAGCTCGACCGCGGTCAGGTCCTCAAACGAGGTGCCGGAGCGAGCAAACGGCGTCCGGATGCCGGCGACGAGCGCCACGCGGCGCGGAGAAGAAGCGAAGTGAGCCATCGGGCGGAGAGTACAGCCGGAAGCTGTCAGCTGTCAGCTCTCAGCTCCGGGCCGAAAATTGAAAACTGAGAATTGAGAACTCTTCGCTACGCCGCTTCCGGCAGCTTCGAGAGCATCCGCGCCGCCTGTCGCCACTCGCGCCGGGCGATCCCGATGGACGACTTGTACTCGCGGAAGGCCGAATCCAGGCTTCGTGCGAGCTCCGAGGATCTCCGCCGGCCCCGGACGACCATCTCCCGTCGCCGTTCGTCGATCTCGTGCCAGAGAGCGGCGGCCCGGTCGAGGGCATGGTGCGCCTTCTCCATTCGCAGCCGCACGGCGACGCCGATTTCCGTCGGCGCAGAAAGAAGCCGTTCCTCCGCTTTGACGAGATTCATCCGAAGGCGCGATTTCTCGATGACCGCCCGGGGCGTCGCCTTCAGGTCGCGCGCGAGCCCCACGAAATGGAGCGACGCGATGAGCCATTTCGTCGGATCCCACTGCCACCACCGCACGCCGTTGCGAAAGTCCGCCGGGAACTTGTGATGAAAATTGTGGTACCCCTCGCCGTTCGTGAAGAACGCGAGGAGGCCGTTGTCCCGCGCCGAGTTCTCCTCGGTGTACGGGCGCGTCCCGTAAAGATGCGCGACCGAGTTCACGAGGAACGTGGTGTGGTGAATGAGGGCGATTCGAAGAAAGCCGCCCCAGAGGAGTCCCGCGAGCGGGCTGCCGAACAGAGCGCCGATCGCCGTCGGGATTCCGAGACCCGCGATGATCCCGATCACGTGCGACCACCGGTACTGCCAGATCACCATGCGGTTGCCGGCGAGGTCGGGCACGTTGTCGTACGAACGCTCCGAGGGCTCCTTGTAGAAGAGCCAGAAGATGTGCGCGGAAAGGCCGCCGCGGCGGATGCTGTACGGATCCCACTCCTTGTCGACGTACCGGTGATGGTCGCGATGATCCGCGGACCATTTCAGGACGGAGTTCTGGAGCGCCATGGCGCCGAAGAACAGGTAGAAGGCCTGGAGCGCGGGGTGCGCGGTGTAGCTCTTGTGCGAGAAGCAGCGGTGATACCCGGCGGTGACGGAAAAGCTCACGACGGAAAACAGGACGAAGAGGAGCACGGGCTGCCACCACTGCACGCCGTTTTTCCAGGCATACAGGGCGGTGCCGACCACGCCGATGACCGGGGTGAGGGATAAGAAGAGAATGTTGATCCAGTCCTTCTGCTTGGGCTGCTCGTCCATGGTTTTCTCCGGGGTACCGCCACCGTCTGGAGCGGCACGGGTGGGACCGCCTGTTTGTGAGGTTTCAAGGATACCACGCCGGGGGGTCATCGCCCTGCCCGCGGGTCTGGCTCTGCGGAGATCTTCGCTGCCCTCCGCCGAACTTCCTCAACCCGCGCGGCCGCCCGCTTCTTCCTCCGATATTCTTTTCAAATGAAAAAGATTCTTACGATCGTTTTTGCGGCCGCGCTTTCGGTCTCGATCGCCCCCCTCGCGGCACAATCCAGTCCCGTGAAAGCCTCGGTGGTTCCCGATCTCGAGCAAAGGCTCGCGCGGTGGAAGTCCGTGGAGCTGCCTTTTCGCTCCGAGTCTCTGTCGGCCCGCGAGCGCCAGCTGGTCGAGAAGCTCGTCGCAGCCTGCCGCGAGCTCGAGAACATCTACTGGCGCCAGGTCGACCCGGAAGGAAGGGCCCTCTATCAGTCCCTCGATGGTTCCACCGCGGCCGCCGACAACGCGCTGCGCCGTTACCTCTGGATCAACGGCGGGCGGTACGACCTGCTCGACGACAACCGTCCTTTCGCGGGCGGCGGCACGACGCCTCCGGGGCGCGCCCTGTATCCGGCCGGTTTGACGCGCGCGGACATCGAGGCGTACGTGAAGGCGCATCCGGACGAAAAAGCGGCGATCTACGGCGAACGCACCGTCCTCGTCCGCGACGGCGAGCGATTGAGAGCCATTCCCTACCACGTGCAGTACAAGCCGTGGCTCGACCGCGCGGCGGCTCTCCTGCGGGAGGCGGCGGATCTGTCGGCCGAACCGGCGTTCGCGAAGTTTCTGCGATTGCGCGCGAAGGCCCTTCTCACGGACGACTACTACGAGAGCGACCTCGCCTGGGTCGATCTCGTGGACCCGAAGTTCGACGTCATCTTCGCGCCCTACGAAACGTACCTGGACGACGTGCTCGGCGTGAAGACGTCGTACGGCGCGGCGGTCATGGTCCGCAACGAGGGTGAGAGCCGCAAGCTCGCGCTCTTTCAGAAATACATCCCCGACATCCAGGATGCCCTGCCGCTCGCGCCCGAGGACCGTCCGTCCAAGCGAGGGCGGCTCGCGCCGATGGAGGTCATGGACACGCCGTTCCGGGCCGGCGACCTGCGGCACGGGTACCAGGCCGTCGCGGACAATCTCCCGAACGATCCCCGCGTGCACGAGTTGAAGGGGAGCAAGCGGATTTTCTTCAAGAACTACATGGACGCCCGTGTGAACGAGGTGATCATTCCCGTTTCCCGCGTGCTGCTCCGAGAAGACCAGGCGGCGAAGGTGACCGGCGAGGGCTATCTCGTGGGGACGATGATGCACGAGATCAGCCACGGGATCGGGCCGGCGTTTGCGCGGCAGGCGGGGAAGAAGCGGGACATCCGCGAAGCGATCGGCCCCGCGTTCTCGGGTCTCGAGGAGGCGAAGGCGGACGCGGGGGGCCTCTTCGGGCTGGACTGGCTGATCCGCCACGGAGCTCTGCCAAAAGAGCGCGCGGAGGAGTATTACGCCTCGCATGTCGGCGGGATTTTTCGCACGGTGCGGTTCGGGACGGGGGAAGCGCACGCCCGCGCCGAGATGATGGAGTTCAACTTCCTCTCCGAGAAAGGCGCGATCGCGCGGGACCCGCAATCCGGCCGGTACGTGATCGATTTCGCCCGGATGCCGGTGGCCATCGCGGCGCTCGCCAAGGAGCTTCTCGAGATCGAGGCGACGGGCGATCGCGCCCGCGCGGAGGCCTGGTTCAAGAAATACGAAGCGATGCCTCCCGAGCTCGCTGAGGCCCTGAAGGCGACTTCGGCGATTCCCGTCGATTTCGATCCGCGGGGGAGCTTTCCGGAGGGAGTGAAGTAGACCGGGGGCAGGGTTGAGCGTTAGGCGTTGAGCGTTGAGCGTTGAGCGTCCAGAAGGGAACGGGGGCCCGCCTACCGCCTACCGCCTACTGACGCCGCGCGTTCCAGCTCCGTCACTACGCGATCGAGCTCTTCTACGAGGGGTTGCGGCCCGTTCTCCTGGAGGCGCGATGTCACCGCCCTGTAGTACCAGAGAGTCTCGTGGCGCGGCGCCGCGAAGCGATCCCACACCCGTTCGCCTTCGCGCCTGAAGTCCGCCAGGACCGAGCGGGCATTGTGGAGCTTGTCGGCCGCGGAGACGAGCCGGACCGAATCGGACGCGTGCCGCAGCCGCTCGATGAATCGCTCTTTCCTCGGACGCCAGGCGGGCTTCGGAGTCTCGTCCGAGTCGGTGCAGCCGTCGACGATGTCGGCGACGCGGACGCCGAACCTTCGGCGGATCTCGTCCGCGGTCGGTCGGCCGCCGCAGTCCTCGACCGCGTCATGCAGGAAGGCCGCAATCGCCTCGTCCTCGTCTCCCCCGTTCTCGAGAACCAGCGCGCAGACCGAGAGCAGATGCGCGACGTAGGGAGTGTCCGACCCCTTCCTCCGCTGGGAGCCGTGGAGATCGCTCGCCCACGCCACCGCCTCGCTGAACCGATGCGAGAGCGGCGATCGAGCCTCGGCCTTCCGCTCGGGAGTTTCCACGAAGATCATGAGTCCTCTCTAACAGAGACCCCGGCCCGTTCCTTCCGGCCACGCCCGTACCAGCGCGCAGGTGGCACCGTCTTTGCGCCGCCGTTGCCGGACGGCGGGCCTCGAAAGGAGAACTGGATGGCGACGCGGACCGGCGGGGAAAGAGTCGGAGGCCAGCGGAGGAGGAAAGAGCCGAAAAGGACGCCGGAGCGCCCGGCCCGCGGGCGAGCATCGAAGAAGGTCCGGTACGGGGTCGTGGGGCTCGGCTGGTTCGCGCAGGTGGCGATCCTGCCCGCCTTCGCGCACGCGGGACGCAACTCGGAGCTCGTGGCGCTTTTTTCGGACGACGCCGAAAAGCTCCGGAAGCTGGGGCGCAAGTACCGGATCGACCGGGAACGCCTGTACGCCTACGACCGGTATGACGAGGTCCTGCGATCCGGCGAGATCGACGCCGTATACATCGCCGTTCCGAACCATCTGCACCGGGACTACACCATCCGTGCGGCTCGGGCCGGGGTCCACGTCCTGTGCGAAAAGCCGATGGCCGTCACGGAGAAGGATTGCGAGGCGATGATCCGGGCCTGCGCGAACAACGGCGTCAAGCTGATGATCGCGTACCGCCTCCACTTCGAAAGGGCGAATCTCGAGGCGGTCGCGCTCGTGCAGTCGGGCAGGCTGGGCGAGCCGCGCATCTACAACTCGATCTTCTGCAACGACGTGCAGGACCTCGACAACATCCGCCTGAACCCGATCGACGAGGGCGGAGGGACCCTCTACGACATCGGGATCTACTGCCTGAACGCCGCGCGGTCTCTGTTTAGGAGCGAGCCGGAGGAGGTCCTCGCGATATCGGCGCGGAACGACGATCCGAGGTTCAAGAAGATCGACGAGATGACGAGCGCGGTCATGAAATTCCCGGGAAACCGGCTCGCGACGTTCACGTCGAGCTTCGGCGCGGCCTCGTCCCACCACTACGACGTCTTCGGCACGAAGGGCAGCCTCCGCGTGGAGCCCGCCTTCGAATTCGCCGAGGGGATGACGCACCGCGTGAAGATCGGCGAGAAGACCCGCGAGAAAGAGTTTCAGGAGCGCGACCAGATAGCGCCGGAGATCCTCACGTTCTCCGAGTGCGTCACGACGGGACGGGACCCCGAGCCGTCCGGCCGCGAAGGCCTCGCCGACGTCCGCGTGATCCGGGCCCTGTATCGCTCCGCAAAGACGGGGCGTCCCGTGAAACTGCCTCCCTTCGCGAAACCGGTGCGCCCGGGATTCGAGCAGGAAGTCCATCGACCCCCGGTCGGGCATCAGAAGCTTATAGAAGTAGACGCGCCCTCGGGGGAACGCTGAGAGTCGACCGCCGGGACTCGAGAGTCGAGAGGTCGGCGAGACGACGACAGCAGACTTGCATCCTTCGACTTTCGGCTTCAGGATGAAATTGCCTCTGTCCCGGTGGCGAGAGGTCGTCGCTCAAACCTGGAAGAGCTGGAAGGCGCACCGCTCGCCGACGGAGAGCGCCGCGCTCTCGTTCTACACGCTGTTCTCGCTCGCGCCGGTGCTCGTCGTGACGATCGCGGTTGCCAGCGTCTTCTTCGGCGAAGACGCGGTGCGCGGCCAGGTCGTGCGCCAGCTCGGGAATCTGATGGGAGCCGAGCAGGCGGAGATGATCCAGACGATCCTGCGGCGCGTCGCCCGTGACGAGAAGCGCGGGATTGCGGCGCTCCTCGGCGGAGTCTCGGTTCTCGTTGGGGCGACAGCCCTCTTCATCCAGCTCCAGAGCTCCCTGAACCGGGTGTGGGAGGTCGCTCCGCATGAAGGGCACGTCATCCGGAGGCTGCTGAGAAAGCGGCTGGTCTCGTTCGCGGTCCTCCTCGGGTTCGGATTTCTCCTGCTCGTCTCGCTCGCCCTGTCCGCCGCCATCGCGGGGCTTCAGGACTGGGTCAATTTGCGCTACGACGTGTCGCCCGTGGTTCTGCAGTCGCTGAACCTCCTCGTGAGCCTGGTCATCTTTTCCGCCCTGTTCGGGATGATCTACCGCATCCTGCCCGATCGCGAGATAGCGTGGAAGGACGTTGCCCTCGGCGCCGTCACGGCGTCGATCGCGCTTCAAGTCGGGAAGTGGCTTTTCGGTCTCTACATCGGACACACAGCCGTCGCATCGCCATACGGCACGGCGGGCGCTCTCGTGGTCATTCTGCTCTGGGTGTACTACGCCACTTCGATCCTTCTCCTGGGGGCCGAGTTCACGCGCGCCCACTCGAGGATCGTTTTCGGCTCCCGGCCTGAGACGTCGCCGGGCGCCAGGCGCGTGCGCGAAGTCCGGGAGGACATGGAGACGAATCCATGAGCCGCGGTCGTGCGGCGCGCGTGACTGCTGCGGCTCCTCCTGGCGCCCGTTTCAGAGCGCTGAACGCGCTACCCTCAACACTTGATTCCTCTCGAGTCTCGACTCGCGACTTGCTCTCTCAAATCTCAGCTCCCAGGCAACACGCACGTCACCACCATCCCGCCGCCCGGCCTCCGCTCGAGGCGCAGAGTTCCCCCGTGCGCGTGCACGATCTCAATGCAGAGCGGGAGCCCGAGGCCGCTCCCCGTCTGCTTGGAGGAGTAGAACGGGAGGAGCGCTTTTTTCATCGTCTCTTCATCCATGCCGGATCCCCGGTCGAGGACCTGCAGCTTCCAGGAACCGTCGCGGGAGCGCTCGACCGCCACTCCGATCTCCTCTACGGGGCCGCCCGCTTCCGCCGCGTTCTTCAGGAGGTTGATCAGCACCTGCTGCATCTGTCCGGCATCCAGGGGAGCGCGCTCCTCCGGTACCGCGCCGATCTGCCGGAACGGGAAGAGGCCTCCCACCGCGTCGAACAGGTCCCCCCACCGCACCGGCTTCTTGAGAGGCTGAGGAAGCCGGGCAAAGCGCGCGTATCCCTCCAGAAAATCCGACAGGTGGCGGACGCGTTCGTCGATCGTGCCGAGAATGTCCTCCAGCCGCGGCCCGGCCTCGGAGAGGCCCGCGACGTGGCGGGCGGAATGGAGCAGCGAGCTGACCGGCGCCAGAGAATTGTTGAGCTCGTGAGACAACACGCGAATGACCTTCTTCCACACCTCGACTTCCTGCCGCCGCAGCTCCGGCGTGAAGCGCTCGACGACGATGAGCCGGTTCTCCTGCGTGTTGAGCGCGAACCGGCGCTGGACGATCCGATACGTTTCCTCCTCGCCGTCGTCGCCCTGCCGCGGCCAGGTAAACAGCGCGTCCTGTCCGGACGCCAGCGCCTCCCGGCCTCCTTCCGGGGCCGCCGCGATCACCTCGCTCAAGCCTCGCCCCTGGAGCCGGCGTGAGCCTCCGAAGAGCTGGCGCGCCGCGGCGTTTGCGTAGACGATCCGGTCGAGCTCGTTGACGAGAAGGATCGCCATCGGCGCGCCCTGGAGGAGCGTGTCGAGAAGAAGCTCCCGCTGGTAGATCTCGTTTCTCTCGAGCCGAAGCGCGTCGCCCATGCGGTTGTAGAGCGTCACGAGCTCGCCGAGCTCGTCGTCGCGATCGACCGCGAGGCGAATGCTGAAGTCGTTTTCCTGGAAGCTGCCGACGCCGTCCGTCACGGCCTGCAACGTCCGACGGACCGGGCCCCAGACGCGCGACAGAGACCAGGCGGCCAGCGGAAGGGCGGCGGCGAGGGCGCTGACGAAGACGATCGCGGGAGATGCCCCGATCGAGGAAACCGCCGCCGCGACGCCCGCCACGGCCGCCATGTCGAGCGCCACGACCGCCGCGAGCTTCCCCGCCAGGGAGAACCGCGAGCGTCCCCGGATCGCGCGCGCGTGCTCCGGCGTCGCGCCTATCGGGGCCGCCGTTCGAGCACGATGCCGAGCCGTTCCATGCGGCGGTAGAGGGCCTGCCGGCTCAGGCCGAGCTCCTGCGCCGCGCGCGACACGCTGCCACCGTGCCGCCGGAGCAGCTCCTCGAACGCCGCCTTCTCGCCGGCGGGCAGCGGTTCGGGCGCGCCGGCCGTCCCGGTGGCGCCGGCCGTTCCCTCGAGCCCGAGGTCCGCCGGGGTGAGCGCCTCACCGGCAGCGACGAGGGCCGCCCGCTGGATCCGGTTCATGAGCTCCCGGACGTTGCCCGGCCACGTGTGCTCCTCCATGACCCGCTCCGCGTTAGAGGAGAGCGTCCAGCGGCGGCCCGAGGGCGCTGTTGGCAGACCGGCCAGGACGCTTTCCGCGAGAGGCCGCACGTCTTCGGGACGGTCCTTCAGAGCCGGGACCGCCAGCTCGATCACGTTCACCCGGAAGAAGAGGTCTTCGCGGAAACGGCCGGCCGCAATGGCCGCGGGCAGGTCGGCGTTGGTGGCGCACAAAACGCGCACGTCGACGCGGCGCGTCTCGCTCGAGCCGAGCCGCTCGAATTCCGAGCTCTGCAGGACGCGAAGGAGCTTCATCTGACCGGCCGCGGAGAGGTTCCCGATCTCGTCGAGGAAGAGAGTGCCCCCGTCGGCGGCTTCGAAGCGTCCGATCCGGAGGCGGCGGGACCCCGTGTACGCGCCGGCCTCCGCGCCAAAGAGCTCGCTCTCGAGGAGCTCGTCGGGAAGGCCGCCGGCGTTGACCCGAATGAACGGCTTCGCTCGCCGGGGAGAATTTGCCTGAAGGATCTCCGCGACTTTCTCCTTGCCCGCCCCGTTCGGCCCGGTGATCAGCACGGGCAGGTCCGATCCCGCCACCTGCACGGAGAGCGAGACGACGCGGTGCATCGCGTCGCTCTCGTACACGATCCCGCAGAGATCGTAGCGGCGCGCGAGCACCTCCCGCGGCTTCGCTCGCGCCGATCGCAGGCGGGAATTCTCGACCTCGAGCGCGCGCAGGCGAAGAAGGGTGCGCACCGAGGCGAGAAGCTTCTCGTCGTCCCAGGGCTTCGCCAGGTAGTCGTTGGCGCCTTCGCGAACGAGAGCGACGGCCATCTCGAGAGAGGTCCACGCGGTCATCAGGAGCACCGGCATGGCCGGGTCGAGCCGCCGCACGGCGCGGAAGAGAGCGACGCCCTCCTCTCCGGAGGTCGCGCCGGGAGAAAAATTCATGTCCTGAATCACGAGGCCGACCGTCCCGCCCGCGACCGCGGAGAGAGCGTCCGAATGTCCGCGCGCGGAGAGATACGGGATGTCGTGCACCTCGAAGAGGACGCCGAGGGCCCGGGCGACGGCCGTCTGGTCCTCGACGATCAGGACGCGCGACATCAGCGCGGCCGGCGCGCGGGACCCGCGCACGCGCGGGAGGGCTCGAGAGGGCATCTCCCCGGGAGACGGCGGCGCATGCGAAAGGTTACCGGAGAGAAGGTTTCTCGGTTGAGAAGCGGCTCATGGGCGTTACGGGTTGAGCGTCATGCGTCATGCGTCATGCGTCAAGCGTGAACTTCGTGAACTACGCTGAACGCTGAACGCTGGACGCTCAACCCTCCCTCATCAGACATTCCTCGTCGCCACCGCGGGCGCGACGGCCGCGCCTTTGCGGGCCGGGAAATAGGTCGCTCCCAGGCCGAAGATCCAGAGGAGCGCGACGCCCAGGATCACGAGACCCGCGTCCATCCGCGTCCCGTTCAGGCGCGTGACGAGCGCCACGTTCAAACCATAGGCCAGGACGACGCCCAGGACGAGCCCCATCGTCGTCACGAGCCAGTTCTCGAGGAGGAAGTAGCTCAGGATGTCGAGCCTTCGCGCGCCGAGGGCCCGGCGGGTGCCGATCTGCCGCGTCCGCTCCGCCACCGAGAAGACCGTCAGGCCGACGATCCCGAGCGACGTCACGAAGAGGAGCAGGAAGATCACGAGCGAAAGGATCTTCACGAGAAGCGCGGACTGGGACTGGAAGCGCTCCTTGATCTCCGTGAGCTCCTTCAACTGCACGTTCCGGCCCGCGTTCGCCGCGAGCAGGGCCTTCTCGACCTGGGGACGGACGGTCTTCATCTTGCCGGGGTCGACGCGGAGCAGATACGAGGAGCCGCCCTGGAAGCTGCGGGAGTAGTTCGGAAAGAACATCACGTATTCGTGGATCGGCCATCCGTACGGATTGTAGAAGTGGTCGATCACGCCGACGATCCGGTACTGGTCCCCATCGTCGTCCTCGAGGCTCTTCCCCAGCGACTTACCATCCCTGAAGAGGAGCTCGGCGAACGCGCGGCTGATGATGATGTCCTGGCTGATCTTCTCGATGGGCTGTCCGTCGGGGCCCCGGGGCCGGTTCGAGTTCGTCAGGTCGCGCAGCCGCTTCGTGTCCGCCTCCACTTCCTCGCGCGTGAAGTTGCGCCCCTGGATCAGCTGAGATCCGAGAGTCTCGAACGTCGACTCGTCGGCGTTGTAGACCTGGTTGCGCAGCATCTCGCCCTTCGAGCCCAGGACCCGCGTCGTGGTCGAGCTTCCACCGCCCTGCCACGGAAGAAAACGCGTATTCGAGACGGCATGGACGCCGGGAATCCCCTTAAGGACCTCGATGTCTTTGCGCAGAGCCGCGTCGAGATAGCCGTCTTCCTTGAACGCCGGAGCGAATGGAGTGCTCCGCACGGAGAGGATGTTGTTGTCGTCGAACCCGGAAGGCCGGGCCATCTCACGGCGGGCGTCGCCGATCATGTTGACGCAGTTCGCCACGATCGCGAGCGTCAGCGCCACCTCCGCCACGATCAGTCCGTAGCGAACCTTGTTCCGGCCCATCGAGCGCAGGATCGGTCCGAATTCCATGGAACCTCCTTCAGTACTTCGGTTCTCCGACCGGGACTGATAACTGACGACTGACGACTACACCTTCAAATGCATCGCCGGCGCGAGCCGGCACGTGCGCCATGCGGGATAGACGCCCGCGATGAACCCCGCCGCGAGGGACAGGCCGACCGAAAGCAGAATCATCGAGAGGTCCAGCTTGAAGAAGTCTCCGCGCGCCATCGTCGTCTTCAGCCAGGCATTCATCCCGGCGAGAGCGCCGAGCGACAGAAGGATGCCGACGATGCCCCCCAGGACCGCGATCAGCTCGCACTCCACGATGTGCTGCAGAAAGATGTCCGCGCGGCTCGCCCCGAGAGCCCGGCGCACGCCGACTTCGCCGCCCCGGGCGAGAAACTTGCCGAGCAGCAGGCCCACGAGATTCACCGCGCACACCGCGAGAAAGAGAAGCGAGACGATCAGCATCGCGGTGGCCTGCTTCGGCACGACGCCGGCGTCCGCCATCAGCTCGGAGACGGTCGACAGCCGGTTGTTGAGTGGCCGCTGAAAGCGCCCCGTCTTCTTCTGCTCGAGCACGTAGGAATTCAGGAAATCGCGGTAGGCGGACACCGCCTTGTCGTTGGGCAGCTCGGCCCAGAACTGGATCCAGCAGGTCTCCGACTGAAGAAATCCTTCGAAGCCGGGGGCGCCGCTCGTGCCCCACCCGTCCGTGTTCCCGTTCGTCCGGATCTGCATCGGGCGAAGGAGGTTGAAGGGGATGTAGATGTTCTCGGGAGTCGCGATCTGGTTCTGGGTGAGATCGTAGAAACGCACGTTCGGGCGCCATCCGGCGAGAACGCCGACGACCCGGAAGTCCCGGTCGGCGAGCCGAACGGTCTTCCCCACGCTGTTTCTCCCGCCGAAGAGCTTCTCGTTCATTTCCTGCGAGAGGACGACGACCGGGTCTGGACCCGCATCCGCCTTCCGGTCCCAGCCCGAGCCGTACCGGAAGGGCACGTCGAACATGGGGAAAAAGTCGGAGTAGCAGAGCCGCGTCAGCTCGCGAAAAGGCCGTCCCACCTTGGGATCGGGATAGACGTACATGTTCGAGACGAACATCCCGCTCTGCCGCACCGGGAGCGTCGATTTCATGATGCCCTGCATGTCCCGGAACGTGATCTGGGTCGGCGGGCGCGTCGGGTCGTTTCCCGGGTAGGGCTTCAGCGGATCCCAGCTGTCGAGGCGGACGTACCGGAGCACGTCGCTCTTCTGCGGGATCGGGTCCTTCGAGAAGGCGTGGCGAAAGGCCGCGAACGTCGTCGACACCGCGATCCCGAGCGCGATCCCGCTCACAATCAGGATCGAGAGCGTGACGTTGCGCCGGAGGCTCTTCCAGGCGATGCGAAGGTTGTGCAGCAGCATCGTGGCTCCTTAATGCAGCGTCGAGGCGAGGTTCGCGGAAGAGCGGTCCGCGTCTTCCGAGGGCAGCGCGTTCAAGTCGACGACCTCGCCGTCCAAGAGATGGATCTGGCGCGAGGCGCGCGACGCGCACTCGGGCGTATGCGTGACCATCACGATCGTGGTGCCGGCCTCGTTGATCTTCTCGAGAAGGTCCATCACTTCGCGGGACATCATCGTGTCGAGGTTGCCGGTCGGTTCGTCGGCCAGAATGAACCGGGGATCCCCCGCGAGCACGCGCGCGATCGCCACCCTCTGCTGCTGTCCGCCGGAGAGCTGCGAGGGGAGATGGTGGATGCGGGACAGCAGGCCCACCGTGCGGACGGCCTTCTCGATGCGCTCGCGCCGCTCGGCGGCCGGAAGACGCCTGTAGCGCAGCGGCACGTCGATGTTGTCGAAGACGTCGAGATCCGGGATGAGGTTGAAGCTCTGAAAGATGAACCCGATCTTCTGGTTCCGGATCTTCGACATCTCGTTGTCGGACAGCCGGCTCACGTCCTGGCCGTCGAGGTGGTACGTCCCTTCGTCGAACGTGTCCAGGAGGCCCGCGATGTTCAGGAACGTCGTCTTGCCCGATCCGGATCGGCCCATCACGGCGACGAACTCGCCTGTCCGGACGTCGATCGAGAAGTTGTGGAGCGCGTGGGTCTCGATCAGATCCGTTCGATAGACCTTTTGAATCTTCTTCATCGACAGCATGGCGCTTCTCCTCCGGTCAACTACGGACGAGCACGTTTTTCGCGCCCGCGAATTCCGACGTGTCTGACAGAATCACCTTGTCGCCCTCCGAGAGCCCGCTCTTGATCTCGACCTCGGAGACGCTCACCGCACCCACCTGAATGTCGCGCTTCACGGCGACCCCGTTCTCGACCACGTAGATCTGGCGTCCGCCGCCGCTCTCCAGAAACGGTCCGCGCGGCACCTTGAGCACGTTGTGCCGGGTCTCCATGACCATTCGGACGCTGACGCGCTGGCTCTGACGCAGCCCCGCCGGCGGAGCGCCGTCGAAGACCACGGTGCCGCGGACCTGGCTCTCCTTGATCTCCGGCGACATCGCGGTGACGTGGCCCTTGTACTCGCGGCCCTCGTAGAGGATCTGCGCCTCCGTGTTCGGGATGACGTCCGTCGAATAGTTCTCCGGGAGAGTGATCTCGATCTCGAACGCCGAGAGGTTGACGACCGTCAGCACCGGCGCGTTGGCGGCCACCGCGTCGCGGTCCTGGACGGCGACCGAGGCCACCAGCCCGTCGAAAGGGGCCGTGATCGTCAGGAGGTCCACCTGCCTCTGGAGCTCGCCGACGGCGGATGCCTGGCGCTCCGCGAGGGACCGCCGGCTCTGGATGTCGAAGTCGGCTGTCTCGGTCTGAAGCTTCGCGGTCTCCTGCAGGTTCTTCAGCTCGAGCTCGGCGATCCGCACGTCGTCCTTCGCCTTCTCGTAGTCGGTCTTGTTCAGGATCCCCTGGTCGAACGCCGATTGAGCGCGCTCGAGTAGCCGCTTCGCCGCGGTGAACCGGACCTCCAGGAGATCGATCGCGTGCGCGTTCTTGATGCCATCCTGGCGGGCATCGATCTTCTGCCGCTCCCACGCGGACTGGAGCGACTGCAGCGTCGCGCGCTCCTGGAGCAGACGGCTCTTCAGCTCCGGGCTCTCGATGTGGGCGAGCACCGCTCCCTTTGTCACGGACGCGCCGGCCTTGATCGTGAGCGAGACGATGCCCTGCGAGGGCGCGAAGAGCGTCGGATGGAGCGCCGCGACGATCCGGCCTTCCGCGGAGGCATCGCGCACGAGGTCGCCGCGGCTGACGGCGGCGATCCGAATCCGGGACGCATCCACCGAGCGGTCGGCGCGGGACCAGCGCCGCACTGTCGGGATGAGAAGGACGACGAGAACGAGGAGGATGCCCGCGCCGACCGCGGCGAGCAGCATCCGCCGCGAGAGGCCACGAGGCTTCTCGACCACTTTGTCCGTCGCCAGAAGGTTGTCGATCACCGTAACCGTCATAGAGCAATGCCGCTGCCAGGAAAAACGGATCCGAAAACGCGAAAACAGGCCTGAAAACGCATTTCTGTGTGTCCTCCGCGGACGAGTGTCCGGGCTGGCGGGAGTACTTTTGTCCGTGTTTCCCGAGGACGCTTCCCCTGCGATCACCCTCTCTCCGGGTGCGAGGAGAACGCCGGGGTGAGGGGCAGTCCTGGGCGGGGGCGGTCCCCTCTGAACGTCCGCGTCTATCATCGCCGAATGCGCGGGCAGATGTCTGTCCTGACGGTCCTGCTTTCGGCGGGTGCGCTTTCCATGGCCTGCGCGACGGCGAGAACCGCGGCCCCTCCCCGGTGGGTGGCCGGACCGCGGGGACGTCTCCGGGTCGATGCCGGCGGATCCGGCGGGAACCTGCCCGTCCTGCTCATCCACGGCAACGGAGGCAACCGCGCTTCGTGGGCTGCGACGCTGGCGCACCTGCAGAAGAGCCGCCGCGCCGCATCGTTCGACCTCGCCGGCATGGGCGAGTCGGAGCTTCCCGCGGGCACCGGGATTTCCGTCGAGGGCTTTGCCGGCGACGTCGCGGCGGTCGCCGACGCGCTCGAATATCGCCGGTTCGTCCTCGTCGCTCACAGTTACGGGGGCGCCGTCGCCGCGGCGTACGCCGGCCGGCACCCCGCCCGCCTCTCCGGCCTCGTGTTTGCCGATTGCGCGGGCGACCTGCACCGCACCCCGTCGGAGAGCCTCGAGCCCCTGCGGCGCGGCCTTCGCGACGACTACCCGGGATTCACGCGCAGATGGTTCGAAGGCATCCTCGCGGGGGCCCGGCCGGAAACGCGCGCGGCCGTCCTCGACGCGCTCCAGAAGACGCGTGCGGACGTCTTCGTCGGCGCCACCGAAGCCCTCTACCGATTCGACATGGAGGCGGCGTTGGCCCGGTACGGGGGTCCTCGCCTCTCGATCGCGTCGATGCTCTTCGACAACCCGGTGGCGATCCACAGGACCGCGCCGGATACGCCGGTCCGGCAGATCGAGGCCGCCAGCCACTGGCTGATGATGGACCAGCCCGAGGCGTTCGACCGCGAGCTCGACGCTTTTCTGGCGGGGATTTCCTCCTCGGGACAGAACATTTCCTCCCCCGGGCGCGTCTCAGTATTCGAAGGTTCGGGCGGCCGGAGTTCCCGGCGCCCGGAGGAGGACTGATGCACACCCTGAGAATCGTGACGATCGCGGCCGCTCTCGCCGCCGCCGCCTGGGTCGCCTCCGCCGAGTCGAGAGTCGAGAAGACCCTGAGACTCGCGCCGGGAGGAAGCTTTTCGATCCGCACCGACCTCGGGACCGTGCGGGTCCTTGGGAGCGACCGCCCGGACGTCCGGATGGTGGCGACCTCAGAGCGCGAAGACTTGAACGACCTCCTGACCTTCCGCTACGACGAGGGCGCCGGGTCCGCCTCCATCGTGGCCGTAAAGCGCCATCCTCTGTCCACCTTCTTCCACTTCCGGGGCAATCCGGTGCGGTTCGAGATCGAAGTTCCCTCGAGGACGCGCGTGACGGTCGACACTTCCGGCGGAGCGATCAAGATCGCCTCTCTCCAGGGGAACGCGAAGCTCGAGACCTCCGGCGGAGGAATCGACGTCCGCGACCTGACGGGCGATCTCGACGCCCACACGTCCGGCGGCGCGATCACCCTCTCGCACGTCAAGGGCCGCTGCCGCGTCGACACGTCCGGCGGAGGGATTCGCGCGGAAGAGATCGACGGCGCGATGGAAGCCGAGACGAGCGGCGGCTCGATTCGATTCGACGGCGTCTCCGGAGACATCCGCGCCCACTCGTCCGGCGGCGGAATTTCGATCAACGAGG
Organism: Acidobacteriota bacterium; assembly: GCA_040004075.1. Lineage (GTDB taxonomy): Bacteria > Acidobacteriota > Thermoanaerobaculia > UBA5066 > Gp7-AA6 > JALYUA01. Next base: position 10,660 of record JBDUBP010000057.1, on the reverse strand, counting down.
CGGGAGGGCGGGTGGAAGCCGACACCTCGGGAGGCTCGGTACAGGTCGCTTTCAGGCGCGCCAACGCGCGCGGCGGCTCGATCGCGTCCTCGGGCGGTGGGGTCACCGTGACGGTGGATCCCGCCGTCGGCCTTTCGATCGACGCGTCGGGCAACTCCGTGCAGGCCGACATTCCCATCACGGTGAGGGGCGAGATCTCCCGCCGGCACCTGCAGGGCCTGCTCGGAAGCGGCGGCGAGACACTTCGCCTGCGCACGAGCGGCGGCTCGGTGCGCATCCGCGCGCTGTAGGACGGGAGGCGGAAGGCGGCAGCGGGAAGGCGGACCGGCGGGCGGGGTCGGGAATCGGGAATCGGGAGCCGAGCGACCAGCGGGAGCGAGACGGCCGCGGTACTCCGCGGTCAACTAGCTCGGGGATCGAAAGAGATACGAAAACCGGGCGCCTTTTTTTTCGCCCTTCGCCCTTCGCCCTTCGCCCCGCCCTTCGCCTACCGCCTCCCGCCTCCCGCCTCGCTGGCCGCGCTCCACAGAAACTCTTCGAATTTCTCCGGCTCCTCGAAGAGCGGCGCGTGCCCGGAACGGTCGAACCAGACGAGCTCCTTGCGGGGCGCCGTCAGCCGATGGAGCCAGCTCTCCGCGAGCTCGGGGATCGTGTTTCGATCGTGGCGTCCGAGCGCCAGGTGGACGGGCACTTCGAGTGCGGTCACCTCGCGCCGCAGATCGATCGCGGAGAGCTGAGGCTGAAGAATCTCGTAGCTCGACTGATAGGCCTCCCAGTATTTCGAGCGGACCTCCGAGTCGTACTCGGGCGACTGGGACAGTGCCTCGAGGGAGTCCGAACGGAAGGAACTTGCGCCCGTTTCTTCGCTCGCGAACCGCTCCGCCCAGGCCATGAGAACAAACGACCTTTCGAAGAGGCGGTTTCCGACATAGGGCGGCGGGCCCGACTGTTCGAGGTCGGCGATCGCGCGCGGAATCTTTCGCGCCCGAGCCGAATCCAGAGTCCGCTCCCAGGAGATGCGGTCGTTTTCGACGCCGGCGATGACGGGCGCGACGGGGACCAGCGCGCTGAGGGGACCCGGGTCCCGGCCCGCCGCGAGGATCGCCAGCGTGGCGCCGAAGCTATGCCCGACGAGGAGGACCCTTCCCGACTCCGATCGCGACGCCGTCAGGCGCGCCAGCTCCACCGTGTCCTCGACGAGGCGCGCGACGGTCATCCCTTCCCGGGGCTCGATCGCGCGCCACGACCGGCCGGCGCCGCGCTGGTCCCAGGAGACCACCGTGAAGCGCGCGGGAAGGCCGCGGCCGAAGCGGCCGAGCCAGGGGGTCATGGCCGCTCCCGGCCCGCCGTGGACGAAGAGGACAACCGGCTTTCGCCGGTCCGCCGCCTCTCCCCGCACGGAGATCCATTGCTCCGTTCCCCCGAGCATGACTCTCTCCACGGGTCGATCCTAAACGGGTTCTACCGGCGCGGCGGACAGGCGCGAGGCTCTGCGACGTCGGAGTCTAGAATCCCCTCATGAGCACCGAGCATCCGGTCGCGGTGGTCGGCGCCGGTCCGACGGGAATCGCGTGCGCCGTCGAGCTCGGAAAGCGCGGCGTTCCCGCGGTCTGCTACGAACGGGGCGGAATTCTCGACACTCTTTACCGCATGCCGGAAGAGATGCGCTGGTTTTCCACCCGCGAGCTGCTGGGAATCGCCGGCGTGCCGTTCTCGGGGCCGGAGCCCCACCCCACGCGCCTCGAAACGCTCGCCTACTACCGCGCCGTCGCCGACGCCTTCGAGGTGAAAGTGATTCCGGAGACGGAGATCGAGTCGATCGTTCCGCGCGAGGGCGGCGGTGTCCGGGTCTCCGCGGTGCGCGAACAGGACCGATGGGAATTTCCGGCGTCGGCCGCAGTCATCGCGACCGGGTTCTTCGGGAACCCGAAGCGGCTCGCCGTGCCCGGGGAGGATCTGCCCGTCGTCCATCGGCGCTACGTTTCCGGATATCCCTTTCACGGCCGCGACGTCCTGGTCGTCGGCGGTAAGAACTCGGCGGCCGAAGCCGCGCTCGACCTCTATCGCCATGGCGCGCGGGTGACGCTCGTCGTGCGCGCGGCGGCCATCTCGGATCGCGTGAAGTACTGGATCAAGCCGGATCTGGAAAACCGCATTCGCGCCGGGAGCATCGCCGCGTACTTCGAAAGCCGCGTCCTCGAGATCGAGCGGCACTCGGTGCGGCTTTCGACGCCGGCCGGAGAACGGACCGTCTCCACCGACGCGGTCTTCCCCCTGATCGGGTACGAGCCGGACTTCGCCCTCTTCGACCGGTGCGGGATCCGCCTCGAGGGGGCCAACCGCGCCCCGGCTCACGATCCGGGCACCCTGGAATCGAACGTGCCGGGCATCTTTCTCGCCGGCGCGCTCCTCGGGGGCGCGGAAATCGGCCGCATCTTCATCGAGAACAGCCGCCACCACGCCGCGATGATCGCCGACGCGATCGCCGCGCGAGCGGGCGGCGTCGCGGCCGCCGCAACTTCCTTTCCTGCGTTCCGTACCTCGCCGGGAAATGACCCGGACCGCTGAGCGCGAGGCGCCTCCTTTCGACACGCTCCTCTTCGAGAGCGGGATCCTCTCGATCGGAAAATTCCGCGCCTTCCCGGATCATCCCCGCTTCTCCGACTCGGGACCGATCCGCGGGCATCTCGTCGTCTTCCCGCGGACGCTCGTTCGCATCGCCCACGCGGGCGGGGCGCCCTTCGTCGCCGGCCCCGACCTCGTCACCTATTACAACCGGGGCCAGGCGTATCGGCGCGAGAGCGTCCACGGGATGCCGGACCGCTGCGAATGGTTCTCGTTCGCGCCCGGCGTCCTTCGGGAAGCGATCCGGGCGCACGATCCCGGGGCGGCGGAGCGCCGGAACGGGCCCTTCGTGTTCGTCTCCGGGCCGAGCGATGCCCGGTCCTACTTTCGACAGCGAAGCGTCGTCGGGGCTCTCTCCGAGTCGCGAGCGGATCCCTGGCAGGTGGAGGAGACGATGCTCGGCGTGCTCGAGACCCTGCTCGCGGCCGTCTATCGGGATCGGGGGAAGGACTCACGGGCTGCCCGAACTCCCCCGGCGCCGCAGCGGTCCCGCACGCTCGCGCAGGAGGCCCGGACAGAGCTCGGACGATCGTTTCGCGGCTCTGGCGGCATCTCGGACCTCGCCCGGGCGCTCGATATCTCGCCCTTTCAGCTCTGCCGGATCTTCCGCCGCGAGACGGGGACGACTCTCCACCGGTTTCGCGAGCGGCTGCGGCTCGCCGCCGCGCTCGAGCTCCTGCGGGAATCGCGTGCGGGCCTGACGGACATCGCGCTCGATCTCGGGTATTCGAGCCACAGCCACTTCTCCGCCTCGTTCCGCCGCGCGTTCGGCGTCACGCCCTCCGCCGCGCGCGCCGGGACGGCGGCCGGCCCCTATCGCCGCACGTAAGTCCCGTCGAATACCACCGACCAGGTCCTCCCCGAGTCGCGCGACGACTCCCAGAGCTGGCGGACGTTTCCTCCGAGGGGTTGCCACGTGATCCGGTTCTCGACGGGACCGTCCTTCTTCACCGTGGTTCCCGACAGCACCATCTTTCCTCCTTCGAAGCGGCCTTCCAGGACGAGCAGCCCGCCCCGCCGGTCCACCCAGGTCTGGTGCCACACCTTTCTGGAAGCGTCGTACACGTTGAGGCTCGTTCCGGCGCTGCCGTCCGTTCCGACCCACGTCTCCTGAAGCACGCAGCCGTCGAAGAGGAGGCGGATCTCGTTCGTCCCCGCGGCGGTGCCGTCGGGCTCCTTCACGTCCCACCGCCCGGCCCAGAAGTCGAACTGCCGGTGCTCGGGCGAAGCGCAGGGCTTCGCGGCCGGCTTCGGCGCGGATGGCGGCGTCGAAGACTGCGCCGACGCGGCCCGCGCGATTGCCGCCCCGAGGACCAGGGCCAACGCGAGAGCGGTCCATGTTTTTTTCATACGACCTCCGCGGGGGAGCGTAGGAGCAAGGGAACGCCGCCTGCTATCAGATTCGTGCTCGGGGCCCTTGTGGGCGCACCCGCCCTCCGGGGTGGGAGAATGGGATCCGGGAGGAGTGATGGCCGACTCCACTTCGGACGATCACGAGAAGCGGGTCCGCGACGCCTTCGACTCGCTGCACAAGAACGTCGGAGAGCGCATGGACGACGACGCGCGGCGCTCGGTCGAGGGGCTTCGCACGGCAGCCGCGTCGCGCGACAGAGACCAGCTGCGAAGCGGGCTCACCGACGTCCAGCAGCGTCACGGCTGGCTGTACCGGGAGCTTGCCGAACATCCCGACGTCTCGAATCTCTTGAACGAGCTCGCGCTCTGGGGCTTCTAGCGGCGCCGCGCGGACTCGCGGAAAGGACGCCGCGTCCGAAAAGAAAGCGCCTCGCGATCAAGCAACGAGGCCGCTGAACCACCTGGACTACGAGAACTCTCCCGGGAAAGCCGCAGCTGCCCACCCTCCGCGGGCCCTTCCCGCTGGAGCGGGCTCGCAATCGGCGCGCCAGGCGCGGGGAGAACGGGCCGCGATCCGCCGCCCGGGCGAGGGTGAGGCGCCTGCGGGCGCAGACCGGGCGTTCCCCTCGGTGCTAAGTTGTCCGGGCGATGTACATGGGCTTCTACGGTCTTCGAGAGGCGCCGTTCCACATCACGCCGGACCCGCGTTTTCTCTTCTTCAGCGACCAGCACCGCGAGGCGTTTCACCACATCCTCTTCGGCATCCGCGAGAGAAAGGGCTTCATCCAGATCACCGGCGAGGTGGGGGCCGGCAAAACCACCGTCTGCCGCGCGGTCCTCGAAGAGCTCGGGCCGAATGTCAAGACCGCGCTGATCCTGAACCCGATCATGACGATCGAGCAACTCCTCCGCAGCGTGCTGGTCGAGCTCGGCTTGAATCCCGGCAAGCTCGACCGAGTCGAATACCACGACCTCCTGAACGCTTTTCTCTTCGGTCAGGTCTCGCAGGGCAACGACGTGGTTCTGTTCATCGACGAAGCGCAGGATCTGGACGCGGGGTTGCTCGAGGAAATCCGGCTGCTCTCGAACATCGAGACCTACGAGCGCAAGCTCCTCCAGATCGTCCTTCTCGGTCAGCCGGAGCTGCGGGAGAAGATGAATGATCCCGGCCTTCGCCAGCTGCGCCAGCGCATCACCGTGCGCTATCACCTGCGGCCGCTCTCCTTAGACGACACGGAGAGGTACATGGCGCATCGCCTCCGGGTCGCCGGCGCGAACGGGCGCCCCGACTTCACCCGGGCCGCGGTCCGCGCCGTCCACCGGTACGCTCGGGGGATTCCGCGCCTGGTCAACGCGGTCTGCGACAAGGCGCTGCTCTACGGGTTCGTCAACGGAGTCGACGTGCTGACGCCCCGGGGAATCCGCCAGGCGATCCGCGAGCTCGAGGGCGATCCTTCATGAGCCTGATCGACGAAGCCTTGAAGCGCGCGCGGGAGCAGACGACGCGCCCGCCGGATCCGGCGGCCCGGCCGACTCCCCGCTCGGCGGAGGACCCGTGGGCGTACGCCCCCCTGCCCGAGAGGCGGAGGCCGCGGCCGGCGGTGCGGACCCTGGCGGCGCTCGCCGGCGCAATCGCGGCTCTCGCCGCCGCCGTCTGGATCCTGCGGTCGCCTCGCCGGGAAGCCGCGCCGTCCCGCTCTCCTGCGGAGACACCCGCCGGTCAGAGCGCTCGATCCGAGCCTCACCGGTCGACCGAGACTCCGGCGGCGGCGGCGATCCAGAAGGCCGCGCCGTCTGTGGGGACGGGAGGGTCCGATCGAAGCCGCGCGGTCCGCCCCGACGTCGGCTCGGTCGAGCCGGGAGGGAGCGCGCCGCCGCGCGGGCGAGGGGCGTCCGGATCCCCGCCGCCTGTCGCGCCCTCGTCGGCCGTCGCGTCGTCTTCGCCGCATCTGCCTGCGCCGAGCCGGTCCCGGACGCTTCTGCCCGGCGAGACGCCGCCCCCCGGCCGCCGGCCCGTGCCGCCCGGGACGAGGACGGCCGCCGGCGTCTTCGTCGCTCCCGACGGGACCCGCATCGAGCTCGGCGGAATCGTCTTCTCCGAGGCCAACCCCGTGGCCCTTTTAAACGGCCGGGTCCTGCCGGTCGGCGGGGTCGTGAGCGGCATGACGGTCGTCGCCATCGAGGAGAACCGCGTCGAGCTCGAAGGCGAAGGCACCCGCGTCTTTCTCTCCCTCCGCTGATTTCTCCCGGCAGAAAAACTTGCAACCGGGGATGGCAATCCCGTGTTTCTGTCCTCGGAGGAAGTCATGCGACGATGCTCCCCCGACGCTCCCAGGCCAAAGCCAAAGCCGAAGACGCGCCCGAAGGCGAACCCGAACTCGAACTCGAACTCGAGGGCGCGGGCGCCAGAGCAGTCAGGACGGCCGCTTCCTTTCCCGGGCGGCTGGCTCCGGCTCGTCGGCGACCGCCCCGCCGGAGATGAGAGGGCCAGGGTGATGACGCAGCACGGAAAGACGCCCGCAAAGAGTCTCGAGGACGCCCTGGCTTCCGATCTCGATGGCGCCTTCGAGCGCCTCGTGCTCGAGTATCAGGATCGCCTCTACGGCTTCGCCTACCGGCTGTGCGCGAGCCGCGAGGACGCGGAAGAGATCGCGCAGGATGCGTTCGTGCGCGCCTATCGCGCTCTCAAGGGTTACCCGCCCGAGCGCGTCCGGAGCCTCGCTGTGCGCGCCTGGCTCTACCAGATTGCGTTGAACGTCTCGCGGAACCGGTTCCGGCGCAAGCGGCACCGGTTCGTCTCCCTGGAGACGGGCGGCGCGAGAGAGGGATCGGCCGCGTTTGACCCCCCGGATGACCCGGAACGCCGTCCCGACCGGCGGCTCGAGCGGCGCCGCGACCGCGCCGACATGGCGACGCTCGTTCGCGCGCTTCCGGACCGCTTCCGCGCGCCTCTCGTCCTGAGATATGTCGAGGGCCTGCCCGTCGACGAAGTCGCCGCGGTTCTGAAACAGCCGGTGGGAACCGCCAAATCGAACCTGCATCGCGCGGTCAACGCGCTCCGGGTCTCCCTCTCCCGGTCTCGAAGCGTCCGCCTGCGCCCCGTGGAGGTGAGCCGATGAAACGTCCCGCCGCAATCTCCGACACCCTGGTCATCACCCGCGCGCTGCGCCGGCAGGCCCCCGTCCGCGCTCCGGCGTCTCTCGCGCCCGCGGTCCTTCGGCGGGTCGGGCTGGCGGACCTCTACTGGAAGCTCGACTCTCCGATCGGCGCGCTGCACGTCGCGCAGGGACCGCCCGGCATCTCCTTCGTCCGCCGCGCCGGATCCAGAGGGGCCAGAGCGTTCGAGCGGGAGTTTCAGCAGCGCCTGGGGCGGCCGGTTTACCCGGCAGACCGGCCGGCTTCGGCCGCGCTGCGCCGCGCCGTTTCCGGAAAGGGATCGCGCGAGGAGGCGCGGCTCCGCTTCGACCTGCGCGGGCTGACGGATTTCGAGGGCGCGGTGCTTCGCAAGGCGCTCGAGATCCCCGCGGGGCAGGTGCGGCCCTACGGCTGGATCGCCAGGGAGATTGGACGGCCCGAGGCGGGCCGCGCGGCCGGCAGCGCGCTCGCGAAGAATCCCCTCCCGCTGTTGATCCCCTGCCACCGGGTCGTCAGGACCGACGGGCGGATCGGCGATTACATCTTCGGGAGCGCCGTCAAGCGCGCGTTGCTCCGGTCCGAGGGAGCATCGCCGGAGGAGCTCGAAGAGCTGGCGGCTTCGGGGATCCGCTACCTGGGAAGCGAATCCGGGCGCTACTTCTGCCTGCCGACCTGCGGCGGGTTCGAGCACCTGCGCCGGTCGAATCGCGTGCCGTTCCGCTCCGCCCGGCAGGCCCTCGAGGCGGGTTTTCTTCCATGCGAAGACTGCCGCCCGGCGGCGTGAGGGAAGTAGGTTGAGCGTTGAGCGTCGAGCGTTCAGAGCTGAGAGCTGAGAGTGAAGAGTAGAAACCGGAGAGGCCAGAAAGGGTCTCCTTTTCAACCGTCCGGATCGGCTGACCCGCCGGACTCATCCATCCGCTCGCAGCGAGAGGAGTCTTCGGACCCAAGGGAGGGAGGAGCCTTTCGCTGCGGGAGGCGGCGCACCAGCGACGCCGACGTGATTCGTGCGGTATTCGCCTTGCAATAGCAGCTCCCGCGCGGCGATAGACGCCGCCGAAAGGAGACAGCCTCATGAAGAAATGGATGACAAGCGTCCTCGGCGCCGCGGTCGCGCTGGTACTCACGCCCTCCCTGTTCGCTCAGTCGACGACCCCCGGGTCCTCCACCCAGGGATCGACGATGAGCCGGACACCGGGCGCCCAGACGACCCCGGGGCCGGGTACGGGCACGGGTTCGACAGGGTCGGGTTCCAGTTACGGCTCGACGGGATCGGGTACCACGGGCTCCGGTTCCAGCTACGGTTCGACGGGTTCGGGCTCGACGGGCACAGCCGGTTCGACGGGCACAACCGGTTCGACAGGCTCCAGCATGGGCCAGACGGGAACTTCCGGGACGATGGGGTCGATGGGCTCCATGGGCGCCAGTGCGAACGGGCCGATGACCGCCACGGACTGCCGCAACGGCGGCTGGAAGAGCTACTCCAGCCCGAAGTTCAAGAGTCAGAAGCGGTGTGAGACTTGGGTCAAGCAGCACCCCAACACAGGCGCCGCGGGCTCCACGGGATCGGGCTCGATGGGGACCGGGACCACGGGCTCCGGCTCGACTTACGGCTCGACGGGATCGGGCACGATGGGATCGACGGGTTCGACGTACAGCGCGACACCTTCGGGCTCCGGTATGGGCTCCGGGACCTCCGGCTCGACGTACAGCGCGACGCCGTCCGGCTCGGGCTCAGGCTCGACCGGCTCCGGCACCTCGGGCTCGACCTACAGCTCTACGCCCTCCGGCACCGGATCGGGCTCGATGGGCACGGGCTCCGGGACCGGGACCGGCACGGGGACCGCTCGGACGCGGACTCCCGGCGCGTCGACCACGACGACGCCCGGACCCGGGTCGAACTGATCTCGCTTCTTTCCGGGTTCCAGATCCCCCGCCTTCGGGCGGGGTTTTTTTCGCCCGAAATCGTCCGCCGTTCGAACCCTGCGAGGCGCCTGCCGTAGAGTTCTCCCGAAACGCTGAAGGGGTGAAAGGGAGGATCCGTGAGATCGATTTTTCGTCGAGGCTTCGCTCTGCTCTTCGTCATCGCCTCTTCCGGCCTGGCCCGCGCCCAGGAGCCGACCCCCGGGCCGACCCCCGCGCCGACCCCTCCGGCAGCCAGCCGGGAGCGCGGAGAGGGCGCCGACCCGGTCGTTCGCTCCCGGAACGAGCCGTCGCGGGAGGAAAAGGGCCGCGAGAAGACCGGAAAGGGCGCCAACGCGGAGAAGGACGCCGCCACGCGCAAGGGCGGTTACAAATCTGAAACCTTCGCGGGCCTCGAGCTGCGCTCGCTTGGCCCCGCCCTGACTTCGGGGCGGATCGTCGACATCGCCGTCGACCCGAAGAACACGCACCGCTGGTTCGTGGCCTCCGCCGACGGAGGCCTCTGGCGCACCGTCAATGGAGGCGTGACCTTCACGCCGGTGTTCGACGCGGAGGCGTCGCACTCGATCGGCTGCGTGACGATCGACCGGAAGGATCCGTTCGTGGTCTGGGTCGGCTCGGGAGAGAACAACAGTCAGCGCGTCGTCGGGTATGGAGACGGCGTCTACCGCTCCGAAGACGGCGGCGCGTCGTGGAAGAACATGGGGTTGAAGACGTCGGAGCACATCGGCAAGATCGTCGTCGATCCTCGCGATTCGAACGTGGTGTACGTCGCCGCGCAGGGACCCCTCTGGGGACCGGGCGGCGAACGCGGCGTGTACAAGACGCTGGACGGCGGAAAGACGTGGAAGCCCTCGCTCACGATCAGCGAGAACACGGGCGCGTCGGACCTCGTGATGGATCCGCGGGACCCCGACGTGCTCTACGCGACGGCCTACCAGAGGCGGCGCCACGTGTACACGCTGATCGACGGCGGGCCCGAATCCGCGATCTACAAATCCGTCAATGCCGGCGCGAGCTGGAAGAAGGTGACGACGGGTCTTCCCAAGGAGGAGATGGGCCGCATCGGTCTCGCGATCTCACCGGCCGCCCCGGACGTCGTCTATGCCGTCATCGAAGCGGCGAACAAGGCGGGAGGATTCTTCCGCTCGTCCAACCGCGGCGAGACCTGGGAGAAACGCAGCGAGTACGTTCCCGGCGGGCCGCAGTACTACAACGAGATCTTCGCCGACCCGAAGAACGCGGACCGCGTCTACTCGATGGACGTCTGGATCCAGGTGACCGAAGACGGCGGAAAGAGCTTCCACAAGCTCGGCGAGCCGTCGAAGCATCCGGACAACCACGCGATGTGGATCGATCCCGACAAGACCGACCACCTGGTCGTGGGATGCGACGGCGGAATCTACGAGACGTTCGATCGAGCGGCCACGTGGCGCTTCTTTCCGAACCTGCCGGTCACGCAGTTCTACCGAGTGAGCGTCGACAACGCGACCCCCATCTACAACGTGTTCGGCGGAACGCAGGACAACTTCAGCCTCGGCGGCCCTTCGCGGACGTCGAACATTCACGGGGTCGCGAACTCCGACTGGTTCGTGACGGAGGGCGGCGACGGGTTCCAGAGCCAGAT
>JBDUBP010000113.1:0-12009 GCA_040004075.1 Acidobacteriota bacterium | reverse complement strand
TCCCCTTCGAGCCAGTCGCGCACCGCGAAGTGGTAGAACTGCTTGGTCCAGAGGAGGCCGGCGTAGGCCTGCCTCGCGACGTTGCGCTCTTCGCCCGTCAGCGCGGCGGGAATCCGGGATTTCCAGAAAGCGTCCGCTTCCCGGATCCTGTCGGCGAACACGGCGTCGAAATCGTCACCGATCCCCGCCGGCGTCCCCGAGGAAAGCCGCAATCGAAGACTGACCTCTCCTCCGGGCGGGATCGTCAACGCGTAGCGCAGCGCGGCCTTCGTCCCGGTCCGCCCGGGGTGGACGGCATCGCCGCGGCCGCCGACGACCGCCGCGTGAAAGGCATCCTTGACGAAGGGGCTCTGGCTCGGGACGCCGAACAACCGATCGGTGTTCGTCTCGTTCTCGGTGAAGAGGAGAGAGAGCGGGGCGCGGTCGGCGGACGCGTCCAACCGGAACTTTCCGAGGGATTCGTGCTCGGCGATCACCGCGAGGTCGCCGTCCGCGGAGAGGCTCGGCTTCTTCCAATATCCCTCTCCGGACCGGCCCCACGACCAGGTGTTGCGAAACCACAGTGTCGGAAGGACCTCGATGTGCGCGGCCTCAGGCCCGCGGTTCGCGACGGTGATGCGGATGCGGACATCGTCCGCGGCGGCCTTGGCGTACTCGGCGAAGACGTCGAAATACCGGCCATCCTCGAACGCTCCGGTCTCCTGGATCTCGTACTCCGGATCCTCCTTCGTGCGCCGCGCGTTCTCCGCGACGAGGCCGCCGTAGGGGAACTCGCGCTGGGGATACTTGTAAAGCGCCTTCATGTAGGAATGCGTCGGCGTGGAGTCGAGATAGAAGTAGATTTCCTTGACGTCCTCCCCGTGGTTGCCTTCGGGGCCCGTCAGGCCGAAGAGCCTCTCCTTCAGGATCGGATCCCGGCCGTTCCACAGGGCCAGGGCAAAGCAGAGGCGGCCTTCGCGATCGCAGATTCCGAGCAGGCCGTCCTCGCCCCACCGGTACGTCCGGCTGCGCGCGTGATCGTGCGGAAAATAATCCCAGCAGCTGCCGTCCGGCGAGTAGTCCTCCCGGACCGTCGCCCACTGGCGCTCGGAGAGATAGGGCCCCCATCGCTTCCAGTTGATTTCCCGGCGCTCGTCCTGTCCGAGGCGCTCCGCTTCGGCGCCGCGCAGCGGCACGAACGCCGTCGAATCGCGCCGCCCTTTTTTACCCTCAGTGGCCATCGTCCTCCGCCGTCAGCGCGCTTCTTCGCCGGAGAGCCGCGCGGGAGATCCCACGCGGAGCACGCGGCCCGAGGCCACCATGCCGAGCCCGTTCGAGCGCAGGATGACCTCGAGCGCGTCGACCCACGTCACGTCGTGCAGGCTCACGGTAACGGAGCCCTTCACGTCCGGATCCACCACCAGATGGACCTTCGCCATCTCGGCGAAGCTCTTGAGAACATCGCGAATGTCTGCGTCCTTGAGATCGACGGAGATCAGCTCGCCGGCCGAAAGCGGCACCGGAGTCGCCCGCGGACGTGGCGGGCGGGCGGCGGATCGGCGGGGGAGCGCCAGGGCCGGCCCGGTGAGAGCAAATGCCAGGAGGAGCACTGCCGGCAGGCGCCGTGCCGCGGGACGTCTCACCGGCGCCCGGGCGAGACGTGATCCGCTTGGCGTGATGCGGGCTTCGGCTCCCGGACGTCCGCCTCGCGGACCCGCTCGGCCATCGCCCAGAGTCCCAGGTGGCTGCGCCAGGCCGAAGCGGACGCTCGCGTCAACACGAATTCGGTCTCCTCGCCGGCTGTGTGCGCGATGCGAAGCACTTCCGTGCGGAAGAGAAGCCGGCCGGACGCGAGCCTTCGGCCCGTAATGATCTTCCCGATCCGCGACGTGGCGATCGACCAGCTCTCCCCGAAAAGGCCGTCGAAGAACACGGTGTCGCCGGAGAGGCCGAGAAGACCCGGAAGACGCCGCCACCGGCCCGCGACCTTCTCTGCGCGCGTCAGGAGGGCGGGCGGCTCGCGCTCGGCGGCGATCCGGCGCTCCGCGAGGCGGTCCTGGGCGCGATTCAGCACGAGTCGAGGCAGCGCCGAGAGGGCGGCAAGGAGCAGCGCCGCGGCGCCGGCGATGGCGAGGCCGGTCAACGACAGGCTCAGTGGAAGAATTTCTTGCGGTTTCGGATGTAGTCGGTGAATAGAAATTCGGCGAGGTTGTAGGGGGAGGCGTAGTAGGCGCGCCCGCGGTTGATCTTCGTCAGCTTATCGACGAAGTCGACCAGGTAGCTGTCCGTCGCGATCATGAACGTCGTGATCGTGATCCCGTCGCGGCGGCACGCGTCGGCCTCTTCGAGAGTGCGGTTGACGATTTTCAGGTCCAGCCCGAAGGGGTTCTTGTAGAGCCGGCCGTGATCCCAGATCGCGGAGGGCTTGCCATCCGTGATCAGGAAGATCTGCTTGTTCGGATTCTTCCGATGAACGAGGAGCTTTCGGGCGAGCGCGAGCCCGGCCCGCGTGTTCGTGTGGTACGGGCCTACCATCGTCTTCGAGATTTCGGAGATCGGAACGCGTTTTGCGTCGTCGCCGAAGAGCAGGACGTCGATCGAGTCCTTCGGATACTTCGACTGGATCAGCTCGACGAGCGCCAGCGCGACCTTCTTGGCCGGAGTGAACCGGTCCTCCCCGTACAGGATCATGGAGTGGGAGATGTCGATCGCCAGCACCGTCGCGCACGACGTCAGGTGCTCTTCCTCGTGGACCTCGAAGTCCTCGGGCTTCAACGCGATCTCCTCCGCGTCGCGGCGCACGGCGTTGCCGATCGTTCGGACGCCGTCGATGGCCGTCGGATTGTCGCCGAATTCGTAGGCGCGGGTCTCGGGGAGGAGCTCGCCCCCGCCGCCCGCGCGCGGGATCGCGTGATACCCGGGACCGGACTTCGAAAGCGACGTGAAGATTTCCTCGAGCGCCGACCGGCGGATCCGCCTCTCGCCGGCCGCCGACAGAGAAAGCTTGCCGCCGCGGTCCTCGACGATCTCGCTCTTCTCGAGCTCTTTGCGGAATGCCTCGAGGTCGATCCCTTCGTCGATCATCCCGCGCTCCTGGAGATACTTCATCCACTGGAGCGCCTCTTCGACGTCGCCGCCGGTCTGGAGCACGAGCTGAAGGAACAGCTTGACGAGCTCCTGATATGTCAGCAGCCCGCGGAGGAGATCGACGGGGTATTCGGAGTAGCGGTAGCGCATGTCAGCTGTCAGTTTTTCAGTCAGACCGCGCGTACGGGTTCGGTGCTGAGAGCGGCCCGCCAGGTTCGCGCCGATTCCAGGATGAGGGTCCGGTCGCTCATCGTGAAGAAGGTGTATCCCATCTCTCGAAGCGAAGGGATCTGGTCGGCCCTGGCCAGCATGATTCCGGCGGCGCGTCCTGCGGCATGCGCGGATCCGGCGATCCTGGCGAGCTCACCGCGATAGCGTTCGTCTGCGTACTGGCCCGGGATGCCGAGAGCCTGAGTCAGGTCGTTCGGTCCGACATACAGGACATCGGCGCCGGGGACATTGGAGATTGCATCGAGGTCGGTCAGGGCTCCGGCGGTTTCGATCTGAACGACCATGAGCGTGATCTTGTTCGCGGTGCGAACGTATGAGTCCAGGGCCACGGTGCCGTACCGGTTTGCGCGTACGCCCGCAAGCCCCCGTTTGCCGTCCGGCGGATACTTCGCGGCCTCGATGCCCTCGCGAACACCGGCCGCGTTCTCGGCCCGCGGGTAGATGATACCTGCGGCCCCGGCGTCCAGGGAACGGGCCGTCTCCGCCGCCGGGCAGGACGGGACGCGGACGATGGCGGGCAGGCCCCCTCCGTCGCAGGCGCGGACCATCGATTCGATCGACTCGATTGAGAAGAACCCGTGTTCCGCGTCGATCACGATGAAGTCGAAGCCGGCGAGCGCCAGGACCTCGGGCAGGCCCTGAACAGGCCATGTGAGAAAGCAGCCGAGCAAAGCCTCGCCGGAGAGAACCCGGGAGCGAAAGGAGCTCGACGAGTTCTCGGTCATCGGTGTTCGAAAAATCCGCGACAACTAGTTGCTTCTGGCTCGAACGAGGTTGAACTTCAGCATCTCGGCGTACGAGACACGCGAGTCGAGATCTTCCCGCGCGATCTTCAGGTGCGACGTCAGTCCTTCGAGTACGAGCTCCATTCCGACCGCCAGCTCCTCCGGCGAGGCGGGCGCGAAGCGTTCTTCGACCGCCTTGCGCAGTCCCGGCACGGCGTCGAGTGAGGCGAGGTGCTCGGGGAAAGGCGTGTCGTCGGAGACGGTCACCTTGCCGCCGTTCGAGAACCACTCAGCGATGGGTTCGTAGAGAGGGTGGATCTTCTCGGGAGCGGGGGCGCTCCGGCCGCGGCGGGTCGTCGCTTCCTCGAGGACGTCGTCCGGCTCCTCCCGCTTGCGCTGGGACGGCCGGCCCGCGTCCGGCGCAGGGAATTTGGCGTCGAACAGCTTCTTGACCGCGGTCGCGATCAGCTTCTTGGCGACGACCTCCGCGCCCTGCTGCTCGCCTTCGTAGACCATTTCGACCTTGCCCGTAATAGCGGGAAGGCACGCCGGGAGATCGCAGAGGCGCGGCGACACTTTCTTTTCGGCGTGCCGGAGGCCGCGGCGCTCGAGATTCGAGGCCAGGATCTCGATCGCCGAGATCGGCATCCGCGCGGACACACCGGACGACTGGTCCACGAACTCGCTCTGCCTCGCGACGAACGCGATCTCCTCGATGAGCTGGCGGAAAAAATCGGGCACTTCGATCTGCGGCTCGCCCTCACGCTCAGTCCACGCTTCCTGCGCCGTGATCTTCGCGGCCGTTTTCACGTCGTCGGGGTAGTGCGTCAGGATCTGCGAGGAGATGCGGTCCTTCAGCGGGGTGATGATGTTGCCGCGGTTGGTGTAGTCCTCCGGGTTCGCGGAGAAGACGAGAAGGATGTCGAGTGGAATCCGGATCGGGAAGCCGCGGATCTGAAGATCCCGCTCCTCGAGGATGTTCAGGAGCCCGACCTGGATGCGCGGCTGGAGGTCGGGAAGCTCGTTGATCGCGAAGATCCCGCGATTGGTGCGCGGCACGATTCCGTAGTGGATGACCTCTTCGTCCGAGTAAGACCGGCGCTCGGTGGCCGCCTTGATCGGGTCGACGTCGCCGATCAGGTCCGCGATCGTGACGTCCGGCGTCGCGAGTTTTTCCCGATAACGCTCCGCGCGCGGCAGCCATTCGACGGGCGCCGCGTCCCCTTTTTCAGCCAGGAGGCGGCGGCCGTACTTGGTGATCGGCAGGAACGGGTCCTCGTTCAACTCGCTGCCCGCGAGGACGGGAATCTCCGGATCGAGCAGCCGCACCAGCATCCGAAGGAGGCGCGTCTTGGCCTGACCGCGCAGGCCGAGGAGCAGCAGATCGTGCCGGGACAGGACGGCGTTGTAGAGGGACGGCAGCACCGTCCGTTCGTAGCCGTAAATCCCTTCGAACGGATTTTCGCCGCGCGCGAGGGCCGCCCGCAGATTTTCCCGGAGCTCGTCCTTGACCCCGCGCGAGCGATACCCGGTCGCGCGAAGATCTCCGACGGTCGCTGGCTTTTTATTGTCCACCTGGTACCTGAAACCTTTCCCGCTCGGCTAACTGCCGGCGTTCCTGGACGATCAGCCCGGCCGGAGCGCCGGAACGGACTCCCCGGGGCGAAAGAAGCTCTCCGCCGGGACGCCCGAGGGTCTCCGGTCCGTGAAACGCTCGGCGAGCTCTTCCATTTTCGCCTTCTGAAACCCCTCGACCGTCTCGCGAATTCTCCCCTCGCGGTCGACGAGAAGCAGGGTTGGCACGTTGCTCAGGCCGAGAGCCTCCGAGGCCTTCCACGGCGGCCCGTCGTACAGCGTGCGAATCCGGACCCCGAGGCGTTCGTTGAACGACTCGGTTTCGGCGACGTCGTCCTGCGAAACCGCGATCACACGTCCATCGCCGTTCGAGCGCTCCGCCAGCCGGTCGAGGTAGGGCCACATCAGCTCGCAGGTCGGGCAGGTCGTCTTGAAAAACGCCCAGAGAGTTTCTCCGCCGGGGACGGCGGCCGGCCGGCCGCCCGCGTCGCGCAGAGAGACAGAAGGAAACGAGCTCCCGGGTTCCAGGACGGCCACCGCTGGATTATAGACTCGGCATTCGAGCGCGCTTTTTTTGTCCGTGTTTCTCTTCGAGATCTCCCGCGTCGAGTCGTCGAGGGTCGAAACTGATGGTTGGGGGGACCCGCGATCTCTTTTACCGATCACTTTTCGGGGCACGCCGCGGAGTACTCGCGCTTCCGTCCGGACTATCCGGACTCTCTCTTCGAGTATCTCGCCGGAGTCCCTTCCGCGCGCCGCCTGGCGTGGGATTGCGCCACCGGAAACGGCCAGGCGGCGCTCGGACTCGCGGATCGGTTTGCCCGCGTCGTCGCGACGGATGCCAGCGCCAGGCAGATCGCACAGGCGATCCCGCATCCGCGCGTCGACTACCGGGTGGCGGCCGCCGCGGAGTCGGGCCTGCCGGACGGCTCCGTCGATCTCGTCACGGTCGCACAGGCCCTCCACTGGTTCGACAGGCCGCTCTTCTGGGAGGAAGCCCGCCGGGTGCTCGTGCCGGGAGGCGCGATCGCGGTCTGGGCGTACGACCTGCTCGAGGTCGATCCCGCGGTGAATGCGGCCGTCCGGCGGCTCGCCCGCGAGATCGTCGGGCCGTTCTGGCCTCCCGAGCGCCGCCTCGTCGACGCCGGGTACGCCGCGATCGAATTCCCTTTCCAGGAGATCTCCCCGCCCCGCTTCGTCATGGAGAAGCTCTGGGACCTGTCCGACCTTCTCGGGTATCTCCGCACGTGGTCGGCCACCCGCCGCTACGCCGAGGCGATGGGCGAGGACCCCATTCCCCGGATCGAGGCGGAGCTCACGGCGGCGTGGGGCGACCCCGGACAACTTCGACACTCGACGTGGCCGCTCGATCTGCGCGTCGGCCTCTCGAGAACTCGGATGTGAGAACCAGCCGCCATCCTTCGGGGGCCATCGTTTCTGTTCTCCCTTTCGGGCTGCTTTCGTCCGCTTCCCGCCTGCCGCCTACCGCCTTCCGTCTCAAAACAGCTAGAATCCCGACCGTGCCAGCCGTTTCTCCCCGGGACCTTCTCGGCCGCCCGCTGCGCAACCTCCGGGTTTCCGTGACGGATCGCTGCAATCTCCGGTGCCAGTACTGCATGCCGGAGCGCGAATACGTCTGGCTGCCTCGCCAGGATGTGCTCGACTTCGAGGAGATCGAGCGGCTCGTGGAGGCCTTCACGGCGGTCGGCGTCGACCGCGTGCGTCTGACCGGCGGGGAGCCGCTCGTCCGACGCGATCTGCCCCGGCTGATCGCTCTCCTCGCCGGAAACCCGGCGATTCGCGACCTGGCCATGACGACGAACGGGGTCCTGCTGGAGGGGGAAGCGGCTAGCCTGCGGGCCGCCGGGCTTCACCGCCTGACGGTGAGCCTCGACACCATGCAGCCGGACCGGTTTCTCGCGCTAACGCGTTCCGACGCCCATGCGCGCGTCCTCTCCGGCATCGCGGCCGCTTCGGCGGCGGGCTTTCCTTCCCTCAAGATCGATGCCGTGGTCATGCGCGGCGTGAACGACGATGAGCTCGTGCCGCTGCTCGAGTACGGCAGGGCCGCCGGCGCCGAGGTCCGCTTCATCGAGTACATGGACGTCGGAGGCGCGACGCTCTGGTCTCGAGAGAAAGTCTTTTCCCGCGCCGAAATGCTTTTGCGTCTGGAATCCCGTTACGGCGCCGTCGAGCCTCTGCGGGAAGAGAGCTCGGCCCCCGCCGAGCGCTTTCGCCTCCCGGACGGCACCGTCTTCGGCATCATCGCGTCGACGACCGCTCCCTTCTGCCGCGCGTGCGACCGCAGCCGCCTGACGGCGGACGGCCTCTGGTATCTCTGCCTCTACGCGACCCGCGGCATGGATCTGCGCGGTCCGCTGCGGGACGGGGCGTCGGCGGAGGAGATGGCCGCGCTCCTTCGATCCGCATGGCTCGAGCGAACGGATCGCGGCGCCGAGCAGAGGCTCGCGACTCCCGCGCGCACGCCCCTCATCGCTCCGGGGGAGCTTCGCCGGGACCCTCATCTGGAGATGCACACACGTGGTGGATGAATCGAGACAGAAGCCCGGAGGATCTCATCCCACCCCGCCGGATCCGCTGGGCGGGCTGACGGACCCCCGCTTCGTCTCCCTCGAGCGTGTGCACATCCGCACGCGGGAGAACCTGACGACCCGGTCGGCCTGGCAGCTGGTCGCCGCGACCGCGCAGGGGGAGGGCACGATCTCTCTGATCGAAATCTCGCCGACGGTTTCCCTCTTCCGGGGGGAAGGCGTCTTTCTGGGATGGTCTTCGGACAGGCTGCAGAGCGCCTACCGCACGCTGCTCCCTCGCGACACCGGCTCGGACATGGAGTTCAATCAGCTCGGCTAATTTTCAGTTCTCAGTTCTCAGTTCTCGGTTTCCGAGTTGTTCATGGCTCGGGACAGGCCCTTCGCAGGGTCTCCCAGGCTTCCGGACTGAGAACGGCCGCGGCGGCGGCGCCGTAAACCGATTCCATCTGCTGCGCGTGGGCGGACAGCCGCCGGTCGAGGTTCTGGATCAGGCCGAGAAGGTCGGACAGTGGCGCGCGATCGGAGATCTGTTCGATCAGATAGCGTGTGAGCTCGCGCTGCTGCACGAAGTCGAGCGAGAGCTCGCGCTGGAGATCGCGCCGCGGCGTCGAGGCGGCGGCCAGCGCCGGGAGCAGCGCGGCCCCGAGGGCAGCCGTCCACTCTTTCAGGCGGGAATGAAAATCGGCGAGCGCGACGCGCGCGGCGATCTCATCGCGGCGGCCGAACGCGCCCTGGAAATCGTCGAATCGGGTGCGGAGAGCCCGCTGCGCGTCCGCGAGAACGGTGGCCGGCCCGGGCACTTACAGACCGGCGAGGCCGGGCTCGATTCGCGTATAGCCCTGCTCCGTCGCCCAGAGGTCGAGCGAGATCGAGACGAGGTCATCCACCTCCGGGATCGGGCGCGCGTCGAGCGAGAGGTCGATCGACTTCACGTACTTCCGGCACGTGTCGCACGCCTCGATCCGAACGGCCGGGTGGCGGTCGGCCTGGAAAGAGGGCAGTTTCGCCGGATCCTCCTCGAAGCAGGCGGGGCACTGGATCCGGTTGACCGTCCACTCCTCTCCGCAGAGCGCGCAGTGAAGCCGCCTCTTCGCTCCTTCGAGCTCCGATCCGTCCCGTCGGGACGCGATGGCCGGCGGGCCCCCGCAGGCCGGACAGTGGCCCTGCCGATGGATCCTGTCGGGAGGCGTGCGGCGGGAACGGAGAACTTCCGCATAGGGACGCAGCGCCGCGCGGGAGAGGTAGTCCTCCGCCGACTTGCGGTCGCCGTTCCAGAAAACGAGAAGCCGCGCCGACACGACTCCGGAGTCCTCTTCCGAGCGCGCCCGGGCTTCTTCGACCAGAGCCCCCGGCCCGTGCGCCGCCGCGGCGCGAAACACGTCGCGGACCCGCGGCTCGATCGTGGGAAAGTCGCTTTCGAGCGAGCCCGTCAGGACGAAGCTCGCACAGGCGGCCGCCGCTTCTCCCTGCGCCCGGCAGAGGGCGGCGGCGAAGAGAAGCGGCTCGCGCGCCGCGGCGGATTCCGACGCCAGCAGCAGAGCGCGCTGCGCGCGCCGCTCGAACGCTTCGCCGACGCTCTTCTCAGCCGCGGCGGGAGCCGTCGTCACCGGTGACGTCGCGGAACCACCGCGGATGGTGGAGCCGCGCCCACCCGCGCGTCACCGTGCCGCGGGTCATTGCCCCGAACGTGCCCGGCTCCGCGGCCGTGCCGAGATAGATGTGGAACACGATCGCGATCGCGAAGGCGATGAACGTGATGTCGTGGATGAGATAAGAGAGCTGCAGCACCACCCGGGGGAATGCGCTCGGCCACCACATGAGGATCCCCGAGAGGAGCAGCCCGAGGGCGCCGAGCGCCGTGGCGAAGAAGAAGAGCTTCTGTCCGCCGTTGTACTTTCCAACCTCGGAGTCGTCGCCTTCGTACCGCATGTACTCGAGCGCCTTCGGTCCGAGCCAGCCTCGCTCGGAGGGCAGAAAGCGCATTTCACCGAGCCAGTGGAAAAACATCACCGCGGAGAAGAGAGAGAACGCGATGCCCGCCCAGGGGTGGACCACCCGTGCCGCCGACAGACCTCCGAAGAAGGCCGCCATCCAGCCGAAGATCGGGGACCAGATCGGCATTCCCGAGAACAGGCAGACGAAGAAGGTCAACGACACCGACCAGTGAATCAGGCGCGAGGCGCGCCGGTGCCGGACGATCTCGTTCCCGACGATCACGTTCTCGCGATCGCGGGCAGCGACGACGGCGAGGTCCACTGGCCGATGCACGGTGGGAGTCGCGCTCATGGTTTCCTCCTCCTGTTCCCGGTCAGGCGCCCGGAGGCTGGACGCCGGAGTCGCCGGAGCCCGGCACTTCCTTGCGCCCGAATTTCGTGAAGTGGCCGAAGGCGCCGATCACGGCGCCGGCGATCGCGACCATTCCGAGAGGCCGCACGACGTGCTTCCAGAACCGCGTCAGGAGAGGAACGTGCGGGTCGCTCGGCAGGCTGTACCAATCGAGGTGGTCTCCGTGCGCCAGGACGGTGACGACCCCCGTCCCGCCGACGCCGGCCGGGTTGTAGAGGGCCGCGTTCTTGAAGCCGGCCGTCTGGAGCTGTGAAACGCGCTGGTTGCCGAGCGCGACCATATCGTCCTTGGTTCCGAACTGCAGGCACCCGGTCGGGCAGGCCTTCACGCAGGCCGGCTCCAGTCCGACCGTCGTGCGGTCCACGCACAGAGTGCACTTGGCCATCTTGCCCGTCGTGGCGTGGAACTTCGGCACGTCGAACGGGCAACCGCTTTCGCAGTACCCGCACCCGATGCAGAGATCCTGATTCACGTCGACGATTCCGTTGGCGTACTGGACGATCGCGCCGGGGGCCGGGCACGCCGCGAGACATCCCGGGTCGTCGCAGTGCATGCACTGGTCCTTGCGCATGATCCATGCGATTCCGCCGTCGAAGTTCTGTTCGTTGAAGCGGATCAGGTTCCAGAACTCCGGGTGAAGCGTCGGCATCGTCTGATACGTGCCGACCTGCGTCGTCTGCACCGGGCGCAGGTCGTTCCACTCCTGGCAGGCCACTTCGCAGGCCTTGCAGCCGATGCACGTGCTCGTGTCGATGTACTTGGAGACGGTCGGGAGGGTCCGGATCCCGGAGGGGATTCCCCAGACCGAAGCGGACGAGCGGCGGATCTCGAGGCTTTGCATCACCATGGCGCGCCCCCTACGCTTTCTCGATCTGGACGAGGAAGGCCTTGTACTCGGGGGTCCACGTGTTCGGGTCCATCGCGGACGGCGTCAGCATGTTCGCGAGAGGACCCCGATGTCCCTCCGCGCCGCTGAACCCCCAGTGGATGGGAAAGCCGATCTGCCAGGTCTGCTTGCCGTCGATCTTCAGGGGCGTGAGCCGGTTCGTCACCATCGCGACGCCCTGGATTGCGCCCCGCGCGGAGGAGACCTTGACCTGGGAGCCGTTGGCGATGCCCCTCTCCTTCGCGAGGCCTTCCGGGATCTCGACGAAGAATCCGGGCTGGATCTCGTTCAGCCGGCCGTTCCTATGGTGCTGCGTCCAGTAGTGGAAATGCTCCGTCAGGCGGTACGTCGTGCAGACGATCGGGAACTTGTCCACGGTGCCGTACTTGTCGTGCTCCGTCGAGAACCGCTTGGAAACGGGGCTCGACGTGACGTTCGGATGGAGGGCGTTCTTGACGGGAGCCTCGATGGCCTCGTAGTGCTCCGGAAACGGTCCGTCGTTCAAGACGGGGGAGTAGAGGCGGCCGACGCCCTCCGGCAGCATGATGAAGGCGCCGAACGTTCCGGGAGGCGCGTCGGGCTTCATGTCGGGCACGTCGCCGACCCACTTTTCGCCGTTCCACTGGAT
>JBDUBP010000073.1:0-12019 GCA_040004075.1 Acidobacteriota bacterium | reverse complement strand
AGATGTTCGCGATCGAGGGAATGTTCTCGAAGAGCTCGAGCGCCTGCTCCGCGGTCAACGCGAGGATTTCCGCGATCGACTTTCCCTTGTAATGCACCTGTAGCGTCTCGCGGTTGTAACGCTTGCCTCCGCAGACGTCGCACGTGACGTAGATGTCCGGCAGGAAATGCATCTCGATCTTGATCTGTCCGTCGCCGCTGCACGCTTCGCAGCGCCCGCCCTTGACGTTGAACGAGAAGCGGCCGGGCGCGTAGCCCCGCGCGCGCGCTTCCGGGGTGCGCGAGAGAAGCTCGCGAATCGGGTTGAAGACGTTTGTGTAGGTCGCGGGGTTGGACCGCGGCGTGCGGCCGATCGGCGACTGGTCGATGTTGATGACCTTGTCGACCTCCCAGAGCCCCTCGATCTTGTCGTGACGTCCCGGCCGGTCCGACGCCCCGTGAAGTGCCCGGGCCAGCGCCTTGTAGAGGATGTCGTTGACGAGCGTCGATTTCCCGGAGCCGGAGACCCCCGTCACCGCCGTCATCACTCCGAGGGGAAACCGCACATCCACGTTCTTCAGGTTGTGCTCGCGCGCTCCCTTGACGACGAGCGCCTTGCCGGAGCCGCCCCGCCGCGTCTCCGGAATCGGGATCTCGAGCTCCCCCGAGAGGTACTTCGCGGTCAGGGACTCGGGGAACTCCGAGAGCTCGTCCGGAGTGCCCTGGGCGACGATGCGGCCTCCGTGGACGCCGGCGCCCGGGCCGAGGTCGATGACCCAGTCCGCGGACCGGATCGTCTCCTCGTCGTGCTCGACGACGACCACGGTGTTCCCGAGATCGCGCATGGAGATGAGGGTGTCGATGAGCTTTCGGTTGTCGCGCTGGTGCAGGCCAATCGAGGGCTCGTCGAGAACGTAGAGAACTCCCATGAGCTTCGAGCCGATCTGCGTGGCCAGGCGGATGCGCTGCGACTCACCCCCCGAGAGCGAAGCGGAGCCCCTCGACAGGTTGAGATAGCCGATCCCAACGTTCGAGAGGAACCCGAGGCGATCCCGGATCTCCTTCAGGATCTTGCCGGCGATCTCGCGCTCTCGAACCGTCAGCGCGAGATCGTCGAAAAAGGTGATGGAGTCCGAGATCGTGACGCAGGCGATCTCGTCGATGGAACGGTCCCCGACCTTGACGGCCAGCGCCTCCGGCTTCAGGCGCCTTCCCTGGCACGCAGGGCACGGCTCGGCGGACATGTACGCCTCGAGCTCGAACCGGTTCTCGGGATTTTCCGTCTCCCGGTAGCGGCGCTCGAGCATCGGGATCAGACCCTCGAACGAAGAGCGCCAGTGGTACTCGCCCCTCTCCGCGACGTAGGAGAACTTGATCTCGTCCTCGCCGGAGCCGTAGAGAATCACGTCGCGCGCCGCCTTCGGGATCTTCGAGAACGGCTGGTCGAGCCGGAACTTGTAGTGCTTAGCGAGAGTCGCCATCTGCCGCGACCGCCAGTTCGTCGAGCCCGGCTTCAGGATGGCGATCGCGCCGTCCTGGATCGACTTTTCCGGCGCCACGACGACGCGCTCGGGGTCGGCCTTGAGAATCGTGCCCAGGCCCGAGCAATCGGGGCAGGCACCATACGGCGAGTTGAACGAGAACAGGCGGGGCGTGATCTCCGTCAGCGACGTGCCGCAGTCCGGGCAGGCGTAGTTGGCGGAGAGGACCTCCTCCGGGCCGTCGGCGACCGACAGCGTGACGAGCCCGCCCGAAACGCGCGTCGCCGTCTCGATCGAGTCCGCGAGGCGTTTGCGATATTCCTCGTCCGCGGAGGGCTTGGCCACCAGCCGGTCCACGACGAGCTCGATCGTGTGCTTCTTCTGCTTGTCGAGCTCCGGGGGATCGTCGAGGTCCACGTACTGGCCGTCGATGCGGGCCCGCAGGAACCCTTCCTTGAGCATTTCCGCCATCTGCTTCTTGTACTCGCCCTTCTTGCCCGACACGTACGGCGCGAGCACGACGAACCGGCTTCCCTCGGGAAGGCGCAGGGCGCGGTCGACCATCTCCTGGACCGTCTGCGCCTGGATGGGTCGGCCGCACTTCGGGCAGTGGGGCTTGCCGATCGAGGCGTAGAGGAGGCGAAGGTAGTCGTAGATCTCGGTCACGGTCCCGACCGTGGAGCGCGGGTTCTTCGACGTCGTGCGCTGTTCGATCGAGATGGCCGGAGAGAGGCCCTCGATCGAATCCACGTCGGGCTTCTCCATCTGCTCGAGGAACTGGCGGGCATAGGCGGAGAGCGACTCGACGTAACGCCTCTGCCCTTCGGCGAAGATCGTGTCGAAGGCGAGCGAGGACTTGCCCGAGCCCGACACTCCCGTGATGACGACGAGCCGGTTGCGGGGGATGTCGCAGGAGACGTTCCGGAGATTGTGTTGGCGTGCGCCGCGGATACGCAGGAATTCCATGGGAACCGGAGATTCTAATCCAGCTCGGATCTCTCAGCTGTCAGCCGGGCCCCGGCCGCAACGCCCAGCGCCTCTCGCCCGGCGCCCAGCGCCTTCGAAGCTACTTCGCTTCGCGCAGGATCCCCAGGATGACGGTCGTCGCGCCGTTCAGGATGAACTGGACGCCGATGACCACCGTCACGAGCCCCATGATCTTCGAGACCACGCGCTGCCCCGTCCTTCCCATCCGCGTCTCGACCGACGGCGCGATCAGAAGAATCGCCAGCGTGATCAGAAGGCTGGCCCCGAGCGCGATCGCCAGGGCCACCCGGTGGGGCGCATCCTGCGCCTGGCCCACGAGCACCATCGTGGCGGAGATGGCGCCCGGGCCTGCAATCACCGGGATGCCCAGCGGCACGATCGACGGATCGAGCTTCTCGGTGTCGTCGGCGGTGACGTGCTTCTCGCTCTCCTCCATGGAACGAAACGACATCGTCGTGAACAGGACGCCTCCCGCGATCTGAAATGCAGGAACGGTGATCTGGAAGAAAGAAAAGATGGCCCCTCAGGCCGCGGCGAAGACCGCGAGCACGGCGAGCGCCGCGAGGCAGGCGCGCAGAGCCGTCCTGCGCCGTTCGGCGGGCGTGCCTCCGGTCAGGGTGACGAAGATCGGCGCTGCCGAGATCGGATTGATGACCGAGAAGAGGGACGAAAACGCCAGGAAAGCGAACTGAAGGACCTCTTTGGAGTACGTCATGGAAGCTCCTCGGGCGTCCGGGCGCCGCGCGAGTCAATCGCCCAGCGCCACTTTATCCGGCGGCCGATCGTCCCGGGCTTCGGACGACAGAGTCCGCCCCCTCACCCCGCGGAGAGAGCTGAAAGCTGAGAGCGGACGGCTTCCAGGCGTATAATTCCTGCTCTCGAAATAAACAAAATGCCCACGTTGAAAGTGTTGATCGTGGACGATTCCGCGGCCGGGGCGGAACGGACTCTGGAAGAGCTTCGACGGGGCGGCTACGCCGTGGCGTTCGAGCGCGTCACGACGTCCGAGCAGATGGAGGCGGCGCTGGCCCGGGAGCGCTTCGAGGTGGTCCTGTCCGACTTCGAGCTCGAGGCCTTCGGCGCGCTGGCCGCCCTCTCCATCTTGAAGGAGCTCGACCTCGACATTCCCTTTCTCATCGTGTCGCGCACGATCGGCGAGGAGACCGCCGTCCGCGCCATCAAAGCCGGCGCGCACAACTGCATCACGCACGAAGCGCTGGCCCGGCTCTGCCCCACCATCGAGCGGGAGCTGCGGGAGGCGCAGATCCGGCGGGAGCGCCGGCTCGCGCGAAAGGCGCTGCGCGAAAGCGAGAGCCGGTTCCGGACTCTGGCGGAGACGGCGTCGGACGCGATCCTGACGGTCGGCGACGACGGCCGGATCCTGTACGTGAATCGCGCCGCCGAGCCGATCTTCGGGCACCCGATGTCCGCGCTCATCGGCGAACCGCTCTCGATGCTGCTACCGACACACCCTTATGGCGGACCGGAAGGCCCCACGACCTGGAAGGCCACGGCGCCTGGCGAAGCGCTCGCGCTCTCGGGACGGCACGCGGACGGCCGCGAGGTCCCGCTCGAGATTTCCTTCGGGGAATCGCCCCGCGAGGGCCGCCGGCTCCTGACGGTGATCGCGAGGGACGTCACGGAGCGGCGGGACGCGGAGCACGCGGTGCGGGACTCCGAGGCCCGCCACCGGCAGCTCTTCGAGCGCAATCTCGCCGGCGTCTATCGCACGACGCTCGACGGCCGCGTGCTCGACTGCAACACCGCGTTCGCGCGGATTTTCGGGTACGAGACGGCGGAAGACGTGCTCGCGATGCCCGCCGCGACCTTCTATCTCAACCCGGAGGAGCGGACGGAAGCGATCCGGCGGCTCGGTGAAAACCGGACCCTGACGAACCACGAGCAGAAGATGCGCCGCCGGGACGGGAGCATCGTCTGGGTTTTGGAGAACGAGAGCCTGGTCGACGGCCCGGAGCCCGGCACGCTGATCATCGAGGGCACCCTCGTGGAGATCACCGAGCGCAAACGCGCGGAGGACGATCGCGAGGCCTCCCTGTCGCTCGTCCGCGCCACCCTCGAGGCGACGGCGGACGGTCTCCTGGTCGTGGGCGACGAGGAGCGGATCCTGACGCTCAATCAGAAGTTCCGGGACATGTGGCGCCTGTCCGGCTCCCTCGAAGGAAACGACCATCGGCTGGTGCTCGCCTCGGCGGCCGGCCAGATGAAAGACCCGGCGACCTTCTTCGGAATGATCGACTCGCTCCGCGCCACCCCCGAGGCGGAGAGCTACGACGTCGTCGAGTTTCGAGACGGCCGCGTGTTCGAGAGGCTCTCGCGGCCGCAGCGCGTCGGGGGAAAGGCCGTGGGGCGGGTGTGGAGCTTCCGCGACGTCAGCGAGCGCAAGCGCGCCGAAGACGCTCTTCGCGCCTCGGAGACCCGCTATCGGACCTTGTTCGAGCGAAACCTCGCCGGCGTCTATCGAACGACGCTCGAGGGCCGGATCCTCGACTGCAACGACTCCTTCGCGCGCATGTTCGGATACGACTCGCGCGAAGAAATGCTCGGGCAGCCCGCCTGGGACTTCTACCGCAATTCCGAGGACCGGGAGGCCGCCGTCACCCGTCTCCGGGAGCGCCACTCCCTCTCGAACTACGAATCCTGCCAGCGCCGGCGGGATGGAACCCTCGTGTGGGTCCTCGAGAACGGCAGCGTCATCGAAGGCGTCGACGGCAAGCCGGCGATGATCGAGGGGACCGTCATCGACATCACCGAGCGCAAGCGGGCGGAGGAACAGGTCAAGCACCTCGCGTTTCACGACGCCTTGACCGGCCTCCCGAACCGGCTCCTCTTCCAGGACCGGCTGCGGATGGCCGTGCTCAATGCGCAGCGTTCGGAGGACCGGCTCGCCACGCTGTTTCTGGACCTCGACCGCTTCAAGGTGATCAACGACTCGCTCGGACACTCGATCGGCGACGAGCTGCTGCGGCGCGTCGCCGAGCGTCTGGGAAGCTGCGTGCGGGAAGGCGACACCGTCGCGCGGCTCGGCGGAGACGAGTTCACAGTGCTCGTGCCCGGGATGGCCGACGACGAGCAGGCCGCCAAGATCGCCCGGAAGATCCTCGGCGTCCTCCGGCTCCCTTTTGTCATCGACGGGCGGGAGCTCTTCCTGACGACGTCGATCGGGGTCGCTCTCTATCCCGCCGACGGCGAGAACGCCGAAACGCTGGTTCGCAACGCCGACACGGCGATGTACCGGGCCAAGGAGCAGGGCCGCGACAACTTCCAGCTCTACACGGCGGCGATGAACTCCCGCGCTCTCGAGCGCCTTTCACTCGAGAGCCGGCTGCGCCAGGCGATTCAGCACGAGGAGCTCGTTCTCCAGTATCAGCCGCTCGTGGATCTCGAGACCAATCAGATTCGCGGCGCGGAGGCTCTGATCCGCTGGGAGCATCCCGAGATGGGGTTGCTCGCCCCCGGGGAGTTCATTCCGCTCGCCGAGATCTCCGGCCTGATCGTTCCCATCGGAGAATGGGTGCTGCGCGCGGCGTGCGCGCAGGTGCGCGAATGGCAGCGGCTCGGCTACCCGCAGCTCTCCGTCGCCGTCAACCTCTCAGCGCGGCAGTTTCAGCAGGCGGACCTCGTTTCCCAGGTGAAGGTGGCGCTCGAAACCGCGGACCTCGCGCCGGAGTTCCTGGATCTGGAGATCACCGAGTCGAACGCGATGCAGAACGCGGAGATTTCCATCAGCACGTTGTGGGACCTGAAGAACCTGGGCGTCCAGCTCTCGATGGACGACTTCGGAACCGGATACTCGTCGCTGAACTACCTGAAGCGTTTTCCGATCGACCGCCTCAAGATCGACCAGTCGTTCGTTCGGGACGTGACGACCGACCCGGACGATGCGGCGATCGCGTCGGCTATCATCGCGATGGCCCACAGCCTCGAGCTGACCGTGGTGGCCGAGGGCGTCGAAACCGAGCCGCAGCTCACGTTTCTGCGCGCCCACGACTGTGACGAGATGCAGGGCTATCTCGTCAGCCGGCCCGTCCCCGCGGAACGCTTCTTCGAGCTTCTGCAGAAGAACCGCAAGGCGGCGCCGAAGAAGAGGAAGAGGGCGGCGAGGTAGGAGAGTCCTCAGTTCTCAGTTTTTCGCATTTCCAGGCCTGCGAGTCCCGGGCCGTAGTAATCGGGGAGCATCGCGCTCCGTTCGAAGCCGAGCCGCTCATAGAACGAGATGGCAGCCGCGTTCCGCACGTCGACCTCCAATACCGTCTGATCGGCGCCGGCGAGGACCAGTCGCTCGATCGTGCGATGCAGCAGCGCGCGTCCGATACCGGCCCTTCGATGTTCCGCGCGCACATCGAGCGTGACGATCCGACCTAGCGACCGCGGCGCGCGGTAACCGATGCAGAATCCCGCCAGCTTTCCGTTGAGATCGGCGACGAGAACTTCTCTCGTCGCCAGAGACAGGAACCGCGTCATCTCTCCCGGGGGATAGGCGATTCCCGGCTCGAAGCACTCACTGTCGAGCGCGACCAACCCGGAAAAGTCCGATTCGCGGTAATCCCGTATCGCGAAGGAACCTTCCGTCCGGACATCGAGGCTCAAAGGTTTCTCGCCGGAACTGACCACGGAAAACTGAAAACTGACAACTCCTATCTCCTCCGCATCGACCGATCGGCCTCCCGTTTCAGCTCGCGGTCTCGGATCGCGTCTCGCTTGTCATGCAGCTTCTTGCCCTTGACGAGCGCGATCTCCGCCTTCGCCCGAGAGCCCTTGAAGTACAGGGAGAGCGGCACGCACGTCACGCCGGACGTCGCGACGGCCAACGCCCATTTCGCGAGCTCGCGCCGGTGCAGCAGGAGTTTGCGGTCGCGCTCGGGAGCGTGGTTCGTCCAGGAGGCGGAGCCGTAAGGAGAGATGTGAGCTCCGACCAGATACGCCTCGCCGTCGCGGAACTGGACGTACGAGTCCTTCAGCTGGGCTCGCCCCTCCCGCAGCGATTTCACCTCCGAGCCGAGAAGCGCGATCCCCGCCTCCATGCGATCCTCCACGAAGTACTCGTGAAACGCCTTGCGATTGGAGGCGATCGGCGAGGTCTTCTTTTCCTTCGCCGCCACCGGCCGTCCCTTTCCGCCCTCCTTCACCGGAAAGAGTCCGGGAGGTCGGTTCGGTTCGGGCGCGGCGCGCCGGCCCGGAGGAGCTCGCAGAACCGCCGGGCGAGGTCGGGATCGAACTGCGTGCCTCCCTTGGCCGTGAGGGTGTCGAGCGCCGCGTCGACGGCGATGGGCGAGCGGTACGAGTGCGCCGCTGTCATCGCGTCGTACGCCTCGGCGATCGCGAGCACGCGAGAGCCGAAAGGAATCCGGTCGCCGGAGAGGCCGTCGGGATACCCCGCCCCGTCGTAGCGCTCGTGGTGGTGGCGGACGAGGGGCGCGATCGGATACGGAAATTCGATTCGTTCGAGGATGTCGGCTCCGATGACCGCGTGCCGCCGCACGAGCGCGACCTCCTGAAGGTCGAGAGGGCGGCGCCCCGCCAGGCGCTCGTACGGGACCTCGACTTCGCGAATGCCGATGTCGTGCAGGAGCCCGGCCACCGTCAGCTGCTCGATGCCCTCCGCGGGAAGCCGGAGGGCGGTGGCGAACCTCCGGCAGAGAGCGCCGACGGCGTAGGAGTGCGCCTTGAGCTGGGGATAGGGCCGGGCGCCCGGCTCCAGGAGCGACTTGACGAGACTGCGATACGACTGCCGGTACCGCTCACCCGAAGCCGACTGAAGAACGGCCGCGCGGATCCCGCGGTGAACTTCTTTGAGCGCTTCCACGCCGGCTTCGTCCGGCGGCCGCGAAAAAAGAAGGCTGACGAGAAGCGTCCGCACGCCGGGAAAGATCACCGACGTCTGGATTCCGGCGAAGCTCTGGATCTCGCCGTCGCCGCGCCCCAGCGGAAACTCCGTCGAAAACCGCTTCTGCTGCGGCGGCCGCAGGTCGGGGGCCGCCGACGCGACGACCGGCGCCAGGTTCTCCAGAAGCGCGATCCGGGAGTCCTCCGAGAGCGCGCGGCGCGCGCCGATCTGGATGTGAACCGCGTCGCGGGTCCAGCTGGAGAACGCGACGGCATCGATGTCGGAAGCGAGAAGGAGCGAGCTCCAGAATCCCCGGAAGACGAGCTCTTCCCGGGGGACCGGGCGGCTCGAGAGGGCCGGGGGCCGGGGAGGC
Organism: Acidobacteriota bacterium; assembly: GCA_040004075.1. Classification (GTDB taxonomy): domain Bacteria; phylum Acidobacteriota; class Thermoanaerobaculia; order UBA5066; family Gp7-AA6; genus JALYUA01. Next base: position 3,355 of record JBDUBP010000073.1, on the reverse strand, counting down.
GCCGGCGCCGCGGCCGGGACCGGCAGCTCCGCAGGCCCCTCCTCCCACTCCGGCCCCGACGAGAAGAGCGCCGGCGGAGACGGAAACTCCTGGAGCGAGCCGCCGTCGGCGCCCGGCCGGTAGAGCGCTTCCGCGTCCTCCGGCGCCAGCGGCTCGGGGGCGGCGACAGAGGTCCCGTTGAACGACTCCAGGACCTCCGCGATGCGAGAGGCCAGTTCTTCGGCGGCGCGGAGATCTTCCGCCGCGAAGAAGGCGCCTTCGAGCTTGTCCTGGAGCTCGACGATGCCTACCATCCGCGATCCCACGTATGCCGGGGCCGCGAGCATGCGGGCGTATTGCTCGCGCTCCATCGAGGCCGCGAGCCGGCCGGCCTCCCGCGCGGAGTTGGCGTACGCCGGGCGGCGATGATGCTGCACCCAGTCGACCAAGGGATGGGAGGCTTCCAGGAAGTCCTCCGGCCCGAAACGCGACACGAACCCATAGGATCCGGCCAGCCGAAAATCGCCGGACGGACCCATGGCGTAGCAGCGCGCGCGCGCGACGCGCAACACCGTCCGCGACTCCGCCAGGAGACCCGCCACCACTTCCTCGAGACGCTGCGGGGGCATTTCCTCCGAGTGTACCCGGATCGACTTTTCGGGCTTCGGAGGTGGCGCGGCGGCCACAGAGTTGTGGCGCGCGAGCCACAGCATCGCGAGACCGGCGGAGAGGCGAGCTTCCGTAAGTACTGCATTGGGGCGTCTTGCAACTATTCTGCCCGCCGCGCGGAAGCTGGCACCGATGCTGCGACGCGGGAGGGCGGAACGAACTGCTTGCGATCCCAGACCACACTTCGAACGACCGTTTCCATCGAGGGCGTCGGACTCCATTCCGGCCACCCAGTTCGCGCGATGTTCCGTCCCGCCGAGCCCGGCCACGGCCTGGTCTTCGTGCGCAGCGATCACCCCGGCTCGCCGATCCCCGCCCGTCTCTCCTCGGCCAGCATGTTCGACTACGCGACGACGCTTTCGGCGAACGGGATCTCGATCGGGACCGTCGAGCACGTCCTCTCCGCCGCGGCCGGCGAAGGCCTCGACAACTGCCGCATCGAGGTCGACGGCCCCGAGATTCCGATCCTCGACGGCTCCGCCCTGCCGTTCGTCCGTTTGTTCCACGCGGCGGGATTCGAACGCCAGGAGGAACGCGTCCGCCCGATCGCGCTCGATCGGGAGGTCGAAGTCTCTCGCGGCGATCGAAGCGTCCGGTACGTTCCGGACGGCCCGGGCCTGACGATCAGCTACGAGATCGACTTTCCGCACCCCGTCGTCGGAAAGCAGGAGCTCACCGTCGCGATTCGCCCCGAGGAGTATTCGGCGCGCATCGCGCCCGCCCGCACGTTCGGTTTCGCCCGCGACGTCGAGGCCATGCGCGCGCGCGGTCTCGCTCGCGGCGGAAACCTTCACAATGCGGTCGTGCTCGATGAGACCGGAGTCGCCTCGGGACCCCTGCGGTTTCGCGACGAGTTCGTCCGCCACAAGATCCTGGACCTGGTCGGCGACCTCGCCCTCCTCGGCGCGCCCCTCGCGGGCAGGATCTTCGCCCGCAAGGCGGGCCATGCGCTGCACATCGAGTTCGCGCGGGCCATAGAGCTCGCCCGGACCGCACCGGCCCTCCGCCCCGACGCGGACGCCCGCCAGGAGCGCACGGTCAACGAGTAGCCGGGCGGTAGGCGGTAGGCGGTAGGCGGTAGGCGGGAAAACAGCTGAAACCGGGCGTCTTCCCTCTCCTTCTCCGCATCCTGAACCCTCGTCGCGAGCGCCTCGTTACAATCGGTCTCGTGCTCAAGGGCTTGCGCCTCGCTCTTTCGCTGCTGCTCGCGGCCGTGTGCGCCGCTCCCGCCCCGGCGGAGGAGGCGGTCCGCCCGCGGATGGGCTTGGTGCACGCCGAAGCCCGCGGCCCCGACGTTTTCCTGCGATTCCGCCTCGAGGGCGCCTTGAATCCGGAGCTCGCGAGCAAGATCGAGACGGGGCTCGAGACCGCGATCCGATATGACGTGCGGTTCTACCGCCACAACGCGCACTGGCTCTGGGATGACCGCATCGACGGGCGGCGCTACCGGGTCGCCGTGACGTTCGACCCCGTCACGCGGGAATACGTGATCGCGGAGACGCTCGATGGAAAGCCCCTGGCCCGCTCTTCGACCCGGGATTTCGCCGAGGTCCTCCGGCGGCTCGTGTCCCGCGAAAACCTCCTCGTGTTCCGCGTCGGGGAGGCGGAGCCGCACCGGAACCTGTACGTCGAGGTCCGGGGCGTTTTCGACTCCGGATACCTGTTCACCATCATTCCCGTCGACGCGCGGACTCCCTGGAAGGAGTCGAACCGCTTCGACGTTCGGATCTCGCCGTGAGCCTCCTGTCCGAGCTGCAGCGGCGGCGAAAGGACAACAAGCTCATCGTCGGGCTCGTGCTCGCGGTCCTCGTGGTCTGGACCGCCGTGTCCGTGCTGCAGCAGCGCGCGGACGAGCCGGGCACCGTCACGCGCGGGCTGCTTCTGTTCGTCCTGTCTTACATCAACATCACTCTGATCGCGGCGGTCCTCTTCGTGCTCGGCCGCACCCTGCTGAAGACGTGGCTCGAGCGGCGGCGGCGGACGCTCGGCTCCCAGTTCAAGACGAAATTGCTCGTGACGTACATCGGGCTGACGGCGATTCCCATCGGGCTGCTCTTCTTCACGGCGACCGGCCTCCTGCAGCGGTCGATCGACCGGTGGTTCTCGACTCCCGTCCGCGAGGTCGTCGGCAACGCGCGGGCGGTCGAAGACATGGCGGAGCGCCGGCTCACGGATCAGACGCTGGGAGACGCGCGGATCGCGGCGCAGACCTTCGGGGCGGCGACTCCTCCCGTGGCGGCACTCGAAGCCTTCCGCCGGGAGCACCGGCTCGACACCGTCGAGGCGTACCGCGGCACCGAGCGCATCGCCCTCGTCCAGGGCGCTCCGGGAGAGATCCCGCCCATCGCCGCGGAGGCGCTTCGCCGGGCGGCCGCCGCTGGCGAAGACACGCGCATCGAGGTCGTGCGCGACGGCTCGCACCGATACCGCGCGGCGCGCGCGGCCGGCGCGCTGACCTGGGTGACGGGCTCGCGGATCCCGCCGGCGGAGGCGCGGGCGATGGAGTCGATCGCCGCCGCCTGGTCCGAGTACAAGAAGCTCGAGGTGCAGAAGCCGGCCATCAAGGCGGCCAACATTTCGACCTTTCTGCTCATCACCCTGGCGATCCTGTTCGCCTCCGCCTGGATTGGCCTCACGCTGGCTCGCCGGATTACGCTGCCGATCGCCGCGCTCGCCGAGTCGACGCACCGGCTGGAGTCGGGCGAGC
>JBDUBP010000130.1:0-12019 GCA_040004075.1 Acidobacteriota bacterium | reverse complement strand
GCCGTCAGCCGTCAGCCTTCAGCCTTCAAGCAGCCCCTTTTCGGCGAGCTCCTGGCAATCGACGCAGTGCGGCGCCCACGGCACGGCGTTCAACCGCTTCTCGTTCATCGTCACGCCGCAGTTCTGGCAGTGCCCGTACGACCCGTCGTCGATGCGGCCGAGCGCCTGGTCGATCAGGAGGAGGGTGTTCCGGTCGTTGTCGGAAAGAGAGTAGAGGAACTCGCGCGTGTAGGAGGAGACCGCCTTGTCGGCGATGTCCTGCGTCGCTTCGTCGCCGGTTTCTTCCTCGGCGCTGCGGGTCTTGGCGAGGTCCGCCGAAAGGCTGGCCTTCTTCTCCATGAGGAGTCGGCGGAACCGCTCGAGGTCCTTCTTCGGCATCTTCACGGGGCGCGCGCTGGTCGTCGCCATGGTTCCTTCTCTTTCTTCCCGCGCGGCGCGGGTTCGATTTCGAACGCGAGATCATAACCGAGAATTCCTCGGGGGGTCGGCCCAAGGGGCGCGGTGGAAAAAGGCCGGAAAACGGGGGTTTGAGAAGGGACAGGGCGGCGGATGTCAGCCCGCGGATGTCAGCCCGCGCATTGTCAGCCTTACCGCTCGGTCTCGACATCGCATCCTCTGCGCAGACCCGGGCCGCGGGTGGGACGTCTTCGGGCGGATGTCAGCCTGACCGCTGGATCTCGACATCTCATCCTCTGCATGTCCGGGCACGGGTGAGACGCCAGCGCCCGGACATGGATCCCCGCGGTCTTGCGCGCTCGCGTGCGCGTCCTACTTCTTGCGGGAGCGTTCCCAGAGAGACTTGCGGGAGATTCCGAGCCGTTTGGCGGCGAGGGTGCGGTTGCCGCCGGCTCGGCGCAGCGTCTCTTCGATGTACACCTCGGAGAGCTCCTTCAACGTCCAGCGGCGTTCGACGGCGGCGGCCAGCAGCGCTTCGGGCGCTCCGAACGTCCCCATGGGGAGGTCCGCTGGAGAGACCTCCGGCGCCGCGGATACGAGCGCCGCGCGCTCGACGACGTGCAGGAGCTCCCGGACGTTCCCGGGCCACGTATGGCGGAGGAGCGCCGCCTCCGCCTCGTCCGTGAACCGGCGCGCCGGGGTGCCGTACGTGCGGGCGGCGCGCTTCAAGAACGTGCGCGCCAGCGGAAGCACGTCTTCCCGCCGCTCCGCGAGCGCGGGAAGGCGGAGCGAGACGACGTCGATCCGATAGAAGAGGTCGGCGCGAAAGAGTCCCTGCTCTACGAGGCCGGGGAGCGCGCGACGGGAGGACACGACGAGACGCGCGCGAAACGGATGGTTCGTCACGCCGCCCAGTCTCCGGAACGTCCGCTCCTGGAGGACGCGCAGAAACTTCGCCTGCGCGGCCGGCGAGAGGGAGGAGACCTCGTCGAGATAAACCGTACCGTCGCCCGCGACTTCCAGGAGTCCCCGTTTCGCGGTGACAGCGCCGGTGAAGGAGCCGCGTTCGTGCCCGAAGAGCTCGCTCTCGAAGAGCTCGTCGGAGAGATTCGCCGCGTCGATCCGGACGAAGGGACGGTCCGCCCTCAGGGACGCGTCGTGCAGCGCTCGCGCGAGCCGGTCTTTTCCCGTGCCGCTCTCGCCGACCAGAAGGACGGTGCTCGGAAGATCCAGCGCCCGCTCGAGAGCGACGATCTCGCGCGCGAGGGGACGGTGCCGGGTGGAGAAGAGGGCACGGAGGGACCCCCGGCGTCGGGGTTCGGCACGGGCCGGCAGCCCATCGGCGCCGGCGCCGGAAGCCTCGGCGTCAGGATCTGGCGGCGAAGCGGCCCGTCTCATTCTCCGCGTCGCCCCAGAGCCGCTCCAGCGCGTAGAACCGGCGGGCCTCTTCCTGGAAAACGTGAAAGACCACGTCCCCGTAATCCAGGAGGATCCAGTTCGCCGTTTCCAGGCCTTCGACAGAGAGGGCGGGGCCGAGGGCCTCGGTGATTGCGTCCGAGATCGCGCGCGCCTGCCGGTCCGAATTGGCCGTCGACAGGACGAAATAGTCGGCCATCGTCGTGAGCTCGGTCAAATTGAACACGAGGACGGCAGAGGCTTTCTTATCCAGGGCGGCGGAGAGGCCTTCCCGAACCCGGTCGCGAGCGGACAGATCGTTCAACGCTCGACGACTCCCGCGCTGTAGAGGCCGTGCTTCGTGATGTACTCCGCGACGGCGGGCGGCACCTGCCCGGCGGGCCGCTGCCCCGAGGACAGCTGTTCTCGCAATTCCGTCGAGGAGATTCTAACCGATCCGGCGTCGAAAACATCGAGCCGATCCGCCAGGCCCGGCACCTCGGGAACGACCAGGCCTTCTCCCCGGAAAGGGTCCCGGTAAAACGCGGCGATACGGGCCAGCCGCACGATCTCGGCCGGTTCCTTCCAGCGGGCGAGGCCCGCGAGCGTATCGGTGCCCATCAACAGCCACAGATCGGGCTGCAAGGAGCGGGCCGACAGAGCCCTCAGGGTGTCGACTGTGAAGGACGGCCCCTCTCGATCGAGATCCTCGAAAGCGATCGACCAGTCCGGACGGCCCGCCAGGGCGAGGGCCAGCATCGCCACGCGGTGCCGCGCATCGGTCGGAGGCGCCGTCTTGTGCGGCGACAGCCGCGCGGGAAGGAAAAGGACGCTCGACATCCCGAACTTCCTCGCGGCGGCCTCCGCCATCGCGACGTGGCCGAGATGCACCGGATCGAAGGTCCCGCCGAAGACGCCCGTGCGCATTCTTACGATTCGGAAACAGCGGGGTCGGGGCCCGCGGCGGCGGAGAGCGCCGGCAACGAGTCCCGTGCTCCGGCGAGGCGGAAAAAATCGCGCACGAGGTCTTCCAGCCCGAGTCGCGTGGCGGCGGAGATCTCCCGGTAAGGAAGCCCCCGGCGGCGGGCGGTGGCGCGGATGGACTCGAGCCGGTCCGGATCCGAGACCGCGTCGCACTTGGACGCCACCAGGATCCGCGGCCGCGACGCAATTTCGGGAGAGAACGCTTCGAGCTCCCCCTCGAGCACCGCGACGTCGCGCTCCGCGTCGCCCGACGTCGATGCGTCCACCAGATGGCAGAGGAGGCGGCAGCGCTCGACGTGCTTGAGAAAGCGGATGCCGAGACCCGCCCCGAGATGCGCGCCTTCGATGAGCCCGGGGATGTCGGCGACGACCAGCGTCCGGTGATCGTCGCCGCGGACGACGCCGAGGTTGGGCACCAGGGTCGTGAAGGGATAGTCCGCGATCTTCGGCTTCGCGGCGGAAATCACCGAGATGAGGGTCGATTTGCCGGCGTTGGGAAACCCGATGATCGCCACGTCGGCCAGAAGCTTGAGCTCGATCGTCAGGCGCCGCTCGGCGCCCGGCAATCCCTTGCGCGCAAAGCGCGGCGCCTGCCTCGTCGAGGTGGCAAAGTGCTGGTTGCCCCAGCCGCCGTTGCCGCCGCCGGCGAGGAGGACTTTCTCTCCCGCGTGAAGCAGGTCGGCCACGCGCTCGCCCGAGTCCGGATCGACGATGACGGAGCCTAACGGGAGCGGAACCATCACGTCGCTCGCCGTGCTCCCGTGGCAGTTGGATCCCATTCCGTGCTGGCCGTTCTGCGCCTTGAACAGCATCTGATGTCGAAGGTGATACAGCGTCGTGAACGAGGGATCGGCGATCGCGTAGACGGAACCGCCATGTCCCCCGTCTCCGCCGGACGGGCCACCGCGCGGCACGAACTTCTCCCGGCGGAACGCGACACAGCCGTTGCCGCCGTCTCCGGCCTTGACGCGGATCTCAGCGGAATCGATGAACATGGAAAAGGACGGAAGGCGGAAGGCGGTAGGGGGAAGGCGGAGGTGACTCGACGAGGGCTGACCGCCTCCCGCCTCCCGCCTATCCGGCCTGCGGTTCGATCGAGATGACGCGGCCGTCGCGGCCCCGGTCCTTGTATCGGACGATTCCGGCGATCTTCGCGAACAGTGTGTCGTCCTTGCCGCGGCCGACGTTCTCGCCCGGAAAAAACCGCGTGCCCCGCTGCCTGACGAGGATCGAGCCGCCCGTCACGAGCTGCCCGCCGAAGCGCTTCACGCCGAGCCGTTGAGAGTTGGAGTCGCGGCCGTTGCGGGAAGAGCCCTGCCCCTTTTTGTGTGCCATGGCCTACGCTCCTTCGATCCCGAGAATGCGGATTTCGATCATCGACTGCCGGTGGCCCTTGGTCCGGCGGTACTGTTTCGTGCGCTTTTTCTTGAAGACGAGCACCTTGCGCGTCTTGACGGGGCCGAGCACGGTCGCCTTCACGGAGACGCCCTCGGTCTTCTTGAGCTCTTTTCCCTCGTGGCCTCCCACGAAGACGATCTCCGAGAGGACGATCTCCTGGCCCTTCGAGACGTCACCGGGCGGCGTCTCAATCCGGAGGACGTCCCCCGCCGTAACCTTCACCTGTTTCCCGCCCGCGCGGACGATCGCGTACATGGAGGCCTCCCAAAAGCAGAACTGCGAATTCTATGGTTTACCCGTGGAATGTCAAGGGGTTGGGGAGGGGAACGGGGGCCGGGGGCCGAATCGGGAATCGGGAATCGGAAATCGGAAACGACGGAATGAAGGCCTGTCTCGACGTCTCAGGGTCTGGGGGCCGGGAAACCCTTCCAGACGCTCAACGCTCAACTGTCAGTCCTCATCAATCGCGTTCGGCAGCTCGTCGGGGTTGTTCGGGCCCTGCGGGAAGTGGGTCTTCAGGATCTCGCCGATCCGGTCGATTCCGGCCACGACCCCTTCGGTGAACTCGCCCTTTCGGAAGGCCTCCTCCATCTCGGTCGCGGTCGCCTTCCAGAAGTCGTCGCCGCACTTCTCGTGGACGCCCGCGTCGCCCAGGATCTGGAACTTCCGAATCCGGGGAGCGATGTAGAAGAGGACGCCGTTGCGCTCCGCGGTCCCCGTCATTCCGAGCTTCTCGAAACGCTCGCGCGCCCGCGCTTCGATGTCGGACGGCTCCGAACGCGTCACGTGAACCCGGATTTCCCCGGAGGTGTCCGATTCGGCCTGGGCGATTGCCTGCACGATCCGGTCGGAATCGAGCTTCGAGAAAAAGTGCCGGACCTTCATCGCGTCACCAGCTTCCCGACGAGCCGCCGCCGCCGGAGAACCCTCCTCCGCCGGAGAACCCCCCGCCGCCGCCCCCGCCGAATCCGCCTCCCCCCCCGAACCCTCCGCCCCCGAAGCCGCCGAAGCCTCCCCACCCTCCCCAGCCGCCGGAACGCCACCCCCGCCGTCCGAACGTCCGGTGCCGGGGACGCAGCAGCCACGGGAGGACGAAGAAGAAAAGAAAGGGCCAGAGACATCCGAAGGGGATGCCGCCGCCGCGTCTCGTGCCCTGCTGGCGCTCGTTCACGGTCGATCCCGTCCCCTTGTACTCCCCGCGCGCCGCCGCCATCAGCGCGGTCATCCCGGCCTCGACACCGCCCGTGTAGTCGCCGCTCTTGAACCGCGGCGTGATCTCGTCCTCGCGAATCCGGCTGGCGATCGCGTCGGGAATCGCCCCCTCGAGACCGTATCCGACCTCGATGCGCATTTTACGGTCGTCGACGAACGCGAACAGGACGAGTCCATTGTTGAGCTTGGCCTGCCCCACGCCCCACGCCTTCATCGCGTTGACCGCGAACTCCTCAAGTGACGTGTTCTCCGGGACATGCCGGTCGATCCAGGCCAGCATCTGAATCGACGTGTCCTTCTCGAACTGCTCGAGCCGCGAGTTGAGCTGCTCGGCGCGCGCCGGGTCGAGGACTCCGGCGCGATCCGTCACGTAACGCGCCGGCTTCTCGGGAACCGGGGGCGCCGCGGCGAGAGCGACGCTCGCGGCGCAGAGAAAGACGAGAGCCCAGGCCGCCGCCCCGCGGGCGGCCGGACGCCGCCCGCGCGCGGGTGCCGGGAGAGTCAACGGGCTTCCTTAACGCGCCGGCGCGGGCGCCGCGGCGGCCGGAGTCGTTCCGAAGTTGAAGTTCACGGCGGGCGGCTTGTCCGAGCCCGGCGTGCCGTGGAAGTACGGCTTCTCCTTGAATCCGAGCATCCGCCCCGTGATGTTCGTCGGGAACTTCAACAGGGCCGTGTTGTAGGCCTGCGCGACCTCGTTGAAGCGCATCCGCTCGACCGCGATCCGGTTCTCTGTTCCTTCGAGCTGAGCCTGGAGGTCCCGGAAGTTCGCGTTCGCCTTGAGCTCCGGATAGCGCTCGACCACCACCAGAAGGCGGGAAAGGGCCCCGCCGAGGGCGGCCTGCGCCTGCTCGTACTTGGCGAGCTGAGCCGGGTCCGTCGGGGCGGCGCCGGCCGGAGGCGTCGCCTGACCGACCGAGGCGCGCGCCCGGGTCACTTCCTCGAGAGTCGACTTTTCGAACTGCGCGGCGCCCTGGACCGTCGCGACGAGATTTGGCACGAGGTCCGCGCGCCGCTGGTACTGATTCTCGACCTGCGCCCACTGCTTGTCGACTTCCTGACTGAGCGTCACGAGCCGGTTATTCGTGCCCGCGAATGAAATGCCGATGATGACGACGAGCAGCACCACCAGAGCGAGACAACCTAGGCCCATCTTCCCCATGCGTCTTTCCTCCTATGTCGAAGCGGGAGGATTGTATGGCACGGCTCCGGGAAGAAACGGCCCGATCGGCGAGCGGAATCCTGAAACCGGCGACCGGTGTCCGGGAATCGGCCATTCGCGCAGGCCGCGGACCGTCCTGCGAGGGCGCGAAGACGACTGGTTAGACTGTGCGCGATGAAGACGCGCTCGCGCCCGCCCGAAACGACGGTTCGCCCTCGCATCCGGGTCACCCGGGCCGGGGAGATCCTGCTCGGTCCGGGCAAGGCCGACCTTCTCGACGCGATTCGTAGATCCGGCCGGCTCCGTGGCGCGGCCGATGAGCTCGGCATGTCGTACATGCGCGCCTGGAAGCTCGTCCAGATGCTCAACCGGGGATTCCGAGAGCCTCTCGTCCACACCGAGCGCGGGGGGGCAGGACACGGGAAGACCGCCCTCACCCCCATGGGAGAGTCCGTCCTCTCTCTCTACCGCGCCATGGAGAGCTCGAGCCGGGCGGCGATCCGGCCCGCGTGGAAGCGAATGCGGAGCCTGCTCGCTTCCTGAAAATTGCGCGGCTCCTCCGTTATACTTGCCCGGATATAACGGAAGGGGAAGGCCATGCCGACAGCTCGCGATGCAGTCCTCGCGGCCGCCGCGTGCCTCGGCCTGGGGCTTTTCGCATCGCCGGCCGGGGCCGCCGAGATCCGGGTCTCCGCGGCGGCGAGCCTGACGGAAGCGCTGCAGGAGGCTTCGGCCGCCTGGAATGCGCAGGGCGGAGAGCCGATCGCGTTCAACTTCGGGGCGTCGAGCCTCCTCGCCCGGCAGATCGAGGAAGGCGCTCCCGCCGATCTCTTTTTTTCCGCGGACGAGGCCAAAATGGACGGCCTCGCCGCGAAAGAGCTGATCGACCGGAAGACGAGAAAGAGCCTTCTCTCGAACAGCCTCGTCCTCGTCGTCGCCAGGGAGCGCGGCGCCCACGTCGCCTCACCGGAAGACCTCCTCAAACCTCAGGTTCACGCGATCGCCCTGGCGGAAACCCGGAGCGTTCCCGCCGGCATCTACGCCCGGGAATATCTGACTCGAAAAGGGCTCTGGAATCGATTGAGCGGGCGGATCGTCCCGACGGAGAACGTCCGCGCGGCGCTCGCGGCCGTGGAGGCGGGCAACGCCGACGCCGCCATCGTCTACAGGACCGACGCCCTCGTCTCGAAGAAGGTCGCCGTGGCCTGGGAGGTCCCCGTCTCCGAGGGCCCCGGGATTTCCTACCCGGCGGCCGTTCTCACGGCCGCGAAAAACGCCAGAGGCGCACGGGCATTCCTCGCCTTTCTCGAATCGCAGGCCGGGACCGCCATCTTCCGTCGCCACGGATTCCTCGTTCCGCGGTGACGGGATTCTTCTCGTCCGAGGCTGCGTGGACCATCTGGTTCACGCTGCGGGTCGCGGCTCTCGCCACGATTCTGATGACGCCTCCGGCGCTCGCGGTCGCCTGGCTCCTCTCTCGGAAGACCTGGACCGGGAAGTCGATCGTCGAAACCCTCGTGGCCCTTCCTCTGGTCATGCCCCCGGTGGCGACCGGTCTCATCCTCCTCAAGCTGCTGGGCCGCCGCGGGGTGCTCGGCCCGGATCTCGAGCGGCTCGGGATCGACGTCGTCTTCACCTGGAAGGCCGTCGTGGTCGCCATGATGGTGATGTCGTTTCCGCTGCTCGTGCGAGGAGCGAGAATCGCGTTCGACGACGTGAATCCGCGCCTCGAACAGATGGCCCGCAGCCTTGGAGCGGGCGAGGCCCGCGTGCTGTTCACCATGACCCTTCCGCTGGCGATCCGGGGGATCGTGGGAGGCCTGCTGCTCGCTTTCGCCCGGGCGCTCGGAGAGTTCGGCGCCACCGTTCTCGTCGCCGGGAACATCCCGTGGAAGACATCGACGATGTCGCTCGCGATCTACAACTTCGTTCAGATCGGCCGCGACGACCGCGCGTGGCCGCTCCTCGCCGTCTCCGTGACCATCTGCTTTCTGGCCGTCTGGATCGGAGAAACCGTCGTGAGCCGCCGGGGACGGCTCGTCTGACGATGCTGCGGATCGTCCACGTCGAGCTTCCGCTGGGCGAGTTTCCGCTGTTCGCTCATCTGGACATGGAGAGCCGGGTGACGGCCATCGTGGGCCCGTCGGGAGCCGGCAAGACCTCGCTTCTCGAGACGATCGCGGGCTTTCTGACGCCGCGCCGCGGCCGGATCGAGCTCGACGGGGAGATCCTTCTGGACGCCGAGGCGGGACGGAACGTGCCTCCGCGCGCCCGGCGAGTCGGCTACGTGCCCCAGGACGACACGCTCTTCCCGCACCGGACGGTCCGGCGGAACCTCACGTATGCGTCGGACGCCGGCCGGGACTCCCCGGCGGGCGAATTTGACCGCGTCGTCGCCGTGCTCGAGCTCGAACCGCTGCTGGAGCGGGGAATCTCGAAGCTCTCGGGCGGAGAGCGCCGCCGCGTGGCGGTCGGGCGCGCCCTTCTCTCCCATCCGCGTCTTCTTCTGTGCGACGAGCCGCTGGCGGGCCTTCACCCCGAGCTGAAGGTCCGAATCCTGTCGTACCTCAAGAGGGTCCGGGAAGAGTTTTCGATTCCCATGCTCTACGTCGCGCATGACGCCGCCGAGGTCGCGATGCTGGCTGACGAAGTGGTGGCCCTGGAGCGGGGCGCCGTCGTCGGCCGAGGCGCGGCGAAGTCGTTTGCGTGGTCCGAAGGGATGAACATTCGAACGGCGAGACGTCCGGAACCGTCCGCGCAGCCCTGAACGTCAGAGAGCCCCGATTCGATATACTTGACTAAATATATCGCTAGTGATTTCCTACAGGCGATGGGGAAAGCAGGCCGACCATCCCTCCGGGGTTCTCTTGCCTGGGCTGTGGTGTCTCTGGGGATGGCGGCCGCCGGAGCGGCGCAGTCCCCGCCGTCGAGCGCTCCGGCCGACCCTGGCCCCACGGTGCGGCTCGGCGGACTCCTGCAAGGGCAGTTCGAAGCAGGCGATCGTGGCGACAGCCGATTCGCGGACGGGAACGACCGCTTCTATCTGCGACGCGCCCGCCTGAACGCCTCCGGGCGGTTCATCGAGGAGTTCGAGTACCGGATCGAAGGGGAGCTCTCGGGGACGCTGTCGAACACTTCCGGTCTTCGGGCGCAGCTGACGGACGGGTACGTCGAGTGGACGCATTATTCGTTCGCGAAGGTCCGAGTCGGCCAGTTCAAGACGCCTTATGGCTTCGAACAGCTCTATTCGGATCCGCGTCTCCTCCTCGAGGAACGGACGCTCGTGAGCGATCGACTGACGCAGGGTCGCCAGGTAGGGGCGCAAGTCGGAGGAGACCTCTTCGGCAGGCGGCTGTTTTACTCGGTCGCTCTCTTCAACGGGACGGGGGCAAACAACAACGTCAACGACGACAACCGGTATCTCTGGGCGTCCCGCGTCTCGTTCGTCCCGCTCCGAGCGAGGCTCCTCGGCCGGGACCTCTCGCTGTCCGCGGGGGCGGACGGCTACCGTTCTCACGACGCGAGCCTCGCGCAACCTTCCGAGTTCGGATTCAACTCGAAGCCGGCAGTCGGACTCCCGACGTCATCTTCGCGGGCAGGCGAGAGGCGTGGGGGCTCGACGCGCAGATTCGTACCGGGCTTCTCGAAATCTGGGCGGAGTATCTCCGTGCGGTGTACCGGTCGGATGATCGCATCCCGTCGGCGCGCCTGTCGACGGACGGGTGGTACCTGCAGGCATCGTACGTGCTTCTTCAGCGCTGGCAGGCCGTCGCGAGGCACGACCGGTTCGATCCGAACGTCGACGCGCGCGGCGACGACACGCGGACCTGGACGGCGGGGCTCAACTACCTCGTACGTGGCCACGATCTGAAGCTCCAGGTCAACTACCTGCGGACGATGCTGCCCGGGTCGGCCCCGGCGCAGGACAAGCTGATCGCGAGGCTGCAGGCGGTATTTTAGGCCGAAGGAACGGGCGGGACCCTCACCCCTCCCTCTCCCCGGCCCGGGGAAGATGACCCTTTTTCGCCCTCAGCCGCCTGCGGATTTATTTTCGCTCGCCCAGCATTTCCAGCATGCGCGGCGGAAGAAAGGATCTCAGGGTCCCCGACCAGCGTCCGGTGAGCGTCACGCGCGCGATCGCGGCTTTCTTCATCGGGATCTCGACGCGCTCGCCGCCCACGAGCAGCCCCAGCAGGGAGCCTAGATGCGGCTGGTGGCCGACGAGAAGCACGTCCCCTGAATCGGCCGAGACTTCGCGGAGGATTTCCTGAGGGTCGGTTTCCGGCTCGAGCGCGCGGGATTCGGCGACGCTTCCCGAAAGTCCCAGCGCGGCGGCCGCGGCGTCCGCCGTCTGGCGGGCGCGCCGGTAGGGTGAGGTGATCACGCGCAGGATGCCCGGCTCGAGCGCGGCGAGACCCCGGGCCACCGCGCGGGCGCGCTCGATTCCCTCCGGGGTGAGAGCGCGATCCGAGTCCTGTCCCGAGTCCGCGCGGTCTTCTGCCGCGGCATGGCGGAGCAGCCAGATGTCCATCGGCTCAGTCTAGCAACGCAACCCGGCGGCGTCTCCGGACCGACGCCGTCGTATGCTGTAGCGAGTGTCGCTTCCAACCGGCGAACAGCTCGGGCCCTACGAGATTCTGGCGCCCCTCGCCAAGGGGGGAATGGGCGAGGTCTACCGCGCCCGCGACACGCGCCTCCGGCGGGAAGTGGCGCTGAAGCTCCTGTCCGCGGCCGGGGCCGAAGACGACGAATCCCTGCGGCGCTTTCAGCGCGAGACGCACGTCGTCGCGGCGCTCAATCACCCGAACATCCTGGCGATCCACGACACGGGATCCCATCGCGGCGTTCCCTACGCCGTGACGGAGCTGCTCCAGGGCGAGACTCTGGCAGACCGCCTCCGGTCCGGCCCGCTCGCGGAGAAGCGCGCGACGGAGCTCGCCTGCCAGATTGCCGACGGGCTTTCGGCCGCGCACGCTCAGGGAGTCGTCCACCGGGACGTCAAACCCGAGAACATCTTCCTGACCAACGACGGCCGCGCCAAGATCCTGGACTTCGGAATCGCACGCGTCGAGCGCCCGACCTCCCGGACCCCGCTGGCGGCCCCCGATGGAAGTTTCGTGCACCTTTCCTCGCAGTCGAGCGGGCGCCTCCTCATGGGGACAGCCGGCTACATCTCTCCCGAACAGGTCCGGGGCAAGCGCGCCGACTCTCGCAGCGACATCTTTTCGCTGGGCGCCGTCTACTACGAGATGCTCACGGGGCGCCGGGCGTTCGTGCGCGACACGGCCGTCGACACGCTCGGCGCCGTCCTCCGCGACGATCCCCGGAAATACCCGGAAAGCGAGAGGATCGCGGAGGAGCTGCGCCAGTACGTGTTTCGATGTCTCGAGAAGGACCCGACGGACCGGTACCAGTCTGCCGCGGACCTGATGATGGATCTCCGCTCCTGGCAGGCGGAGCAGACGTCCGAGTCGG
>JBDUBP010000165.1:0-12022 GCA_040004075.1 Acidobacteriota bacterium | reverse complement strand
CTTCCGTGTCCTTTTCGAGCTTGCCGGTCGCGACGATCGCCGAGAGGACCTGGGAACGGTCGCTGCGCATGAACTGGTGGAGCTGGGCCTCGAAATCCAGGATCGATTCGACACGCAGGGAGTCGAGGTGTCCGCGCGTTCCGGCGTAGATCGACACGACCTGCAGGTCGACGTCGAGCGGCGAGAACTGCGGCTGCTTCAGGAGCTCCACGAGGCGCCGCCCGCGGTTCAACTGCGCCTGCGACGCCTTGTCGAGGTCCGAGCCGAACTGAGCGAACGCCGCGAGATTGCGGTACTGCGCGAGGTCGAGCCGCAGGGTCCCGGCGACCTGTTTCATCGCCTTGATCTGCGCGTTCCCTCCGACTCGAGACACCGAGATCCCCACGTTGACGGCCGGCCGAACGCCGGAATAGAACAGGTCCGTCTCGAGATAGATCTGCCCGTCCGTGATCGAGATGACGTTGGTCGGAATGTAGGCGGAGACGTCTCCCGCCTGGGTCTCAATGATCGGCAGCGACGTCAGCGACCCGCCGCCATTCTTGTCGGAGAGCTTGGACGCGCGCTCCAGGAGCCGAGAGTGCAGGTAGAACACGTCGCCCGGATATGCCTCGCGTCCGGGCGGCCGCCGCAGAAGCAGCGAGATCTCGCGATACGCCGCGGCGTGCTTGGAGAGGTCGTCGTAGATCGTCAGCGCGTGCTGCTTGTTGAACATGAAGTACTCGCCCATGGCGCAGCCCGCGTACGGCGCGACGAACTGCATCGGCGCGGGGTCCGACGCGGTGGCCGATACCACGATCGTGTGCTCCATCGCGCCGTATTCCTCGAGCGTCTTGACGACCTGCGCGACGGTCGACTTCTTCTGCCCGATGACGACGTAGATGCAGATGACGCCCTTGCCCTTCTGGTTGATCACCGTGTCGAGCGCGACGGCGGTCTTCCCCGTCTGCCGGTCGCCGATGATCAGCTCGCGCTGGCCGCGTCCGATCGGAATCATCGCGTCGATCGCTTTCAGGCCGGTCTGCACGGGCTCGCGAACCGGCTGGCGATCGATGACGCCCGGCGCGACCCGCTCGAGCGGATAGAACTCCTTGGTCGCGATCGGGCCCTTGCCGTCGATCGGCCGGCCGATGCCGTCGACGACGCGGCCGACCAGGGCCGGGCCGACGGGGACTTCCATGATCCGGCCCGTCCGACGGACCTCCTGGCCTTCGTGCACTTCGGCGGTCTCGCCGAGCAGGACCACGCCGACGTTGTCTTCCTCGAGGTTCAACGCCAGCCCGAACAGATCGTGGCCGAAGTCGACGAGCTCTCCCGCCATGACCTTGTCGAGCCCGTGGAGCCGCGCGATTCCGTCGCCGACGGAGAGGACGGTGCCGACCTCCGCGACGTCGATCGACTTCTCGAACCCCGACAACTGCTGCTTCAGGATCTCGGTGATTTCGTCCGCTTTGATGTCCATGATTACGCTCTCGCGCTCTCCTTCCCTTTTTCCTGAAAGCGCTCGATCGCGCTCGCGACCGAGGCGTCGATCACGCGGCTCCCGACGCGGGCGACGAAGCCGCCCAGAATTTTCTCGTCGACGGAGACGTGAAGCCTCACGGTTCCTTTGAGCGACTGCCCGAGGGCGTCGGCGATCTTCTTTTTCTCCTCGGGGCCGATCGGCGCGGCGACCGTCACCCGGGCCTCGTGGACCCCCCGCTTCCGGTCGACCCCCTCCGAGAGAGCGGCCACGATCTCCGAAAGCTTCGCGAGCCGGCCGTGGTCGAGGATGACCCGCAGGAGGCGGCGGCCGAAATCATCCAGCCCCGCCTTGACCACGAGCGCCTCGAGCGCCCTCTGCTTCGGGGGCTTCGGGATCGAAGGCGCGGCGAAGAATTCCTTCAGGCGGGCGTCGGAATCGAGCGCCCGCCGCACGGCACGGGCGCCTTCGAGGAGCCGGTCGAAGTCGTAGCCGGCCGGCGCGCTCTCGAGAGCCGCCCGCGCGTAGCTGCGCGCAAAGGCGCTCAACGACGCTCCTCGGCCGACATCTGCGCGAGGCTTTCGTCGAGCAGCCGGCGCCGATCCTCCGGGGTGATTCGCGCGGCCACGATCTCCCGCGCCGCCGAAGCGGTCAGCTCGGCCGCCGTCCGCCGCAACTCGTCCTTCGCGTCCGCGAGACGGCGTTCGATCTCCCGTTCCGCGTCGCGCCTGACCTTCTCGGCATCCTGTTCCGCGCGGGCCATCAGCTCCGCGCGCGCGGCTTCTCCCTCGGAAGAGCCTCGCGCCCGAACCTCCTCGAGATCGCGGTCGAGGCGCGCCATCCGCTCGTGAATTTCGGTTTCGAGGCGAGCCGCGGCCGCCCTCCGCTCGCGGGCTTCTCTCGCGCGCTCGTCGACCTCGACCTGCTTCTGCCGGAACATCGCGGTGATGGGCCTTGCCACGAAATAGAGGAGCAGGCCGAAAAATCCGACCAGGTTGGCGAGCTGCCAGATCCACATCGGGATCCCGAGCGGACCCGTGGCGGTGTGCTCGGCGGCGCCTTCGGACCAGAGCGCGCCAACTATGGACGCGATGGAGGCAGAGGCGTTCACGCGGCGAGATTCCGTCCGAGGATTTTTTCGGCCAGCGCGCGGGCCAGATCGCGCGCCGCCTGCGGCAGAACGCCGGCCGACTTCCGCGCGGCCTCGCCGATCTCTTCGGTGCCGCGGTTCAACGCCGCCTGCGCCGCCGCTTTGGCTTCCTCCATCTTCCGCTCCCAGTGCGTCCGCCCTTCGCCGCGGAGCTTCTCCCGGAGGGCCAGCGCCTCGCCTCGCGCCCGGGCGAGCTCGGCCTCGGCGCGGGCGACGGTTTTCTCGAGCTCCGCTAGGCTCTCGGCATGCACTTTCTCGGCGCTGCGCGCCTCGCGTTCCCGCTGATCGAGGATGGCCGAAAGCGGGACGAAGAGGTACCGCTTCAGGATCGCGTAGGACGCCATGAAGGCGAGGACGACATAGAGAAATGTGACGTCGGGCGCTTTGATCATGCTTCCACGGAGACGCCGATCGGCGGACCGGCTGAAAAATCGAGCGTACAAGCGAAGCCGCGGATGAATAACACATTGCGGCGATGCAGTCGAGGGGAGAGAGGTTGAGCGTTAAGCGTTGAGCGTCAAGCGTTAAGAGCCGAGATCCATCCGAGCAGGCGACGGATGCCGAGACCCCATCGATTCCTTCGATACCCGATTCCCGATTTTCGATTCCCCGCCTCGACCGGCTCGCATACTATTGATATAAAAAGACTTATTCTTTCACGGCCCGCAATTCCACCACCGCTGGCGACTTCTCCGACATCTGGCAGGTTCCCTGGAAGAACGCTCCCTCCTCAACCTTCAGAATCGGGGCGGAGAGGGTTGCGAAGACTCGCGAGCGGGCGAGAAGCTCGATCCGTTCGGTGGCGTGGACGCTGCCGGACAGCTTTCCGTTCACGGAGAGGCGGCCGACTTCGATATCCGCATTCACGTCGGCCGAGTCGCCGAGAATGAGCTCGCTGCCGGAGCGGATCTTTCCCTCGAAGCGGCCGTCGATCCGGAAGGTGTCTTCGAACGTCAGCTCCCCCTCGAAGTGGCTCCCCCGGTCCAGGAATCCATTCAGCGTCGCGCCGTCGTTTCTCGACTTCATGGGATCAGTCCTTTCCCGAGAGCCGATCGAAAAGGCCGATCAGCTCCTCCTCCGACGCGAAGGCGATCTCGACACGGCCGCCGCGCCTCCGGCGAAGGATGCGCACCCGCGTCCCGAGGCGGCGCGTGAGCTTCTCCTCGGCGTCCCGCGTGAAGGGGTCCCGCCGATGCTCTTTCCGGAGCTTCCCACCCGCCGCCAGCCCGGCAATCCGCTTTTCGGTCTGCCGTACTGAGAGAGCCCTGCGCACGATCTCCGCCGCGACCGCTTCCTGATCGTCCGGAGTGGCCAGGGCGAGCAGCGCCCTCGCGTGACCCGCCGATATCTCCCCTGTCCGAACCCGTTCCCGGACGGCCGCCGGAAGACGCAGCAGTCTCAAGGAGTTAGCGACGGTCGCCCGGTCTTTGCCCACCCGGCGGGCGACGTCCTCCTGCGTGAGGTGGAATTCTTCCCGGAGCCGAAAGTAGGCCGACGCCGCTTCGAGAGGGTTCAGGTCCTCGCGCTGTAAGTTTTCAACCAGGGCGATCTCCAGCAGGTCGCGGTCGCTCGCCGCCTCCCGAACCACAACCGGGACACGTTCGAGTCCGGCCTGCCGGGCCGCCCGCCAGCGGCGCTCCCCCGCCACGATCTCGAACTTCCCGCCTCGGGCCACGACCACGATGGGCTGGACGATCCCCTGCTCGAGGATGGACGCGGCAAGCTCCGCAAGCGACTCCGGATGGAAATCCCGGCGAGGCTGGAACCGGCCCGGTTCGAGGCTGTCGATTTCGACGTCCCGCACTGTTCCACGTGGAACGTCGTTCCTGCTGCCGGGCAACAGGGCCGAAAGCCCCCGGCCCAGGGCCTGCTTCCCCTTCATCCCGCCGCCCGCCGCTTGAGAAACTCGCGCGCGAGCGCCAGGTAAGCTTCGGCCCCCCGCGACTTGATGTCGTAGGCGAGAACCGGCTTGCCGAAGGACGGCGCCTCGCCGAGCCTCACGTTTCGCGGGATGATGGTCTCGTACACCTTCTCCCCCAGATGCGTCCGGATGTCGTCGGTGACCTGTCGCCCGAGGTTAGTGCGGTCGTCGTACATCGTCAAGACGATCCCCTCGACGGTCAACACGGGATTGAACGCCGTCCGCACCCTCGCAATCGTTTCGAGAAGCTCGCTGACGCCCTCGAGGGCGAAATACTCCGTCTGCATGGGAACAAGCACAGAGTCCGCGGCCGACAGAGCGTTGACGGTCAGGAGGGACAGCGAGGGCGGACAGTCGATGAAGAGGAAGTCGAACCGATCCCGGACGGGCTCCAAAGCGTCGCGCAGCCTCTGCTCGCGCCGCGGCTCGTTGACGAGCTCTATCTCGGCCCCCACGAGGTCCCGGCCGGACGGGAGAAGCCAGAAGTTCGGGAAAGCCGTCTCCCGGATGGCCTCCGCGGCGGGAGTCCCGGACAGGACGTCGTAGGCGTTCGGCCCCTCACGGGAACGCGAAAACCCCATCCCGGAGGTCGCGTTTGACTGCGGGTCGAGATCGAGCAGGAGGATCCGGCGATCCAGGGCCGCCAGGGAAGCCGCCAGATTGATCGCGGTCGTCGTTTTTCCGACGCCCCCCTTCTGATTCGAGATCGCCACCGTGCGCGCCATCAGCGGGGGGTCACCGTGGGAAATCCTCCTCGAGGCGCGAATCTCGCATTACCGCGCGAATGTTCCACGTGGAACGGAGCGGCTCCCGAGAACTCGACTCAAACGGGAAGGCGCCGGAAAACCGCAATCTGCTTCTTTTCCGATCCCGGAACCTCGCGCACGCGCTCGAGTCGAAACCTCCCGTCCAGGCTCCGGGCGAGCGCGTCGGGATCGGTGGTCCAGGCGAGAAACTGGCCCGCCGGAGTCAGAAACGGAGCCGCGTCGAGTACCTCGGCGATCGAGCCCACGGCCCGGGCGAGGGCGGCTTCGCAGGAGCCTGCCGCCAGGGCGGATATCGAAGGGATCGCAGGGGCCATATTGAGACGGAGCGACTCCCGCACCAGGTCCAGAAATTCGCGGCGCCTTCGACGCGGCTCGACCGGAACCAGGGTGATGTCTGCCCGAAGGATCGCCACGGGGACCCCCGGCAGGCCCGCCCCGGAGCCGATGTCGGAGACGCACGCACGCGCGGGAAGCAGATCCGCCCCGAGGCAGGACTCGAGGGCGTGCTCGACCAGCGTCTCAGCCGGAAATGGCCCCGTCAGGTTGGTGCGCCGGCGCCAGAGATCGAGCAGCGCCAGGTACCGGGCGAGCCGGTTCTGTTGCGCCGGGTTGAGCTTCAGCCCGTACGTCCGGCCCCGGGCCGCGATCCACTCCTCAAAGCGCTCCGGGGGCGCTGCGCTCCCTTCGGGCAACATAGCCGGAGATTATCGCGACGGCGGCGGGAGTGACGCCTGGAATGCGGGCGGCTTCTCCGACCGTGCGGGGACGCCGCCGCGAGCATTTTTCGACGATCTCCGTCGTCAGACCGGGAAGGACCGCGTAATCGAGCTCCTCCGGGATCCGGCGGCTCTCGAAGGGTTGAACCCGGCGGATACGGTCCTCCTCCCGGCGGATGTATCCCTCGTACCGGACCCGGTTCTCCACGGTGTGGAGTTCCGAAAGGCTCAATCCCTTGAACGCCTCCGGGGCGAAGGCGGACAGAGCTTCTGCGGATAAGTCTTGTCTTTTCAGTAGATTACGCAGTGTCGTCGGGGAATCGAACCGGGCCCCCGTCGCCGCCATCAGCCGGGCGAGTGTTTCCCGGTTAGGGTGAACCGTCTGAGTCGCGAGGTCCCGGTCCGCGCGGGCCACGCGCTCCTCCGAACGCATCGCGCGCCCGTAGTCCGATTCCTCGACGAGCCCGAGCCGGCGCGCGTGGGGGAGGAGTCTCTGGAGCACGGTGTCGACGCCGAGCACGAGCCGGTGCTCGGCTCGCGACGTGAAGAGCCGATAGGGCTCTTCGAGACCCTTCGACGTCAGGTCGTCGACCATCACCGCGACATAGGCCTCGGACCGCTCGAGCACGAACGGCTCTTCGCGCCGGGCCGCGAGCGCGGCGTTCACCCCCGCCCAGAGGCCCTGCGCCGCCGCCTCCTCGTATCCCGAGGTCCCGTTGATCTGCCCGGCGAGAAAGAGGCCGGGGGCGTCGTGCGCCTCCAGGGACCGCGACAGCTGGTCGGGAAAGGCGTAGTCGTACTCGACCGCGTATCCCGCGCGCAGCATCCGCGCGCGAGACAGGCCCGGGATCTCCGCGAGGATCGCCCTCTGGATCTCTTCGGGCAGAGAGGTCGAGAGCCCGTTGATGTAGATCTCGTCGGCGTCCAGCCCCTCGGGCTCGAGGTGGAGAGTGTGCGCGGACCGGGCGGCGAACCGCACGACCTTGTCTTCGACCGAAGGGCAATATCGAGGGCCGATGCCGCGGATCGCGCCCGAGTACATGGGGCTCGCGTCCAGGTTGTCGCGGATGATCCGATGGACGGCCTCGTTGGTCGCCGTCGTCCAGCAGAGCGTCTGGTTGCGCGGGGGCGTCTTCGTCCGATACGAAAAGGGAGTCGGCGGCTCATCTCCCGCCTGCGCCGCGCACGCGGCGTAGTCGACGCTGGCGCGGGCGACGCGCGGGGGGGTTCCGGTCTTGAAGCGCCCGAGCGCGACGCCCGCGCGGGAGAGAGCGCCCGACAGACCGATCGCCGCGGGCTCTCCCACGCGTCCTCCGGCCGTCCGAACGGCGCCCGTGTGCATCAGGCCTCGCAGGAACGTCCCGCCGGTC
Source organism: Acidobacteriota bacterium (assembly GCA_040004075.1). Classification (GTDB taxonomy): domain Bacteria; phylum Acidobacteriota; class Thermoanaerobaculia; order UBA5066; family Gp7-AA6; genus JALYUA01. The sequence continues at coordinate 4,639 of JBDUBP010000165.1, read as the reverse complement.
ACGACCACCGCGTCGGCGTCGATCCGGACGTCGATCCGGGCGCCGGAAAGCCCGGCGCCGCCCGACGGGGCAGTGTTCGCGACGACCCCGCGCACCCGTCCGCCCGCCTCGATGAGGTCCTCGGCCATCCCCTCGATCAACGTGAGCCCGGACGTGCCGGCGAGCGCTTCGGAGGCGAGTCGCGCGTACAGCGCCTTGTCGCACTGCGCGCGCGGCCCCCACACGGCGGGCCCCCGCGACCGGTTCAGCACCTTGAACTGGATGCCGGCGCGATCGGCCAGCACGCCCATCAGGCCGCCGAGGGCATCGACCTCGCGCACGAGCTGCCCCTTGGCGAGTCCTCCGATCGCCGGGTTGCACGACATCCGCCCGATGGATTCGAGTGACGCGGTCAGGAGCCCGACACGCCGGCCCATCCGGGCGGCGGCATTCGCCGCTTCGATCCCGGCGTGGCCGGCGCCGATGACCAGAACTTCGAAATGGGAAGAGTTTCGAGTTGTCAGTATTCAGTCCTCAGCTTGCGATTCAACTTCTCGACCCGTCTGGGTCTTTTCGAAGACACAGCCCATATGTACATGCCGGACGTCCGAACCGACAACTGAAAACTGAAAACTGTCTTACTTCGCGATACGGGACAACTGTCTTACTTCCCGATACAGAAGGTGGCGAAGATTTCGGTCAGGACGTCCTCGGGTGTCGTTTCGCCGGTGAGCTCCGCGAGCGCGTCGAGCGCGTCGTGGACGTGCGAGACGGGATACTCCGGGGACTCTCCGCGGCAGAGGCCGGCGAGCGCTTCGACCGCGGCCGCGCGGGCGCGGTCGACGGCGTCCTGCTGGCGGGCGGATCCCAGCATCTCCGAGCCCGTGTCGGGCGGACGGCCGGCCTCTAGAAGTCGCGCGATGGCCAGACGCAGGGTCTCGCCGGCATCGCCTGAGAGGCCATGCAGCGCGAGAGCGGAGCCCATCAGGGCGCTCGGCGGCAGGACGTCGCCGACCGCCCGCCGGCCGGGACGCACGCCGTCGATCTTGTTCGCGATCACCAGCCGCCGGTCCGCCGGGAGCGCGGCCATCGCGCTCTCGTCCTCATCGGTCCAGCCCGTGACGGCGTCGACGACGTAGAGGACCGCGTCCGCCGACTCCCCCGCCGCCCTCGCGCGGTCGACGCCCAGGCGCTCGATCGGGTCCTCGGTCGCGCGCAGGCCGGCCGTGTCAACGAGCTCGACGGGAATGCCGTGGACGTCGAGGAGGACGTCGAGAGTGTCCCGGGTCGTCCCGGGGATCGCGGTCACGATCGCCCGATCCGCTCCCACGAGCGCGTTGAACAACGTGGACTTTCCCGCATTGGGACGCCCGAGCAGAACCACGCGCGCGCCGTCGGTGAGCAGCCGGCCGCGCCTTCCGCTGCGGGAGAGGCGCTCGAGCTCCTGCGCAGCCTCCGCGATCCGTCCCGCGGTCGCGGCCGGCAGCGCCTCCCCGACGTCCTCGGAGAAGTCGAGGGCCGCTCCGATCTCCGACGCCGCCGTCGCGAGCGAGGCCCGGACGGCCGAGAGCCGGCGGGAGAGGCTTCCGTCGACGCGTCGCGCGGAGGCGGAGACCGCCGCCGGCGTCCGGGCCTCGATCAGCTCGCGTACCGCCTCCGCCTCGACGAGATCCACCTTGCCGAGGAGAAACGCGCGTTGCGTGAATTCCCCGGGGCGCGCGGGACGGGCGCCGGCGTCGATCAACGCGGACAGCAGCGCGCGAACGAGCGCGGGGCCGCCATGCACGGAGATTTCCGCGACGTCCTCGCCCGTGACCGAGTGAGGAGCCGCGAAGAAGGTCACGAGCCCGCGGTCGATCGGCGCGCCGGCCGCGTCGGAGAGTCGCGCGAGCAACGGGCGGCGGGCGGGAAGCGCGTCGGGAAGCCCGGGCGCGACGGCGCGGAGGATCGCGGGCGTCCGGGGTCCGGAGAGACGCAGAAGCGCGAGGGCGGAACGGCCGGGCGGCGTCGCCGGCGCGACGATCGTGTCTTCGAGGGACCAGGGGTCGGGGCGCATGTCGGTTCAGGAGCCTGTCACGGTCCTCCTGTTCGAGAGAGGCAACACTCCGGCTGAGACAGAAGCGCCGAGGTCTCCGGACGCCGGGCGCCGGTCCGATTCAGCTCGCTTTCGGACGCACGGCGACGCGCTTCAAGAAGCCGTCGCCCTCGCTCTCGGTCTCGACCTCGGGGTCGGCGGCCAGGGCGAGATGGATCAGCCGCCGTTCGCCCGGGGAGAGAGGCGGAAGCAGCTGCGGGCTGCGCGTCCGCTTCGCCTCGTTCGCGGAGCGCAGGGCCAGCTCCTCCAGGGACTCGCGCTGATGAGCCCGGAATCCCTCCGCATCGAGTCGCGGGTACACGGGGCGGCCCAGCCGCTTGGAGGCGATCCGGCCGGTCAGGACTTCGAGCCCGTTCAGGCCCTCGCCGCGGTTGGCGAGGAGGGGCTCGGTGTCGTCCCCGATCAGCTCGAAGAGCATCTCCTCGCCGGCCCGGCGGCGGGTCTCGACGAGAAAGCCCGCCGCCGACAGAAGCTCCGTCAACGTCGCCTCGACGATCGTGAACGCCTCGTCGTCCATGGCGCCCGGACCGGCGGACCCGGAGCGGGCACGTTCGCCATCGAAATCCGCGGCGCGGCCGGCCCCCGCACCGCTTCGTGCGGGCGAAGCCGGGGAAGACGCGGGCGCCAGCGGCGGAGGCGCCATCGCCGGCCGCGCCGGCGGCGGCGCGGAGGAAGGGATGCGCTCCTGCGGGACCGGCGCGGCGGCGGGCGCGGGCGGGCCCGCGGCGTCGTCGCCGACCTCGACTTCGATCTCGACCACCCGGCCGCCCCAGAACGACTTCTCGTCGCGGACGATCGAATACCGCAGGGAGGACGCGGGCTTCTTGAGCTCGCGAAGCGCCGTCTCGATCGCTTCCTGCTCCGACTTTCCTTCAAATCGCATGGAAACTCCCGCGCTCCGGTCTTACGCGCTCGCCTGCCGCAGTTTTTTTGGTTCCGGCGCCGGCTCTCCGCCGCTCGCCATCTTATTGATGATCATCTGCTGAAAAATCGTCAGCACGTTGGAAAAAAGCCAGTACAGCACGAGGCCCGAAGGCATGTCCTTCAGGAAAAATCCCCAGAGGAGCGGCATCGCCATGAAGATCTTCTTCTGCGCGGGGTCCGCCGTGGTCGGGGTCATGGCCTGCTGCACGTACATCGAGACGATCATCAGGATCAGCAGGACGTAAGTGTGGTCGACCGCCGACAGGTCGCGAATCCAGAGCACGAAGGGCGCGTGGCGGAGCTCGATCGAGCGGGAGAGGACGTTGTAGAACGCCACCAGGATCGGGAGCTGCAGCAGCACGGGGAAGCACCCGCTCATCGGGTTGTAGCCCTCCGTCTGGTAGAGCTTCATGATCTCTTCGTTCATCTTCGCTCGCTGCGCCGCGTCCGTCTTGGCCTTCTTGTACTTGTCCTTGATGGCGTTCATCCGGGGCGCGAGCTTCTGCATCTTCTTCATCGACGAGTAGCTCTTGTGCATGAGAGGGAAGAGCAGGATCCGGATCAGAAGCGTGACGAGAAGGATCGCGACGCCGAAGTTTCCGAACAGCCCGTAGGTGCGCTTTAAGAGCCACAGAAGCGGCCTCGCCAGGATCCCGTACCAGCCGAAGTCGACCGTCCGTTCGAGGCCCAGGTGCGCGCTTTCGAGAACCTCGACGTCCTTCGGGCCGAAGTAGGCGCGGGCGTCTAAGGGTCCGCTCGCGGTCACGCCCGCCGTGATGCCGTTGCCGGGCTTCGCCGCCGCGTCCTTGCCGGTGACGGGGCCGACGCCCGGGACGGGAAGCGCGACGGCCGTCGCCGGCTGCCGCGGCAGCAGAACCGCGAGAAAGTAGTTGTCCTCGAGCCCCGCGTAGCCGTGGTCCGCCAGCGGCCAGGGCTGAGGTTTTTCGAGCTTCTCCGCCCGAGCGCGCTCGAACCCGTTGCCGCTCGTCACGAGCGCCGCCGCAGGGGGCGCATAGCGGGAGACGAGCTCGTCGGCATCGTTGCGCAGCCCGGTGCCGACGAGGAGCGTGTACGGGGCGGCTCCGGCCACGGAGGTGTGGACGTCGAAGAGGTATCCCGTTCCGAGCCGGATCTCTTTCGTGATCGAGAGCGCGCCGTCGGAGAACTTGAGGCGCACGCCGCGGTCGGCCAGGGGCTCGACCGTGTAGAGCGCCTGCGCCGCGCGGGCTGTCAAGTCGGCGCGGCCGGGGAAGTCGATCGAGAGCGGACGCGGCGCCGGGACAGGCACCTGCCGCACGAGCTCGAGCGGCCGCTTCTGCTCGTCGGTGTGCTTCACCAGAACGTAGGAGGAGAGAACGGCCCCGCGGTTGGAGACCGTGGCGCGCACGAGGTCGTTCGAGAGGACGGTCGTCTGCTCGGCCGCGGCCGACACCGGCTCGAGCGCCTCGGAGGCCACAGCGGGCGCGGCGGGCGCGGCGGAGGCTGCGGGCGGGACGGCGGGGTGGCCGGCTCCGGGGCTTCCGGCCGGAGGCGCCGAGGCGGTCGCGACCGACCCTGCGGTCTTCGCGGGGTGCGGGGCGTTTTTTGCGGCGATCGCCTCCCAGAGGACGAGGACGCCCAGGGAGAGAGCCGCGGCGAGAA
>JBDUBP010000079.1:0-12099 GCA_040004075.1 Acidobacteriota bacterium | reverse complement strand
GGAAGGCGGGGACGTGTGTCGCTCATCGGTCTTCTGTCGTTTTCCGTTTCCCGTTTTCCATTTCCCGCTCTCTCATCGGGGGCTCATCGGTGGCACGTCGAGCAGGTCGTCAGGAGCGCTTCGCTCCGGAGGCCGTATTCCTTTCGAAGCCGACGCCCCATCGTGAGCTGGTCTTCGGCGGGGATGAACCCCATCGTGAACACCTTGTCTTTCGGGCGCAGATACTTCTCGGGGTTGCGATGGCAGTCCAGGCACCAGGCCATCTGCAGCGGCGCCGCCTGCCACATGAGTGGCATTTGATCGACCCGGCCGTGGCAGGTCTCACAGCCGACGCCCTTGTTCACGTGGATCGCGTGGTTGAAATAAACGAAGTCGGGAAGATCGTGGACGCGGTTCCACTGAAGAGATTCGCCGGTGCGGTAGCTCGCCCGCACGGGCTCGAGATAGGGGCTCTGGGCCCAGATCTGGGAGTGGCAGTTCATGCAGGTCTTCGTCGGCGGGATCCCGGCGAAGGCCGCCTTCTCGACCGACGTGTGGCAGTAGCGGCAGTCGATTCCGATCGCGCCAGCGTGGTGCGCGTGGGAGAACTGCAGGGGTTGATTGCGCGCCACGTTCTGCTGCGTCGTCCAGGGGGACGCCTCGAGATCGTAGAAGAGCCACAGGAGGATGCCGATGAAAAAGACGGCGCCAAAAAGGCTGACGCGCGAAATCGTGTTCGTGCTGCGGTGAAAAATCTGCATGAAGGCCCGCCGGTCCTCCGCCTCGAAAAAGAAGCCGCTATCCTAATTCAGCCGGCCCGACGCCGTGGCTCTGTCGAGAAAGTCGCCCCCCGGCTAAAAAATCCGGCCCTGACCTTCCCGGAGCGCGCGATGCACGACCTCGGCCACGTGAAAAGCGGGCCGGCCCGCCAGCTGGACCACCTGCTCCCGGCAGCTGAATCCGTCCGCGACGACCATGGCCTCCGGCGCGGCCGAAAGCGCCGGGAGCAGGGCGTCCCGGGCGATCGCCACGGAAACGCCGTAATGGCTTTCCTCGAACCCGAAGGCTCCCGCCATCCCGCAGCAGCCCGTGTCGAGGAGCCGGACGTCGAGCCCGAGCCTCGACAGGAGCGCCGCGTCGGGATCGAGCGAGGAGAGGGCAGTCTGATGGCAGTGCCCCTGGATCAGGGCCGTCCCCGAGAGCCGCCCCGGCGTCCAGCCAGGGAGCTCGCGTTCGAGAAACGCGGCGAAGAGAAGGGTCTGCGACGAAAGCCGCCGCGCGTCGGGGTCATCGGGAAAGAGATTCACGAGCTCGTCCTGAAAGACCGCGGCGCAGGACGGCTCGAGGACCACGACGGGACACCCGCGGCGCAATTCGGGACGCAGGACTTCGAGCACGTCCTGCAGGAGCTCGCGGGCCATCCCGAGCATCCCCTGATCGTAGAGCGGCCGTCCGCAGCAGACCCGTCGCGAGGGGAGGCGCACCTGGAATCCGGCGGCCGAAAGGACTTCCGCCGCCGCCCGCGCGACTTCCGGATGGAAGAAGTCGTTGAACGTGTCGGGCCAGAGCACGACTTCTCCGCGCGAGGCGGCCGGGACGGACCGTTCGCGGAAGGAGGCGCGGAAGGACTGCCGGGCGAATCGGGGAATGCGCCTCTCGGGAGCGATCCCGGCGGCTCGTTTTGCGAGGAACGAGAGGACCGGGGATTGCGTGAGGAAGTTCGCGAGGCCCGGGACGGCGCCCGCAACCGGCGCCCAGCGGTGGATGAGTCCGAGCGCGTAGGCGGACCTCGGGCGGAGCCGGCCTTCGTAGTAGCGGTGCAGGAACTCCGCCTTGTAGGTCGCCATGTCGACCTCGGCCGGACAGTCCCCCCGGCAGCCCTTGCACGAAAGGCAGAGGTCGAGCGCTTCGCGGACGTCCTCGTCCCGCCATCCGCCCCGGATCGTCTCCCCCCGGAGCATCTCGAAGAGCAGCCGCGCGCGCCCGCGGGTCGAGTGCTTCTCCTCCCGCGTCGCGCGATAGCTCGGGCACATGGTGCCGCCCTCGGTGCGGAGACACAGGCCCACGCCGACGCACCGCAGCATGGCGCGCGAGAAATCGCCGCCGTCCTGCGCGTAGGAAAAGACCGTGGCGGGCCGGGACGGCGCGTAGGCGGCTCCGAGGCGCAGGTCGGCGTCGAGCGGACGGGGATCGCCGAGCTTTCCGGGATTCATCCGGCCTTCCGGGTCCCAGATCGCCTTGAATTCCCGGAAGGCGCCGACGAGATCGTCGCCGTACATCTTCGGAAGCAGCTCCGCGCGCGCCTGCCCGTCGCCGTGCTCTCCGGAGATCGATCCGCCGTAGGAGACGACGAGGTCAGCCGCCTCGGAGACGAAGGCCCGGTATTTCCGGATGCCGTCGGCCGACTGGAGATCGAAGTCGGTCCGCGTGTGGACGCATGCCTGCCCGAAGTGGCCGTAGAAATGGCCTCCATAGCCGTGCCGCGTCAGAAGCGCGCGCAGGTCCCGCAGGTAGCGGCCGAGCTGCGCCGGGTGGACCGCGGAATCTTCCCAGCCCTCCCACGTCAGAGGCTCGCCGGGCGCGTGCGACGTCGCTCCGAGGCCGGACTCTCGCACGCGCCACATCCTCCTCTGCTCTTCCGGGTCCTCGACGATGCGGGAGCTGACGCGCGGCGCGGCGGTCAATTGCCGGGCCAGCGCCCTGGCCTGCTCGAGCGCGCCTTTCGCGTCGTCGGCGCCGAACTCGACCAGGAGCCAGCCGCGCCCGGGCGGCAGCTGATCGAGCGCGTCGGGGAAGAGGTTCGCTTTCCGCTCCGCGGCGACGAGGCCGTCGTCGAATCCTTCGAAGCCGATCGGGCGGTGCTCCAGGATCGCCGGGACGTAATCCGCGGCCGCGTACACGTCCTCGAATCCGAGCACGACGAGGCAGCGCGCGGGCGGGCTCCAGATCAGCCGGACCGTGGCTTCGAGGAGAAACGCGCAGGTGCCCTCGGTGCCTACGAGCGAGCGTCCGACATCGAAGCCGTTCTCAGGGAGCAGGGCCGGCAGGTTGTACCCGGAGACGCGGCGAGGAATGTCGGGGAAGCGCGCGCGAATCGCGGCCGCGTGGCGGTCGCGCAGCGCCGCCAGCCGACGGTAGATGTCGGCGCGCCTTCCCCCTTCCGCCGCGATCTCCCTCCGGTCCGCGTCGCTCGTCCGGCCCGCGGTCAGGATGAGCCCGTCCGACGTGACGACCTCGAGGGTCTCCACGTTCTCGTCCGTCTTCCCGGCCATGACCGAATGGACGCCGCAGGAGTTGTTGCCGATCATTCCCCCGAGCGTGCAGGACCGGTGCGTCGCGGGATCGGGTCCGAAGGTGAGCCCGTGTTTTTCGGCCTCGCGGCGCAGGTCGTCGAGCACCACGCCGGGCTCGACGCGCGCGAGGCGGCGCGAGGGATCGATCTCGAGAACGCGGTCGAAGTGCTTCGAGCAATCCAGAACGACCGCCACGTTGCAGCACTGTCCGGCGAGGCTCGTCCCGGCGCCGCGCGCCAGGATCGGCGCGCCGTGCCTCCGGCACACGGCGAGCGCGGCCAGCGCGTCCTCGCGGTCCCGCGGCGCCACGACCCCGATCGGAACCTGCCGGTAATTCGATGCGTCCGTCGCGTACAGCGCGCGGGTCCCGGGGTCGAAGCGGACCTCGCCGCGAACCGTCCGCGCGAGCTCGTCCGCGAGGGCCGCGGCAGCGGAATCTTGGTCTCCGGCCGGAGCCGCGATTCGTCCAGACCCGCCAGCCACGAGCGTTTTCATGGAATCCTGACGGATCCTATGCTTCGCCCGCCAGGCGGGAGGCGGGAGGCGGGAGGCGGGAATGAAGAATTTGCCGGGCTGCCCTGCGAGCCTCCCGATCGTTCCCGTTTCCCGTCGTTTCCCGGCCCTGGATTGCTGGTATTCCGCGGACGCTTTCCCGGAGGTCCCCCATGAAGAAGATCATCCTCGCGAGCCTCGTTGCTTCGCTGTTCGCCGGCTTCCTGCCAGCGCAGAGCGTCGTCGAGCTTTTCCAGAGAGCGAAGCAGCAGGTGAAGGCCGCTTCCTATGCCGACGCGCTGGCGACGCTCGACGCCCTCGACGCGGAGACCGCGAAGGAGGGGCACGAGAACGACCGAAAGATGGCGGAAGGCCCGCTCGCTTTTCTGCGGGGGGTCTGCGACGCGGCTCTCGGAAAGAGCGACGAGGCTCGCGCGCAGTTTCAGACGTAGCTGAGCTTCGTTCCGAACGCGTCGATCGACGCGTCGATGTACCCGAAGAAAGCCGTTGTGGCCTTCGAGGACGCCCGCAAGAGTCTCGCGTCGGGCGCAAAACCGGGGCCCGCCGAAATGGCCTCGCTCGCGAACTCGTACGCGAAGTTCCGAGTCACGACCGCCGGCCCTCCGGAGAATCTGAACGAGGCGTGGGGAAACGGTCCCGTCCGTTACCCGATGAAATCGGAAGAAAAGACCCGGGTGGTCGCGGCTTTCCGATCCTCTCTCCCGCTCCGAATTCGTCACGAAGTTCTGGGCCTCGCGGGACCTGCGCCCGGAAACCCCCGACAACGAGTTCCGGCACGAGTTCGAGCGGCGGGTGGCCTTCGCCGACGCCAACTTCAGCCAGGAAGAGGTGCGCGGCAGCCTGACGGATCGCGGATTGGTGTTTCTCCTGATCGGACCGCCCACGTGAGTCGGGCGCAAGCCGATTCGGACAGGGGAGGACAGCTCCGACGCCGCCGGGATGTCGACTTCGACCCGCAACGACGTCACGACCGCGACCGCCGGAGCGGGGCGCAACCAGGCGGCGATCGCGGATCGCATGACAGGCCCGGGCACGCGAATACTGGACTCGGCCGCGAACTGGCGCGAAGTCTGGCACTACCGGCGCGAGCTGTTGCCGGCGGCGATCCCGTACCACCAGGTGGATTTTGAATTCATCACGCGAAAGGGGTACGGAAAGAATATCCTGCAGCGGGACGCAATCACCCTCTCGACCCTCGATGCCGCGAGGCTCGCCGGGCCGGGAGGCCGTTCTTCGTAACTCCGAACGCTGAACCCTCAACCGTTTCTCGCTACGCCCCGATCTTCTCCTTCAATCGGTACCAGAGGCTCCTCCGGTACTGCCGCCCGCGGGTTCCCTGATCGTTCAGCCCCCAGTCGTACGCCTTGTACCCGATGCGGCACGACTCCTCGGTGACGAGCGACCGATACGCATCCGGGGAGTAGATCGAGAGCACGCCGCGCAGGCCGCCCTTCTCCTTCTCGAAGTCCGCCGCGTTCCACCGGAAGATCGGGGAGATCTCCGCCCGCCTCTCCGTCAGGTCGAAATGGTTCAAGTCGTCGCGGGCGAGCCAGCGCAGCATCGCATAAGACGTCTGGGACACGAACCGGTCGGCGCGGTACGCCTCGCGTGCGAGCGGCGGGCAGCTCCGCGCGGCGCACACGAGAGCGGCGTGGACCAGGAACCCGGCCTGCGGCCGCAGGGTCCCGTTCTCGATGTCGTCGAGAGACACATCCCGCGCCCCCATCCGATGCCGCGCGGCCGTGAAGGAGCCGCGCAGATCCTGGATGCTCTCGACCGGGTAGTGATCCAGGATCCACGAGATCGCGAAAGCGTTGTAGGCGTTCACCAGCGCTGCGTTCTTGTCCGCCTTCCGCGCCGGCGGCGCCGCGGCCGCGGCGAACCGGGAAAGGTAGGTCTTGAGCGCGGCCCGATCGGGCTCGGACGCCTTCCAGCGCGCATAGTCGACCAGCCCGCGGTCGTCGACGTACGCGCGAAGCAGCCGCGTCCACTCCGAGTGGTCGATCCCCGCGGCCACCTCGATCGGAGGAGGCGGCCCGCCGCGGCCGGGGCACGCCGTGACCGCGAGCGCCGCCGCGAGGAGCGCCGGAGTCAGGAAACCGCGGAGCGGCCTCGCCGTCATGAAACTACCGCCTGCGGCGCGACGCGGCTTTTCGCGAGCTCCGCCTTCGCCGCGCGGGTGACCCAGATCGTCACGACCGCGGTCGCCGCGAGCCCCGCGGCGAGCGCGGCCCATTCCCCGGGAGACCGCCCCGTCCGCCCGCCGAGCGCGGCCTTGCCCGCGGCGCCGATCGTCAGGTACAGCAGGGTGACGGGGATCATCCCGACCCAGCTCGCCAGCACATATGGCCAGAATCGGATCGCGGTCACCCCGTAGAGATAGTTCGAGGGACCGTAAGGGACGACGGGCGAGAGGCGCAGCAGAAAAACGATCCGCCAGCCTTTGCGCTCGATGGCGCGGTCGATGGCGGCGAAGGTCGCGTTGCGCCGCGCGAACGCCTCGACGCGCGCGCGCGCGAAGTGTCTCGCGATCAGGAAGGCGAACGCGGCGGCCAGCGTGGACGCGCCGGATACCAGGGGAAGGGCCGTGCCGAGCCCCCAGGTCAGCCCGGCGACGAGCGTCAGCAGCCACACGGGCCCGATCAGGAGCGCGACCGCGACGTAGACGCCGGAGAACACGAGCGGCGCCGCCGGACCGAGCCCCGCAATCCACGCCTGGAAAGCTCCCACCCACTCGCGAGCCGGAAGAAGCCGCGCCGCCGCGAAGAGCGCGACGGCGAGCGCGGCGATCGCGAACCACTGCCACCGGAGGCGGATGCCTTTCATTTTTCGAAAGGATGGCATATCCGGGGCGGGAGGCGGGAGGCGGGAGGAAGCCGGGAATCGGAAATGGGGAATCCGGAAGCGAGCGCAGACGATTTGTCCGCGCCCAGGGCCGAGGGCCCAGGGCCCAGCGCCCAGCGCAACGCTGAACGCTCGACCCTCCCAACTCCTGCTATCGTGCCGCGGCCATGAACGAATATCGCGACCGGCTTCTCGCCCTCCTCGGCAGCCAGGATCCTTTTGCCGTTCTCGAAGCGACGCCCCGGCGCGTCGTCGACCTCCACGGGCAGCTCGCCGACTGGCGCGTCTCCCAGTCCTGGGCCCCGGGGAAATGGACCGCCCGCGAGGTCTTCGCGCATCTGGCCGACGTCGAGCAGGGGATCGGATTTCGCGTGCGGCAGATCGTGACTTCGCCGCCGGGCCACGTCATCCAGGCCTTCGACCAGGACCTCTGGGCGAAGCCGTACCGCCGCCTCGCCTCGCGCGCCGCGGTGCGCGCCTTGGTCGCGATGCGGGCCTGGAACCTCTCGTATTTCCGCACCCTGGACCCGGAGGAGCTGGCGCGCGTCGGCCTGCACCCCGAACGCGGGGAGGAGAGCGTCGAGACGATCCTTCGCATGCACGCGGGACACGACTTGAACCATCTCGCCCAGCTCGACACGATCGCCGCGATCCCGGAGCCGGTCGTCCCGGACGAAGACGACTAGGCGTCGCTATCCGTCGCCTTCGCTCACTGCGCTCACTGCGTTCGTTGCGGCTCCCGCCCCCTGGATAGAGGCGATGCCGAAACAGAGCTTGCCTGCGGCGTCCCTGGGGTCGAGGTCAGGGGCAGTCGGAGAGGCTTCATCGGCACGAGACTCGTCCCGGCTCACATGGCGCGACCCGGCCTCGCGGTTGCGAGTAGCCTGTTCCCCTCAGGAGGAACCCGATGTCCGACCGAATCGCGTCTGCTCTTCTCGTCCTCGCCGCCGCGTTCGCCTTCTCACCGACCTCCGCCAGCGCGGCCTCGCCGGATTCCATGACCGCCGTCGCGTGGATGGCGGGCGACTGGTCCGGTGTCGACGAGCAGGGAGTTTCGAACGAGGAGAGGTGGATCGAGCCGGCGGGCGGAATGATGCTCGGCGTCCATCGCGACATCACGAGCGGGAAGGCCACCGCGTTCGAGTTCCTGCGGATCGAGAGCACGCCCGAAGGGATCGTCTACTTCGCGAGTCCCGGCGGAAAGCCGCCGACTCCGTTCAAGATGATCGAGAGCGGCGACAAGCGCGTCGTGTTCGAGAACCCGCAGCTCGAATTCCCCAGACGCATCCTTTACTGGCTCGGCAAACTGGGGGAGATGCACGCCCGCATCGAGGGAGCGGGCGGCGGCAAGGCGATGGCGGTGGAGTGGACCTGGCGCCGGAAGTGACCTGGCGGCGAAATCTGCGCCCCGGCACAAAAAAGCCCCGCTCGCGCGGGGCTGGCAGTTAACCGAATGAGGAGTTACGCGTTGAACGACTTGCCGCACCCGCAGCCGCCAGTCGCGTTCGGGTTCTCGACGGAGAATCCCGCTCCACGAAAATCCTCCACGTAGTTGACGGTCGCATCCTTCAAGTAGATCGCGCTCTGCGGATCGACGACGACCGTGATGCCCCCCTGCTCGAGAACGGCGTCGTTTTCCTTCTTCTCGTCGAAGGTGAAACCGTACTGAAATCCGGAGCACCCGCCGCCCTGAACGAAGACCCTCAGGGGCTTGTTCTCCGAATCCGGCATGGACCCGGCGAAGAACTTGACCTTCGCGACGGCCGCGTCGGTCAGGGAGAGAAGGGGCTTCGTCGCGTCCCCGGGCGCGGTCATCGGGGTCAGCGGCTTTTCGAGAGTCGAGGACATCGGATCTCCTTCCATTTCCAGATAATCGACAACGCCTCACAGCCGGCGTTTCTTCCCTGATTATCCAGCACGGGGGGCTAGCGGTCAAACCCGCGTGTCTGCAGGGGATTTGCCGCCCCGGAGAGGATCAGCGCCATCGGGATTCCGCCTGCAAGGACCTCCAGCACCAGCCGCCCGCCGTCCTCCCGAACGACCCTCGGAGGATCCGGAATCGATGGCGGCGGCAGGAGCGCGAGCACCGCGGGATGTCCGGTCCCCGCCACGCGGCGGCTCGCCGCCACCACCGAGTCGACGCCGGCCGAGACCGCGAATTCATGCGCGGGCACGAGGACCAGAACGTCGCGAATCTCGGAAACGCCCCGGTGCTCCTTGATCGCGGGCTGGACCGCGTAGACGAGCGCGTAGGCGCCGGCGGGGATCGCCTGGACCCTGGAATCAGTCCACGCTGCGGAAAAGTCGATCACTCCGACGAGGCTGCCGGGAGCGATCCGATACCTCACACGCTCCCGGAGAAAGGGCGACGATCCCTCTTCGGGAGGCGAAGGGGGCGCCAGGCTTCGAGCCGGCCAGAACCTCGCACGATTGCCGTCCGGAAGGGTGACAGCGAGGGCGGACGCTGAGATCGCGCGGGCCGCCGCCCCGCCGGTCGAACGCGGAGGCCGGGCCACTTCGAGGCTCACGCTCTGCTCCGAGGGGCTGACGGGCGCGCCGGCTGGCCCGGCGAGAAGCGCCGTGAGAGCCGCCATGGCGAGAGCCTCACGCATAGAGGTGCGCGACCGCTTCCCCGTAGCCGTTGTAGGGCCTCGTCGGCCGGACTTCGCCCGTATCGAGCACCGTCTCCTGGGCCTGACCCTCCTCCGACGGGTCGACATTGGAGGAAAAGGAGTAGTGATTCGGGGAGAGCTCGTTCCAGAAAGTCCCGGGGCGTTCCCGCGTCAGCTGGAACGCGACGATCGACTTGATGCCCTTCAGCCCGTACTTCCACGGCACGACGAGGCGCAGCGGGGCGCCATGCTGGTTCGGCAGGGGATGCCCGTAGATCCCCGTAGCGACGAAGGCCAGATCGTGCGTGGCCTCTTCCAGGGAGAGGGCCTCGTAGTAGGGAAACACCCGCCGGCTCCCAAACCAGTTGGGCATTTCGAGCGGGCGCGCGGCGGAGACCATCCGCACGTACCGCGCCGCGGCCAGAGGGCGCACGAGCTCGATCAGCCGGCGCAGCGGAAAGCCCGTCCAGGGAACCGCCATCGCCCACGTCTCGACGCAGCGGAACCGATAGAGCCGCTCCTCGACCCCCAGCTTCCGGATGAGCTCGTCGGCGTCGAAGGTGAGCGGCTTTTCGACCGCGCCCCCGACGTGGATGCGCCACGGACGCGCGGAGAACGCCGCCGAGGCCTTCCACACGCGATCCCGTTCGAGCGCGAACTCGTCAAAGACGTTGTGCCTGGCGGCGACCGTCTCGGGAGTCAGCTTCTCTTCGATGACGTGGGCCTCGTTCCGGCGGGCGGGATAGAGGTCCGCCGTCGGAATGCGGGACACCGCGGCCCCGGGAGCGGGGCGGGCGGGCTTGCCGAGGGCGCCGGCGCCGCGCGCGACGAGGAGACCCGCGCCCGCTCCGAGACTCCGAATCAGTTGCCGCCGATTCTGGAACGTCGGCTCCGGCGTCGTGTCTCTTTCCGAGAGTTCCCACGGCGCCTTCTTCCGGATCAGCATGTGTTCACTCCTGTTGATTGTTGCAACGTGCAACTAATGACTCATGCGAACGTGCGATTCGCCGATCGAAAGACTCACTGCGGGGACTGGCTCCCGGCAGAAGCGCAGGCTCGGTCCGCCGCGGCGATTCGCTGCAGCAGGGCCGCGGCCGCGCGACGCACCTCGGGCGGAAATTCCTCGAGGAGCGACCGGTGACACGCGCGCGCGGATTCCCGGATCCGCCGGTAGAGCCGCAGGCCCGCGCCGGTCGCGGACACTTCGAGGGCGCGTCCGTCCCGCGGGTGGTTCCTGCGGGCGACGAACCCCTTGCGCTTCAGAGATGCCACGGCACGACTCGCCGTGCTCTTGTCGAGCGAGAGCGCGGCGGCGACGGCATTGACCGTGAGCGGCCCCCGTTCGACGGCCGCCTCGAGCGCATAACACTCCGTGAGGCTGATTCCGTACGAGCAGATCTGCCGGGGGTCCTGGAGCTGGTACACGCGGGCGAGCGCCTCGAGCGCGCGGGAGAATCGCTCCGCGTCGTCAGCCAGCGACGGGTCGTGGCGCGGCAGCGCCGGGGAGGGTCCCGCCCCTGCCTGGCGTACGCCGCCGGCATCAGGTTGCATCGCGCAACTATATACGATGAAACGGGCCACGGGGAATTTTCGGGAAGATCGAGATGCTCTGCGGCTGGGACAAATCAGCTCGCGAAAGGAGGAATTCTTTCAACCGATCGAACTTTTCTCGCCTACCGCCTACCGCCTACCGCCTACCGCCTACCGCCTACCGCCTACCGCCTACCGCCCCTCTCATGACGCCTTGCGCACGTCCTCCGTGGCGGTCGCGAGAAGGCGGTCGATCGACTTCCAGGCGATCGAAACATTTTCCGGAGCGGCGACGAAGGAGATCCGTTCGCGGCCGAGCTCGAACTCATCGAAGCCGGGCAGCGGATCCTGCTCCCAGGCGCGCCGGAAGCTTCGCGCCTCCCGGTCGAGAAGCGGGCGAGTGAAGACCCCGATGGCAAGCCGCGAATCGTCCACTTCGAAGACGGACTTTTCGCGGATTTTCAGAGGATTCCGGAGGGATGTCTGGCTTCTGCTCACGTTCGATTCTCCTATTTCTCACCGTACCAACAGCAAGCGTCGTGCCACCATTCCGAGTGCAGTTTTGGGCCCAAACCACCACATCTTGTGTTTTTACTTGACAGCCTTTGTTCCTGGTTTTAACCTGATTCTCAATCGATTCGAACTTCCTGCGAACACGTGTAAACAGGCAAATCGGCTGGTGGGGCTCGGTTTTTCTGCGCAGCGGCGGGAGCATTTCTCTCGAGAAAATAGGGGGCGAAGGGATGAGCGCGACGGAGAAGCAGACGAGTGCGGCGACGGGCGGTCAGGCGGGTGAATCGGGCACGGCGGCGTCCCCCGGGTCGGCGCAACCCCATCGGGCTCTTCGAGGTCTGACCTTCCGGCGCGTCTACTCCGACGCGTCCGTCTCTCCCTTCGACGCCATCGAGTGGGAGCTGCGGACGGCGGCGATCACCTCGGACAAAGGCGAGGTGATCTTCGAGCAGAAGAACGTCGAGGTTCCCAAATCCTGGTCGCAGACGGCGACCAACATCGTCGTGCAGAAGTACTTCCACGGGCGGGCCGGGTCCCCGGACCGTGAAACCTCGGTGCGGCAGCTGATCGGCCGGGTCGCCAACACGATCACGGGATATGGCGAGAAGGATGGTTACTTCCGGACCGCCGCCGACCGCGAGGCGTTTCGCGACGAGCTGACCGCGATCCTCGTCAACCAGGTGGCCTCCTTCAACTCGCCGGTCTGGTTCAACGTCGGGATCGAGCCGCGGCCGCAGGGCTCCGCCTGCTTCATCAACAGCTGCGGCGATTCGATGGACTCGATCCTCTCGCTCGCGAAGACCGAGGGCATGCTC
>JBDUBP010000150.1:0-12105 GCA_040004075.1 Acidobacteriota bacterium | reverse complement strand
CGGAAGACACCGCGAACTTCCGAAAGGGCCTCGCGATCAATCCGTATCTGCTGTTCCTGGCGAACGTCCCGTAGCGGGAGAGGTCGAGCGTTCAGCGTTCAGCGCTCTGACCAGGAAGACGAGAACCGCTGACGCCATCCGCTAGCGCCTTCGTTTCGCGATCTAGTTGACCGCGGAGTATCGCGGCCGTCTCGCTCCCGTTGGTCGCTCGGCTCCCGGCTTCAGATTCTTGCCACGTCCCCCGCGGCGAACAGCCGGTCGATCCACAGGTTGGTCAGCTTTTCCGAGACGGTGTTCTGGCGCAGTCGCGCGGCGAGATTGTCCCAGTCCATCTCGTCGAGCGCCTGGTCCTGGTTGAAGCAGGAGAAGACGATCTCCTTCTCCCGCCCCGTCGCCGGGTCGATGTGCTTCTGAAGGCACTGGGCGCAGACCTCTTTCATCATGCACTGCATCGGAGAGTTGATCGACCCGATCCCGATGTGCCGCGGATTCAGGTGCGGAGCGAGGGCACCGTGGCGCGCGCGTGCGACCGCGGCCATCATCCGGTCCGAACCGATCACGATCAAACGGTCGACGTCGGATAAGCGAATCTCCTGCGGTCCGAGCTTTCCCGCCGCGTAGGCGAGCATCGATTCGATGATGTTCCCGACGAACTGCCGGTCGGAAGGGCGGCGCGCCGGGATGTCCTCGCCCCGGTCGACCGAGAGAACCAGGACGTCGGCGGCAGCTTCGATATCCTCGCGCTTGTAGAAGTCCTCGGCCCGCTTGTATCCGGCGAAGTAGAGCACCCGGTTTCCGAGCTGTCGCGCCTTCTTCCCGATCGAGAAGAGAACCGCGTTGCCGAGTCCGCCGCCGCAGAGCAGCACGGTGCCGTTCTCGGGAAGCTCGGTGGCGCTCCCGGTCGGCCCCATGACGAGAACCGGCTCGCCGGGCCGGAGGGCGCCGCACAGCCGCGAAGAGCCGCCGATCTCGAGGGCAATCATCGAGAGAAGCCCCTCCCCGGCGTCGACCCACGCCCCGGTCAGCGCGAGAGGCTCGATCAGCAGGGGGGTGCCGCCCGCAACGGGCGCGACCGCTTCCAGGTTCTGGAGTCGAAAGAACTGCCCCGGCTGAAAGTTCGCCGCCGCGGCGGGCGCCCGCACCACGACCTCGACGATCGTAGGGGTCAGCCGCCGCACCTCGTGCACCCGTGCCGTCAGAAGATCCTCCATCCGGCCGCGGAAGTCGTCCCAGTCGGAAAGGGGCGCGGCCGGCAGGCTGCCTCCGGGAGGGGGACCGCCCACGACGTCCGTCACGGGCCGGTACCCGTACTTGGCAGACGCCATCGCCTTGACCACATTGCCGTTGTAGGCGGGATGGTTGTCGCCGAAAAAGCTGATGAACCGGCCGCCGCGCGCGTATCCGGTGAAGAACGCGCCCTGGTCGTCCGAAGCCGCGGCCTCGAGCCGCCAGCCACCCACGCCGTCGGGCACCGCGCGGTGCGGGAGGAAGAACCTCCGGCGCTCGTCCATCCGGAATGTGCCCGGCCACTCCTTCTCGTACGTGATGTTCGGAGTCGTTCCCGCGGCCACGAGGCACGATCGGGCCGGGATCTCGACGACGTCCCCTTCCCCCGACCGCCGGAAGCGGACCGACTGGAGATGGCCGTGGCCGTCCGCGATGGCCTCCACCGGCTCGAGCCCCTCGATGAAGGAGATCCCCTCTTCGAAGGCCTTGATGATCTCCTCGTGGTTCAGCCGGTACGCGGGGGACTCTTCCATGGCGCGCCGGTAGACGATCGAGACGCCGCCCCACTGCCGGCACAGCCGCGCGAAGTCCGGCGCTTCGCCGGCGAGGCGCGCGCGCTCCCGCTCGCGGCGGATCGCGGTGCCGTGCTGGAGAAGGCGGTCCAAAATGTCGCGCTCTTCCGCGTCGAATGGCGTTCGGACGGCCACCTCGCCGCGCTCGGCGACCAGCGATTCGTAGCGCGAGAGCACCTTTTCGACCTGGATCGGGTAGTACGCCAGCAGCTCCGTCGCCGTGTCGATCGCCGTCAGCCCCCCGCCGATGACCAGGGCGGGCAGCTCCGCCTGCAGGTTGGCGATCGCCTCTTCCTTGAAGGCCCCCGTCAGCTGAAGGGCCATCAGAAAATCGGAGGCCTTTCGCACCCCCCGGACGAGGTTGTTCTTCATCCCGATGATGGTGGGTCGCCCCGCGCCCGCCGCGATCGCGATGTGATGGAACCCCTGGTCGAACGCCTGCTCCGCCGTCAGCGTG
This sequence comes from Acidobacteriota bacterium, assembly GCA_040004075.1. GTDB lineage: Bacteria > Acidobacteriota > Thermoanaerobaculia > UBA5066 > Gp7-AA6 > JALYUA01. The sequence continues at coordinate 9,849 of JBDUBP010000150.1, read as the reverse complement.
CCTCCGAACCGGACGCCGCCCAGAGCCAGGAACCGCCGCCGGCGGGAGAGCGTCAGGTGAATCAGCGTCAGGAAGTTCTTGTCCCAGCGCACGGTGATTCCGTACTCGGAGACCCCGCCGAATCCCGCGAGCGGCCGGCGGTCGAGCGGTCTCTCGATCTCGGACCAGTCCCGGATCGGACGGATGCCCTGCCCGTCGGCGCCCGTCAAGTCGGCCGGCAGCGGCTCGATCTTCAGGCCGTCGATTCCGACGACGCCGAATCCCTCGTTCAACAGGTAGTGCGCGAGCGTGTAGCCGGCGGGGCCGAGGCCGACGACCAGCACCTTCCGCCCGTTGTAGGCGAGCGCGTGAGGGCGCGGCGGCGACAGCGGGTTCCAGCGGGTGAAGAGCCCGTAGATCTCGACTCCCCACGGAAGCGAGAGGACGTCCGACAGGACGCCCGTCTCGATCTGCGGGATGTTGACGGGCTCCTGCTTCTGGAAGATGCACCCCTTCATGCAGTCGTTGCAGATGCGGTGTCCCGTTCCGGGGCACATCGGGTTGTCGATGCAGACCAGAGCGAGGGCGCCGATCGAGTCTCCGTCGCGCCGCAGCGCGTGCATCTCGGAGATCTTCTCGTCGAGCGGGCAGCCCGGGAGCGGAACTCCGAGGGGGTTTTTCTGGAACGTGTCCGTCTTCGTGTCGAAAAAGCCCTTCGAGCAGGAGTCCTTCTCGCGCTCGTGACAGAGGAGGCAGTAGTGGGTTTCGCCGAGGACCTCCCGAAGGGTCATCCGCGGGTCGGTCAGGCCGAATCCGTCGCGCCGTCGCCGCCGGTGGTGCGGTCCCACGCGTTCTTCGGGCAGGGCGGGGTTGGGCCGTTCCGTCTCGACGAGCGCCGAGTAGTTCAGAGGCTCCGGGAGCCGGAGGCTCGCCCACTCCCGCACGGCCCGTTTGAGGACGGGGTCCGTCCGCTGGAGGTTCGTCCAGGCGGCATAGGTCGCGACGAGCGACTCGAGGAAGGAGAGCAGGCCCTCGTCGCCCTCGCCGGCGGGGGGGAGCCCCGCCTCGGGGGGCAGCTGGGCGGCGCGGCGGGCGAGCTCGGCGGCGCGAAGGCGCGCGGCCGTCGGAATCTCCGGGAGCTTCTTCTGCCGGAGAGCCGCGAGAAAGTCCGCCTCGAGGTCGAGCAGGCCTGCCCCAAGCCGCGCCGTGGCGAGCTCGGGGTCTTCCCGCCACGGCAGCTCCGGGTGGAGAAGGCGCTCGACCGCCCTTCCCCTCTCCTCGAGGGCTCTCGCCTGCGGCGAGCCCGGAGGCGGAAGGACCGCCTTGACGGCCCGGCGCTGCACGAAGTCCCTCCGGAAACGGAAGAGAACCGCCTCGGGCTGCGCGGTCTCGATTTGCGCCCGCCACTCGCGCTCGACGCCGAAGAGCCGCGCGACGAAGGCTCCCACGGCGCGACCTCCCTCGATCAGAATCCGGGATCGGGAGAGCGGGTCGAACGCCGCCGGATCGCGGCGGTAGGCGGAGAGCCGGTCCGCCAGCGCGGCGTCCTGCGCGGCCAGCTCGCGCAGGAAGGCCGCGTCGAGGTCTGCCAGCCGGTCCTCGCGGTGAAGATCCTGATAGTGGAAGCCGGCGATCCCGAGCGGGAAGTCCCTCGACTGCTCCGCCCCGCCGCGCGGTGGAATGACGTCCGTTTCCAAGGAGCGCGATTGTACAGGGACCGTAATTGCTTCGCGTCCGTCATCGCATCCGTTCCCGCCACCACCCGGAGTCGTAATAGGATTCGTTCCTGATATGTCTGCAGCGGTTCCGAGCGCGATCCGGCGGCGGGAGACGAGACAGCGGCGGCTCGTTTATCGGGCCGTGGCGCAAACCGACTCGCACCCCACGGCGGAGTGGGTATACGAGCGGGTCCGGCGGGCGATGCCGCGCGTTTCGCTGGGCACCGTGTACCGCAACCTGCAGCTGCTCGTCGCCGAAGGAAGAGTGAAGACGTGGACCCGCGGCCGCACGACGCGATACGACGCCGACGTCGAGCCGCACGATCACTTCGTCTGCCGTTCGTGCGGGCTTCTCCTCGACGTCGAGCGCGCGCCGGAGGCGATCTCGTCGGAGCGGCCGCTGCGCGCGCGCGGGCATCGGATCGAGACGAGAGTCCTGGAGTTCGTCGGCCTCTGCCGGAAGTGCCGCCGGAGCCGGAGAGACGGAGGAGAGGGAATCGATGCCTGAACTGCGGAACAGCCGAACGCACCCAGAACTGTCTCGGCAGAGAGCCGCGCTCGGGTTAGAGGATGAAGATCGAGTGGCCCGAGCTCCTTCCGAGGAAGACCGTCGGTTCGGCGCGGCGCCATGACATCGGCCGAGAGGAACGAGCCCGGAGAAGAAGACCCTAGAAAGGAGAACGATCGACGTGCCTGACAAGGAACACACTACGAGCGTGAGCGAAAGCGAGAACCCTGTAATTCCGGCCCCGACCCCCAAGCGGGGTCGGCCGAGGACGAACAAAGACTGGTGGCCCAATCAGCTGGACCTCTCGGTGCTGCATCACCACTCTCACCTTTCCAATCCGATGGAGGAGGACTTCGAATACGCGGAACAGTTCGAGTCCCTAGACCTCGATGCCCTGAAGCGGGATCTCGTCGAGGTGATGACGACGTCGCAGGACTGGTGGCCGGCCGACTACGGGCACTACGGCCCGCTCTTCATCCGCATGACGTGGCATGCCGCCGGCACGTACCGGATCGCCGACGGCCGCGGCGGCGGCGGCGAAGGCCAACAGCGATTCGCGCCCTTGAACAGCTGGCCCGATAACGCGAACCTCGACAAAGCGCGCCGGCTGCTCTGGCCGGTCAAGCGGAAGTACGGGCAGAAGATCTCCTGGGCCGATCTGCTGGTCCTGGCCGGCAACGTGGCGATGGAATCGATGGGGTTCAAGACGTTCGGCTTCGGCTTCGGCCGCCCCGACGTCTGGGAGCCCGAGGACATCTTCTGGGGTCCGGAGGACACATGGCTCGGAGACGAGCGATACAGCGGCGACCGGGAGCTCGGCCGTCCGTTCGGCGCCGTGCAGATGGGCCTGATCTACGTCAATCCGGAAGGGCCCGGAGGCAACCCGGATCCTCTGGCGGCCGCTCGCGACATCCGCGAGACCTTCGGCCGCATGGCGATGAACGACGAGGAGACGGTGGCGCTCATCGTCGGCGGGCATTCGTTCGGTAAGAATCATGGCGCCGGCCCGGCCACCGACAACATCGGTCCGGAGCCCGAGGCCGCGCCGATCGAGCAGCAAGGCCTCGGTTGGACGAACAAGTACGGCAGCGGGAAGGGATCCCACACGATCACCAGCGGCCTCGACGGGGCGTGGACCAACGAGCCGACGAAGTGGGACAACGGCTTCCTGGAGAACCTGTTCAACTACGATTGGGAGCTGACGACGAGCCCCGCGGGGGCGAAGCAGTGGAAACCGAAGAATCCCGAGGCCCAGGGCACGGTGCCGGACGCCCACGACCCGTCGAAGCGGCATGCGCCCATGATGCTGACGACGGATCTGTCGCTGAAGGTGGATCCGATCTACGCACCCATCGCGAAGCGCTTTCACGAGAATCCGGACCAGCTCGCCGCCGCTTTCGCGAAGGCCTGGTTCAAGCTGCTTCACCGCGACATGGGCCCCCGGTCGCGCTATCTCGGCCCCTGGGTTCCGGAGCCGCAGCTGTGGCAGGACCCCGTTCCGGAAGTCGACCATGAGCTGATCGGCGAGCAGGACATCGCTGCTCTCAAGAAGAAGATCCTCGCCTCGGGCCTGTCCATCCCCGATCTCGTGTCCGTTGCGTGGTCGGCCGCGGCGAGCTTCCGCGGCACCGACAAGCGTGGCGGCGCCAACGGAGCACGGATCCGGCTCGCGCCGCAAAAGGACTGGGAGGCCAACGAACCGGCGCGGCTCGCGAAGGCGCTGAAGTCCCTCGAGCAGATCCAGCAGGACTTCAACGGCTCACAGTCCGGCGGCAGGAAGGTTTCGCTGGCCGACCTGATCGTCCTCGGCGGATGCGCCGCGGTCGAGCAGGCGGCGAGTAACGCCGGGCACGGCGTCACCGTTTTGTTTGCGCCGGGCCGTACGGACGCATCGCAGGAGCAGACCGACGTGGAGACGTTTGCCGTCCTCGAACCGGCTGCCGACGGGTTCCGCAACTACATGCGCGCGGGAGACCCGCTGTCGCCGGAAACGCATCTTCTGGACCGCGCCAACCTGTTGAAGCTGACCGCGCCGCAGATGACGGTTCTCGTCGGCGGCATGCGCGCCTTGAAAGCCAATTTCGGGCAGTCGAAGCACGGCGTCTTCACCGCGCGGCCGGAGGCGCTCACCAATGACTTCTTCGTGAACCTGCTCGACATCCGCACGGCGTGGAGACCGTCGGCCTCGGAAGAGAACGTGTACGAGGGTCGCGATCGCGTTACGGGCGAGCTCAAGTGGACCGCCACGGCCGTCGACCTCGTCTTCGGCGCACACTCTCAGCTCCGGGCGCTGGCGGAGGCCTACGCAAGCGACGACGCGAAGGAGAAGTTCGTGCATGACTTCGTGGCTGCCTGGAACAAAGTCATGAACCTCGATCGCTACGACCTTTTCGCTCAGGCCACGAGCGGACGCCGCCGCGCGACCGCGGCCGGCGGCTGAGTTCGGACTGGTCCCGCACCGCCGGGTTCGTACGGACCCGGCTTTGTTGCGTTCCGTCGTCGCCGCCGCCGCCGTGGTTCGGAGCACCGGCGCGATGCGCCGGTATTTCCGGATCGGGAGGCTCGCGATCTCGCGTCCACGCTCGAATCGGGCAACGCCGAATCCATGTTGAATTCATCCGCTCCCGGCTTCTTCGATCCTTCGGCGGTCGAGAAGGAACTGCGCCGCGTCGCCGACATCTGTCACACGTGCCGCCTCTGCTCCAACCTGTGTCCGTCCTTCGACGTCCTCTTCCGGGCGCTCGACCGCCCGGAAGTCGACGGGGCAGCGGACCGCCTCAACGCGGCGGACCTGGCCGGGTTCTCCGACCTCTGCTACGAGTGCAAGCTCTGCACCCCCCACTGCCCGTACTATCCGCCCCACCCCTCTCATGTGGACGTCCCGCGGCTCGTCTTCCGCGACCGCGCCGCGCGGGTGGCGAGCGGCGGGAAGCCTGCGTTCCGCGAGCGTGTGCTCGCCTCGGCCGACGCCGTCGGCATGCTGGCGACGAAGGCGTCTCCCGTCGTGAACGCCGTGAACGAGACGCGATTCGCCCGCGTCCTCCTGGAGAAGACGCTCGGCGTCCACCGCGACCGGCTCCTGCCGTCCTACGCCTCTCGGTCGTTCCTCTCCTGGTGGAAGGAGCGGGGCGGCCGTATGGAGCCGCTGGCGGGCGACGGCGCCGACCGGGTCGCGCTGTTCGTGACGTGCTCCCTGAACTACAACGCCCCCGACGTGGCCCGCGCCGCCGTCTCGGTCCTGGAGAAGAACGGCTGCGACGTCGCGGTTCCCCGCCAGCGCTGCTGCGGGATGCCGTTTCTCGAGAGCGGCGATATCGATTCGGCCGACGAGTGCCGCATCGACAACGTCGCCGCGTTCCTCCCCTTCGCCCGCGCCGGCTACTCGATCGTCGTGCCCGGCCCGACCTGCAGCCTGACGCTCAAGAAGGAGTACCCCCTCCTCTCGAAGGATCCATCCGCGCACGCGGTCTCCGCCGCCACCTTCGACGTCTCTGAATACCTGATGCGGCGCCACGCCGAGGGCCGTCTCGCGCTCGATTTCCCGCGGAGCCCCGGCCGGGTTCTCTACCAGTTCGCGTGTCATCTGAAGGTCCAGGACATCGGGTTCTCGTCGCGGGACCTGCTCGCCCTGATCCCGGGCGCCGAAGTGCTGACGGTCGAGAAGTGCACGGGCCACGACGGGACGTGGAGCATGAAGACCGAGTACTTTCCTCTCTCCATGAGGGTCGGAGAGCCCGTCTTCGAGGAGGTGCGCCGGCACCTGCCCGACACCGTCGCGTCCGACTGCCCGCGCGCGGCGATCCAGATCCGCCAGGGCACGGGACGAACCGCGAAACATCCCGTGCAGATCCTGGCGGAGGCTTACGGCCTTTCCGTCGAGGCGGACTGAGAAGAGGCCCCCGTGAAACCGATTTCGTTCGACGAGGTTCTGAACCTGCCGGAGTACGAGATTGCGCGGCCGGATTTCCACCGCAAGGTCATGGAGCGCAAGAAGCGGCGCCGCGTCGCGCTCGGTCCGCTCATGACGCTCGTCTTCGAGAACCGTGACACGGTGCTCTTCCAGATCCAGGAGAGGCTGCGGATCGAGAGGATCGTCCGTCCGCAGAAGGTGCAGGAGGAGCTCGACGTCTACAACGAGCTGTTGCCGGACGCCGGAGAAGTCGCCGCGACCCTGTTCATCGAGGTCACCGAGCCCGCGCAGATCCAGCCGGCCCTCGACCGCATGGTGGGGCTCGAGGAGCCGGGCAAGCTCTTCCTGCGCTCGGAGAACCTTCTCTTCCCGGCGCGGTTTGCGGCAGGACATCGCCGCGAGGATCGGATCCCGGCCGTTCACTACATCCGCTTCGCGCTCGGCGACGAAGGCCGAACGGCGCTCGCGCACACGGGCCGCGCCGACGTCGAAGTGGACCACGCGGGGTACCAGGCCCGTGTCCCCCTGGCGCCGGAGACCGTCGAGGAGCTGAGGGAGGATCTGGGAAAATTTGAGAGTTGAGAGTCGAGAGTTGAGAGTCAGAAAATAAAGCGGTATCGACTCTGAACTCTTGACTCTAAACTCTCAACTCACATGCCTCCCGGCCAGCCGAGCGGGTTCCGGCGGGTGGTCCTCCATGGCCGCCCGGTCGCGGAGCTTCTTTTTCACCTGCCCGACGAGAAGCTCGAGCCCCGGCGGTTCTCCTTCGACTGGCGCCTCGCGGAGAACGAGGTCGCCGTCGTCCTGTACGACGCTTCCCTCGCCCGGGCGCTCGACGGGGCGCCGCCGGCGTCCGTCGGCACCGCGGCCGATCGGATCGGCGTGCTCCTCGTAGGGGAACGTCCCGGCGACATCGACCCGTTCTGGTCCGCCCGCCTCTATTTTTCGCTTCCCGAGGGCGCCTCTTCGGAGCACCTCGCGCGGGCGGTCCGGTCGCTTTTCCGCGTGCTCGAAGACCGGGCGCGGTCGGCGCGCGCCCGCCGGGAACTCTCCGATCGCACGTTGGAGATCCGGTCCCTCGTGGACGTCGGCATCGCGCTTTCCGACGAGAGGGACCACGAGCAACTGCTCGAGCAGATTTTATCGAGCGCCCGGGCTCTGACGGCCGCGGACGCGGGGAGTCTCTATCTCGTCGAGGAGGCGAGTCCTTACCGCCTCAAGATCGTCCGCGCGCAGAACGACTCGGTGCGGTTCCAGTTCGTCGAGAGGACCCTTCCCCTCGATCGGGCGTCGATCGCGGGCTTCGTCGCGGAGACGGGCCAGCACCTGAATCTTCCCGACGTCGGCGCCATCCCGCCCGAGGCGCCGTATCGGTTCGACGGGGCGTTCGACAGGGAGCACGGATACCGGTCGCGCACCATGCTGGCCGTTCCCATGACGACGCCGTCTGGAAAGACGATCGGCGTCCTCCAGCTCCTGAATCGGATCCGACGCACCATCCCCGAGGGCGCCGGGACCGCCGTCATCCACATGGAGGTTGTCCCCTTCGACGCGGACAACGAAGAGATCGCGAAATCCCTCGCCGCGCAGGCGGCGGTCGCGGTCGAGAACCGGCGCCTGTCCGAGAGCATCCGGCGCCTCTTCGAGGGATTCGTCGAGGCGAGCGTGACCGCGATCGAGCAGCGTGATCCGACGACGTCCGGCCACTCGGAGCGCGTCGCCCTGCTGGCCTGCGCGCTGGCGGAACGGGTCGATGCCGCGACGGACGGGCCGTACGCCGGCGTTCGCATCAGCCGGGAGGAGCTTCGGGAGCTTCGGTATGCCGCCGTGCTGCACGATTTCGGGAAGGTCGGCGTCCGCGAGCAGATTCTCGTCAAGGCGCGCAAGCTGCCGGTGGGCATCGCCGCGCTCATCCGCTCGCGGATCGATCAGGCGATCCTGTCGGCCGCGGCCGAGGTCTGGGAGAGCGCGGCCCGCGAGCGCTGGCCCGACGGGAAGGTCGCGGACGTTCTCGCCGGACGCGTCGCCCTTCTCGAGAAGGCCTGGGGACTCGTCGCGAACGCCGACGAGCCGACGCTCCTGTCGGCGGACGTCAGCTCGGAGGTCCTCGGGCTCGCGAAAGTCCGCTATCGCGATTCCTCGGGAACGCTCCGCCCCGTTCTCGAACCGGAGGAAGTGAACTACCTCTCGATTCCGAAGGGCAGCCTCACGGCGGCAGAGCGGCTGGAGATCGAATCCCACGTGACGTCGACGTTTCAATTCCTGTCGCGTATCCCCTGGACCTCGGACCTGTCCCGGGTCCCGGAGTGGGCCTACGCGCACCACGAAAAGCTGGACGGCTCGGGCTACCCTCGCCGGCTGCAGGGTTCCGGCATCCCCCTGCCCGTCCGCGCCATCACGATCAGCGACATCTACGACGCGCTGGCCGCCCGCGACCGGCCGTACAAGTCCGCCGTCCCGGACGACCGCGCGCTCGACATCCTCCGCGAGGAGGCGAAGCGCGGCTCGATCGACGCCGCGCTTCTCGAGCTCTTCATCGACTCGAAGGTGTATGTCTCCGCCCTGAGCGCGAAGGGGCCCGGCTGACCGACCCAGAAGGCGCCGCGCTGAGCGGCGCGGGCCGGAAGACGCGGGTCCCGCGCGGGAAAATTCCGGACGCGGCGCCCGCCGGGTCGGCGACCCCGACGAGCCGCGCGGGCTGGAGCGCCGACCAGCGCACCCCCTCGTCGGCGAGCCGCTCCATCTCTGCGGCGGAGAGGCGCACGCGCCCGACGTGCTCGACGATCCAGTGGCGCGCGGAGGAGCGCAGCGCCGAGCGGACGCGTTCAGCACTGACACTTCCTTCGAGGAGCAGCGCCGTTGAGGGGCCGCGATTCCGCGACGGGGCGCGCCGGCGGGCGGGCAGGTGCGTGAGCACTCCGGCAATCGCGTCGTACAGGTCTCCCGAGGCCGCGGGCCAGAGGAGGCGTTCGCGCGCGGCGAGAAGAAATCCGCGGTCGGCCTCGCGGTCGGCGCCGGCCGCGGCCAGCACGAGAGGGAGAGGAGCGCCCTGGCGCGAGCAGTAGCCGGACAGAGAGAACGGACGGAGGCGCACGCCCGGAAGAGCGGCCGCCAGCCACAGGGCCGCCGCCCGCGCGCGCGCCGCCGAAGCGGCGACGACCGCCACCTCTCTGCCCTGCGCGTCGGTTCCCGGTTCGAGGCGGCGCATGTCGCTTTTGTATCGCGCTTTCGCGGCGGGGAGCAATCCGGGCTATCTCCGGGCTCCTTCAACGGGTAAGATTCCGGCCGACAAAAGGATCGCCAACCAAACTCGATGCCGGTTTATCAATTTTCCTTGCTCATTCAGGCGGCAGGGACGGTCCTGCTGTTTCTGCTGTTTCTGCTTCTCTACAAGAAGATCCGCCGGCGGGCTTTCCTGGACTGGATCGCCTCCTGGGCCTTCCTTCTCTGCGGACTGGGGCTCGAGCTCGCCATCCCGATGGTCGCCGAGACCCGGTCGTTCGTCTTCCTTCTCCACATCGCCCTTCTCGCCCACGTCCTGTTCCTCCTGCGGGGCGTGCGGCGGTTCCGGGACGAGCGCGCCGGCACCGGCGCCTACGAGCTCCTCTGGATCGTGCCCATCGTCGCGATCGCCTGGTGGACGGCGATGCAGTCGCCTTTGGCGAACAGCCATTCGGCGGCCATCGCGCTCGTCCTGGCCGCGGGATACGTCACCTCGGCGGTGTCCTTCGCGA
>JBDUBP010000276.1:0-12144 GCA_040004075.1 Acidobacteriota bacterium | reverse complement strand
TGGTTCGGCCGCCACGGGCCGGGCGGCCTCTCATCCCGATCCGCGCGATCCGCGCGCTCCCTTGAACGGGATAAACTCCCCGCCCGCCCGATGAATTCATTTCCCGATTGCCCCGGCCCGGGCCGCGGCTGATGCCCAGACGGACCGACATCGAGTCGATCCTCGTCATCGGTTCGGGCCCCATCGTCATCGGGCAGGCCAGCGAGTTCGATTACTCCGGCACGCAGGCAGTCCGGGCCCTCCGGAAAGAGGGGTACCGGGTCATTCTCGTCAACTCCAATCCCGCCACGATCATGACGGATCCCGAGCTCGCGGACGCCACCTACGTCGAGCCCCTGACGCCCGAGTACCTCGAGCTCATTGTCGAGAAGGAGCGTCCGGACGCCATCCTTCCCACGGTGGGAGGGCAGACGGCGTTGAACCTGGCGCTCGCGCTCGCCGATCGCGGGATCCTCGACAAGTGGAGCGTCAAGCTGATCGGCGCCAACGAGCACGCGGTGCGCCTGGCCGAGGACCGCGAGCTGTTCAAACAGGCGATGCTCGAGATCGGCGCCCAGGTCCCGCGCTCGGGCACGGCGCGCAGCCGGGAAGAGGCCGAGGCGATCGTCGCGAAGATCGGATTGCCGGTCGTCATCCGCCCCTCCTTCACCCTGGGAGGATCGGGCGGCGGATGGGCGCGGACCCCCGAGGAATTCGACGCCAACATCGCCTTCGGCCTGTCCGAGTCCCCCGTCCACGAGGTCCTGATCGAGGAGTCCGTCGAGGGCTGGAAGGAATTCGAGCTCGAGGTGATGCGCGACACCGCGGACAACGTCATCATCATCTGCTCGATCGAGAACTTCGACGCGATGGGCGTGCACACCGGGGACTCGATCACCGTGGCGCCCCAGATGACGCTCTCCGACCGGCAGTACCAGGAGATGCGCGACGAGGCGAAGGCGGTGATCCGGAAGATCGGCGTGGACACCGGCGGATCGAACATCCAGTTCGCCGTCGATCCGGTCTCCGGTCGGCGCGTCGTCATCGAAATGAATCCGCGCGTTTCGCGCTCCTCGGCGCTCGCCTCCAAGGCCACCGGTTTCCCGATCGCCAAGATCGCCGCCCTGCTCGCGGTGGGCTATCACTTGGACGAGATCCCCAACGACATCACGAAGAAGACCCCGGCTTGCTTCGAGCCCTCGCTCGACTACGTGGTCGTCAAGATCCCCCGGTGGGCGTTCGAGAAATTTCCCCGCGCGGACACGCGTCTCTCGATCCAGATGAAATCCGTGGGCGAGGCGATGGCCATCGGACGGACGTTCGCCGAGGCGTTGGGGAAGGCGATCCGATCTCTCGAGATCGGCCGCGACGGCCTCGATGACGGCGGGGCTCCGATGCCGCGCGAGGACCTTCTCGCGGGGCTGAGAGTCCCGACGTGGGAGCGGATCTTCCATCTGCGCCGGGCGTTCGTCGCCGGGATGTCGCTCGAGGAGATCGCGGAGCACACGCGGATAGACCCGTGGTTTCTGGACGCCGTCCGCCGGATGGTGGAGGAGGAAGAAAGCCTGCGCGGGCGGCGCATCGAAGACCTCACCCGGGGGGACCTGTGGCGGGCCAAACGTCTGGGCCTCTCCGACCGGTCGATGGGCCGCGCGCTCGAGTGCGGCGAGGCGGCCGTCCGGGAGGCGCGTCGCAGGACCGGCGTCCTTCCGGTCTACAAGACGATCGACACGTGCGCCGCGGAGTTCGAAGCGGAGACGCCCTATTTCTACTCGACGTACGAGGACGAGAACGAGTCGGTCCGCACGGACCGGCCCAAGATCGTCGTCCTGGGGGGAGGCCCGAATCGCATCGGGCAGGGGATCGAGTTCGACTACTGCTGCGTCCACGCCTGCTACGCGCTGTCCGAGGCGGGGTTCGAGACCGTGATGATCAACTGCAATCCGGAGACGGTCTCGACCGACTACGACACGTCCGACCGGCTCTACTTCGAGCCCCTGACGTTCGAAGACGTTTCCGCGGTCCTCGACAACGAGAAGCCCGACGGCGTGCTCGTGCAGTTCGGGGGGCAGACCCCGTTGAAGCTCGCGCGCGCCCTGGAGGCGGCCGGCTATCCCATCATGGGCACCTCGCCCGAGTCGATCGACCTCGCGGAAGACCGCGGACGCTTCGGAAAGCTCCTGGGCCGCCTCGGCCTCCGCGCTCCGGAGCACGCAGAGGCGCGGACCGGCGAGGAGGCTCTCGAGGCCGCCCACCGGATCGGATATCCGATCATGGTGCGGCCCTCCTACGTGCTCGGCGGCCGCGCGATGGCCGTGGTCTTCGACGACGCGCATCTGACGCGCTACATGGCGTCGGCGCGGGAGAGCTCGCCCGAACACCCCGTGCTGATCGACCGGTTTTTAGACGACGCGTTCGAGTACGACGTCGACGCGCTTTCGGACGGGAAGGACACGTGGATCGGCGGCATCCAGCAGCACATCGAGGAAGCGGGGATCCATTCGGGCGACTCGTTCTCGGTCCTGCCTGCCTGGAAGGTCGGCCCGGAGCAGCTCGCCGAGATTCGAGAGGCCACGAGACGGCTCGCCGTCGCGCTCGAGGTCCGCGGGCTGATGAACATCCAGTTCGCCACGCAGGGAAAGACGCTGTACGTGCTCGAAGTGAATCCCCGCGCCTCGAGGACGGTCCCGTTCGTCTCCAAGGCGATCGGCGTTCCGATGGCGCGAGCGGCCGCTCTGCTCGCCGCGGGCCGGACCCTGGCGTCCCTCGGGCTTCCCGAAGAGCGCGACCCCGTCGACTTCTTCATAAAGGCTCCCGTCTTTCCTTTCAAGAAGTTCCCCGGCGAGGACACGCTGCTCGGCCCCGAGATGAAGTCGACGGGCGAGGTGATGGCGATCTCGCCCCGCTTCGGCGACGCTTTTGCGAAGGCCTGCGCGGCCGTTGGAACCCATCTGCCTACGGAAGGGCGGGCGTTTTTGACCGTCAATCCGTATGACAAAGCGTCGCTTCTTCCGATTGCGCGGGAGCTCGCGGATCTGAAGTTCGCGTTGTGCGCGACGGAGGGCACCGCGGCGGCGCTCGCCGCTGCCGGAATCCCCGCCGAGCGCGTCTTCAAGGTCAACGAGGGGCACCCGAATGCGGTCGAGGAAATGCGGGCCGGAAGGATTCAGCTCGTGATCAACACTCCCCTAGGCGGCGCGTCCCACTACGACGAGGCGGCCATCCGCGCCGCGGCGCTGGCGCTCGGGATTCCCTGTCTCACGACCCTGTCCGCCTCGGCGGCCGCCGTCGAAGGCATCCGCGCGCTTCAGGAGGAGCGGACGGGGGTGGCGTCGCTTCAGGAATACCACCGGGATTGATCCGGAGGGTTTTCAGTTGTCAGTCGTATTTCAGTTCTCAATTCTCAATTCTCGGTTTTCAGTTGTCAGTTCTGCGCTCCCTTTCACCCCTTACGGTTGTCAGCGCGCGGCGCGAATGAAATCGACCGAACGGTGAAGACACTCGCTCCCTATCCCCCCTCTCCGGGCACGCCCGTTCGCGTGCTCCTCTTCCTGGCGGCGCTGGCGTCCGGAGCGATTCTCCTGACGGCGGGCTTCCCGCCGGGATCGCGAGACCGGCTTCCGGTTCTCGCGCTCGCCGTCGTGATCGCGCTCTGCGCCGCGGCCTCGCCCGCCCGCGGCATCGCGCTCTTCGGCTTCGTCTTTCCGTGTGTCGGCCTCCTCGCGCGCACCGCGGGGGGCGCCGACCCCGTGACATGGCCGGGAGTTCTCCTTTCGGGCCTGGCCGCCGGGTGGTGTTTCCGCTTCATCTACGATTTCGAGAGCGCGCCCCGCCCGGCGAGGGCGGATCCCGCGTTGCGCGCCCTTCTCGCCGTCTGGTCTCTCGCGACGCTCCTCGCCGCGGGGCGCGCCGTGACTCTTTGGGCGGCGCTCCGCGGCCTTTTCGGCCGTGCCGTCAATCGAGACGGCCTGTCGGATGCGACGGCGCTCAAGGAGACGCTCTTCGCGTTCGCGGCCCTCGCGGGAGGCGCGGCGTTCTATTTTCTGCTCCGCCGCGCGGGAGAGGCGGCGCGGCGCGCGGCCCACTCGGCCTGTCTCGCCGGGATCGCCCTCTCCTCCCTGACGGCGGTTCTGCAGCGAGCGGGCGCGTTGCCGTCGCGCGCCGGACCGTACTGGAAATTGACGGGACGGCTCGAGGGGGGAGCGGTCGATCCGAATTCCCTGGGCCTTCTCTGCGCGCTCGGCCTGCTCGCCGCCGTGGCCTCGGCGGTCAGGACACCGACTCGGCGGCCCGGAGCGCCGCTCGTGCTCTCCGTTCTGCTCGCCGCCGGTCTGCTCGTCTCCGGATCGCGCAGCGGGTTCGCCATCGCCGCGGGGAGTTTCGTGCTGCTCCTGTTCGCGCCCGCGTTTTCGGGCCGCGCGCGGGTGGCCGTGGCCGCGGCTCTCGTCGTCCTCGCGGCGGGCGCGGCGGGAATGGCGCTGTCGGCGGGCAGCGCGGGCGCCCGGGTCGTTCAGACGTTCGACCCCTCGCTTCCCCTCGAATTCCGCGTTTCGGCCCGGCCCGTCCTCTGGCGTGCGGCCGGACGGCTCTTCCTCCGCCATCCGATTGCGGGCGCCGGGATGGGAGCGTTCTCGTGGGAGCTGCCGGACCTGCTCGCCGAGGAGGGCCGCTCTTTGTCCTCCCGCGACAACCCCGGAAGCGGATACGTGCAGGCTCTCGCCGAAACGGGGGCCCTGGGTTTCCTGGTGACGGCCGCCGCCGTTCTCGCGCTCGCGCGCCAGTCGTGGCGCAACGCCCGCGATTCCGCCGCGGAGCCGAAGACCGCGGCCGCGGGGATTTCCGTCGTGGTGTTCCTCGCGGCGCTCGCCGCCGGCTCTCACTGGCTCGCGCCCGACGTCGCTCTCTTTTTCTTCCTTCTGGCGGCGGTGAGCGCGGCGCCGGCCAGCGCCGAGCCGGGGACCGCCGTTCGGAAACTGGGTCTTGCGGCGACGGTCGCGTACGGCGCCGCCGCTCTCGTCGCCATCGCCGCGACCGGATCTCCCGCCGAGGCCTTCCGCTACGCGCCGCGAATCGGATTCCACTCTCTCGAGACGGGTCCGGGAGGGGCCTTTCGATGGACGCGCCGGCGCTTCGCGGTCTTCGTCCCGCCTCACGAAACGCTCCGCCTCGGGCTCGCGAACTTCGGCCCGTCCGGCCAGCCCGTCGCCTTCGAGTCGCGGTCGGGCGGCCGCATCCTGTCCGGCGCTCTTCCCCCCGGACATGCGACCGCGGTCCGCATCACGGCGGCGGGCGCTCCCGCCGTTGTGCGCTTCTCGCTCGACCGAAGCTTCGTGCCCAAGCGCATGGGACTCTCGTCCGATCGCCGGTCGCTCGGCGTTCTCAGCACCTCCACGGCCGACGTGGCGCTCGGAGGGCGATGACGTGCAGCTCCAGTTCCACCCGGGATCGAGCCGCGGGACCGTTCGAACCCTGTCGGTCGGGCCGGCCGGCAAGCGCGCGCTGACCGGAGCCGCCGCCGCGCTCGCCTTCCTCGCGGTCTCCCTCTGGTTCACCGTTCCGGCCGTGGCGCTGCGGCTCGAGCGGGTTCTCGACCGGGACTTTGCGCGCCGGGAATCGGTGGCTCTCCGCGCCGACGAACAGGCGGTGCGTCGTCTCGCGGCGGACCTTCGCCAGCGCGCGCGGTCGAGCGCGGACCTCATGAACCGCATCGCGTTTCTCTACGGGATCGCGCCCGCGGCCTGGCCGCGAGTTCTCGGGCCCGAGCATCCTCTTCTCGGGGAAGACACCCTCGACCACGTGGCCGAACGCCTTCCGTCGTACCTTCGGGCTCTCGAGAGAGGCTTCGCGCTTCTGGCTGCGCGTGAAGGGACGGATCCCTCGCTGCCCCGCGAGGTGCCCGCTATCCTTCCGCTCGGCCAGGCCGTGTTCGAGCCGGCCGCATATTTCGGGCCGCGCCGCTCGCCCTGGACCGGGGAAGAAGAGTTCCTCTCGGGGGTCGAGATCGCCGCTCCGGCGGGCTCCGTGGTCGTGGCGCCGGGCGAGGGCGTCGTGGCGTTTGCGGGAACCGTGCGCCGGGGAGTGGGCGCCCTCTGGCAGCTCGGCAGCGTCGTCGTGCTCTCTCACGGCGCGCGCGGCGCGACGATCTTCGGCCATCTGGGCCGCGTCGACGTCCGGCGCGGTCAGCGGGTCGTCCGGGGCGCCCCTCTCGGGATCGTGGGGAGCAGCGGCTGGGCGGTCTCTCCTCGCCTTCGGTACGAGTACTGGCGCCCCGACTCCGGAGAGCTCCGGCCGACCGATCCGTTGTTCGCCGTCCTCGACTCGCCGCTCGGATCGCACGGCTGGTCTCTCGCCCAGATGGAGGCGACGTGGGCCCCCGGCCCGGTATCGCCGCTGCCGGGAATCGGCATGGCCGCGGAGAGCGCCGCCGCGCCCCGGCCTCAGCCGGTGCGACGGGTCAGGGGAAGGAAGATGCGTTGAGCGTCGAGCGTTCCATTCTTCAAGCCTCCCGGGTTCCTCCGTAGGATTCCGTTCGGGCGCGGTGGCGGGAGAGGCGCTCGAGGACGTCCTCCATCCGGTCCCCGCCCGTCAGCTCCAGGAGGGCATCCGCGAGAACGAATGCGAGCATCGCCTCCGCGATGATCCCGCAGGCGGGCACCGCGGTCACGTCGCTTCTTTCGTAGGCCGAACGGGCGGACTCCCCGGTCTCGAGGTCGACCGAATCGAGCCCGCGGGCGAGCGTCGAGATGGGCTTCATGAAGAGAACGGCCACGATCTCTTCCCCGTTCGTCACGCCCGCCTCCAGGCCCCCGGCGCGGTTGGTGCGGCGGCGCAGCCTCCCGTCCGGCGCCCGCTCGATCTCGTCGTGCGCCCGGGAGCCCGGCCCCCGCGAGGCGTCGATCGCCGCGCCGAACTCGATCGCCTTGACCGCGGGAACGGAGAGGAGGGCCTGCGCGATGCGGCCGTCGAGCTTCCGGTCCCACGAGACATAGGATCCGAGGCCCGCGGGAACGCCGGACGCCGCCAGGAGGATGGAGCCGCCGAGCGTCTCTCCTTCGCGTTTGGCCGCGTCGATTTCCTCGATCATCTTCGCCTCGAGAGCGGGATCTGTGGCGCGCAGCGGCGAATCGTCGCGGGCCGCCGCGGCGGTCGCGAAGCTCCGCGGCGAGGCGGTGTCCGCGATCGCTCCCACCGCGAGAACGCCGCTCGCCACCTCGACGCCGCAGGCGCGGAGCAGGAGCCGGCACACCGCGCCGGCCGCCACGCGGGCCGCCGACTCGCGTGCGGAGGCGCGCTCGAGCACGTCCCGCAGATCGCGCGATCCGAACTTCATGCCTCCGGCGAGATCCGCATGGCCGGGGCGCGGACGGGTGAGTCGGCGGGCGCGCGCCGCGTCGGGATCGACGCCGAAGGCGCCCATGACGTTCTCCCAGCTTGCGTGGTCCCGGTTGGCGATTCCGATCGCGATGGGCGAGCCGAGAGTGAAGCCGCCTCGCACTCCTCCCTCGAAGACCGCTTCGTCCTTTTCGATCTTCATGCGGCCGCCGCGGCCATAGCCGTGCTGCCGCCGAGCGAGATCGAGAGCGATCGAGGCGGGGTCTATGACGAGCCCGGCGGGAATTCCTTCGAGCACGGCCGTCAGTCGAGGGCCGTGGGATTCCCCCGCCGTCGTGAGCGTGAGAGGCACGTCCGGAGTGTACGCGAGCGCGGCGCGCGACCGCGCTCGGTTCTCAGTTTTCAGCTCTCAGTTTTCCGTTGGGTGATGCGAGCCCGGTTCTCAGGATGACTCACCACACAACTGACAACTGACAACTGATTTCTCACTCCGGCAAGACCGAATCCGGCGAGACGGTCACGATCTGGGCATACGAGTCGTCGCTGTCGTCCGACGGGCTCGCGTTCGCCCTCTGACCGAGGCCGGCCGCGAAGAAGAAGAGCAGGCCGCCGGCGGCGGCGATCCCGACCCGGCGCCGGACGCGCCGGAACCGGTCTTCCCGGACCCGGCGCAGCACGCCGTCGACGAAGCTCTCGTCGACCGAGTCGGCCCTCTCCAGATCCCGTGGCGAAGCCATCGCTTTCCACGCGGCGGCCAGCCGCGCCTCGCCGCGGCAGGACCGGCAGACGAAGAGATGCGATTCTTCCCGCGGCGTCAAAGTCCCGTTGCGAAGATCCGCGACGACTCGCGCGCAGCTCGTCTTCTCGACACTCATGGCATCCCTCCCAGAAATCGGGCCCGCAGCTTCTTGCGCGCCCGGTGCATTCTGACGCGCACCCCCGTGACGGTCATCTCGAAACGGCGCGCGATTTCCGCGTCGCCGGCCCCCTCGACTTCCCTCGCGAGAAGAATTTCCCGGTCGAGCGGAGAGAGCGTCGCGAGGGCCACGCGCAGCAGGTCGGCGTCCTCCTGCCGTTTCTCCTCCGAGGCGCCGGCCAGCGAGCCCTCGGGAAGCGGGTCTTCGGGCCGCCGGCGTCGGACGAGATCGATCGCCGTGCGAACTGCGATCTTGCGGATCCATGCGACGAACGAAGATTCCTGCCGGTAGTCGCCGAGTGCCCGGTAGGCGCGAAGGAAGGCCTCCTGAGCGGCATCCTGGGCGAGAGCCGGATCCCGCGTAATCCGGCGCGCCGCTCCGAGGGCCGCCGGCGCGCCCAGACGGATCAGCTCGGCGAAGGCGTCCTCATCCCCGCGGCGCGCCCTCTCGACCAGCGCCGCTTCGTCGGACCGGGCAGAGGACGGCTTGGGAGAGGCCGGGACGGGCGCGCTCAAGATTCCGCTACGAGCCGCTCTTGATGAACCGGTCGAAGGACTGGGCCGCGCTGTCGCGGCGGCGGCGCCCCCGCGACGCAAACGTCTGAACCTTGGTGCGCTGCTCGGCGGTCAGAATCGGATCGATCTCTGTGCGGATCCGGGCGAAGAGCACGGCGCCGTCGGCTTCGACCTTCCCGCCCTCCGCGGCCCGGGCCCTGATCGCCGCTTCGTCGACGGGCTGCGCGAGCATCTCCTGTCGCAGGGCCTGCCGGGCCCCTCGCTTGGCGGCCATCTGCGCCTCGATCTCGGCGGCGTGCGCCTTCAGGACCGTCTTGATCTGAGCCTGCTGGTCGTCGGTCAGGTCGAGGAATCGCGACATCCTGGCGAACATCCGGGGGGCGAAATCGCTCCGGCCGCCGTGCGGGAAGGCGTCGGCCGACAGACGTCCCGCGAAGAGCCCCGCGGCCGACAGAGCCAGGACCCCGGCCACCACGAGGACGGATCTGCGAATCTGTTGAATGCTCATGACTCGGTCTCCTTGGCTGGCTGGCCGGCACCCTCGCCAGCCCCGTCCATTAGAACGCGAAGGCAGGGGAAAAGATTACCGGCACGGGGCGGGAGGCGTTGGAGGGACAGAGTTCCAGCGTCGATCGTTCAGCGTTGAGCGTTCGTTCCGGCTCGGGACTCTCAACTCCGAACTCTCAACTCCCATAAACTCAACAGGTGGAACGCCGATACGTCCTCAAGAAGCCCGTTCCGCTTCGGAATTACCGCGTCGACTACGACCGCGAGTTGAACGAAGAGCAGCGGGAGGTGGTTCTAGCCGGCGGGGGGCCGCTGCTCGTCATCGCGGGCGCGGGATCGGGGAAGACCCGGACGCTCGTCTACCGCGTCTCGCGGCTGATCGAATCCGGGACCGACCCCTCGAGGATCGTGCTGCTGACCTTCACGAACAAGGCGTCCCGGGAGATGCTGCGCCGGGTCGAGGCGTTGCTGACCGTGGACACTCGGCGCCTCCTCGGAGGGACGTTTCACTCCGTCGGAAACCGCCTGCTGCGCCGCTTCGGGGTCCGGGTGGGCCTGGCGCCGAACTTCACGATCCTCGACCCGGAAGACGCGCGCGAGCTCCTCGAGGCCTCGACGTCGGACCGCGGCATCCCGGTCATCGAGCGCCGCTTCCCCAAAGGAGACGTGCTGCTCGACCTCTACTCCAACACGATCAACACGGGTCGTCCGTTCGCGGAGGTCCTCGGCGAGCGCGCCCCGCATTTCTCCGCGCTGGAAGGGGAGATCGCCGGCGTCTTCCAGCGGTACCGGGAACGCAAGCGTCTCGGCAACGCATGCGACTACGACGACCTGCTCCTCCTGTGGAAGCGGCTCCTGGACGAGAGTCCCGAGACGGCGGCGCAAATGGCAGCGTCCTACGACCACGTCCTCGTCGACGAGTACCAGGACACGAACCGGCTTCAGGGCGATCTCGTCGACGGCATGGCCCGCGTGCGCCGCAACGTCACGGTCGTGGGAGATGACGCGCAGGCGATCTACTCGTTTCGGGGCGCGTCCTTCGAGAACATTCTCGGCTTCCCGGAACGCTACCCCGAGGCGAAGACGTACCGGCTCACCACCAACTACCGCTCGACGCCCCAGATCCTCGCGCTCGCCAACGCCTCGATCGCGCACAACGTGCGGCAGTTCCCGAAGGATCTTCGCGCGGCCCGGGAAGGCGGAGTGTCTCCCGCCGTCGTGGCGCTGCCCGACATCCCTGATCAGGGCCGCTTCGTCGCCCAGCGGCTGCTCGAGTGGCACGACGAGGGAGAGAAGCTCTCCGATCTTGCCGTGCTGTACCGGGCGCACTACCAGGCCCTGGAGCTCCAGATCGAGCTGACGCGCCGCGGCATTCCCTACGAGATCCGTTCGGGCATGCGCTTCTTCGAGCAGCGCCACGTCAAAGACGTCCTCGCCTTCCTGAGGCTCGTCGTGAACCCGAAGGACGAGCTGTCCTGGAAGCGCGCGCTGAAGCTCTTCCCTCGGGTGGGCGAGCGCGCGGCGACGGCGGTCTGGCAGGCGATCGGCGGACGGCCGGATCCGCTCGCATCCTTTCGCGAGCGGGAGGGCGCCGGGGGGATCGAGCTTCCGAGGGGAGCCGCAGCCGCGCTGCAGCCCTTTCGCTCCCTGCTCGGACGGCTGGAGTCTCCTTCGCTTCGCTCCTCACCCGCTGAGGCGATCCGCGCCGTCGTGGACGGCGTCTACCGGGATTTTGCGCGCGCGAAGTTTCCCAACGGGGACGCGCGGCTCGACGACCTCGAGCAGTTTGCCCAGTTCGCGCAGTCGTACGATTCGCTGCCCGCATTTCTCGAGGAGGTGACGCTCTTCAACGAGCTCTCGGGAGAGGACGTCGTGGCCGGCGAGGCCGACGACGATCGCGTCGTGCTCTCGTCCATTCACCAGGCGAAGGGCCTCGAATGGAGCCGTGTCGTCGTGATGGGGCTCTCGGAGGGACGCTTCCCGAGCTACCGCTCCGCCAACACCGACCAGGGGCTCGAAGAAGAGCGCCGTCTCTTCTACGTCGCGGTGACGCGCGCAAAGAACGAGGTCAATCTCGTCTATCCGATGCTGGCCCGCGACCGGTACGGTGTCGACGTGATCCTGGAGCCGTCGCGGTTTCTCGTCGAGCTTCCCGCCGAGGTCTACGAGCGGTGGACGATCGAGACGGAAGCCGTCCCGGAAGAGACGCCCGCTTCCGAGGACACTCCGCGCCCGAATCCAGACGGCCCGGTGAACTGACGGGGAAGGCGAAAGGCGAAGGGCGAAACGGCGACGGACGAAGCAAAAGCGCCCCCGCCAGCCGACGCCCGACGCCGCGAGGCCCTCCCCGGCGGGCCCTCCTGTGCGACAATGACGGCGTGAGGCCTTCGCCTCGGGCCGCGGTCTTCGAGCGCCCTGCTCCTCGGTTCCGCAAGGCGCGGCTTTTGCTGTTCTCCCCGTCGCCATGAAAGACGATCTCTACTCAGCGATCTGCCGGGAAGCGCTCGAATCCCGCCAGCGGGACGTCATGTCCTTCGTCGACAACGGCATGGCCGGCATGTCCTCCCGCCTCGAGAAGACGCTCCTGCGGCTGCCGGAGGGCCACTATCTTCTGGGGCTCGGGCCCTACAACGCCGGTCTCGTCAAGCTCGATTTCGAGGAGCTGCTGATCGGCCGCGAGGTGCCGGAGTTCATCGGCGTGGGGATGCCGGTCTCGGGTTTTCGGGTCTCGTCACCCGACGCCTTTTTGAATGCGGAAGTCTCGCGGATCCACGCGAAGCTCTACCGCCGCCGCCTCTCCTCCTCGCCGGAGTTTCGTCTCGTCGACATGCGGTCCACCTGCGGCACGTACTTGAACGGCGAGGCGATCCCCGTCCCCGACGATCTCGGCGGAG
>JBDUBP010000192.1:0-12247 GCA_040004075.1 Acidobacteriota bacterium | reverse complement strand
TCTCCGATCGGCAGCGACGTCACGATGCGGCCCGTCGCGGAGTCCACGACCATCATGAGCTTGTTGTGGCAGCCGACGAAAAGACGCTTGTGGGCGACGTCGATCGCGAGCCCTGTCGGCTCGTCGCATGGAGCCAGCGGCCACCGCGCGGTCACCGCGAGAGTGCGCGAGTCGAGCACGGCCAGGGTGTTGGTGTCCTCGATGTTGACGAAAATCCTGCCCGCCCCGTCCGATGCCGGACCTTCCGGTTTTCCGCCGAGAGGAACGGTCCCTTCGATCGCGAGTGTCTTCGCGTTGATCGCGGTCGCGCTCTTCCCCCGCCCGTTGAAAGTGAAGACCCGGCCGCTCGCCGAGTCGTAGAGGATCGCATCCGGGTTTTCGCCCGTGCCCTTGACCTCTCCCACGACGGAGAGATTCGAAGGAGAGAAGACCGTCACGCTGGCGGAGCGCCCGTTGCTGGTGAACGCGCGGTCGAGCCCGGACGCGAGGGCGATCCCGTGGACTCCCGCGGTCGGCGCGATCTCGCCCACGACCTTCTTCGTGTTGGCGTCGATCGCGAGGACGCGGTCACCCCGCGAGACGTAGAGGCGATGCGAGGGAGCGTCGAAGGTGAGGTAGTCCCATCCGGTGTCGCCAGGCATGGGGATCCGGTCGGTGAGGGCGTACTCCGGGGCCGCCGGCGAAACCCGGGGAGCGCTTGCCGACGAAGCGGGGGCCTGAGCCTGCCCCGCGCTCGAATGAGCGAAAACCGCGAAAGCGCAGAAAGCATAGCCGATTCCGAGCCGCATCCATTTAGACATGGGGCCATCCTACCAATCGCCGGAGCGCCCGCCGGGCGCATAATCGTTTCCCAACACCCGGCCGAGCCAGCGACAACAGGAGGACGAGATGGCCTCAGATCCCGCGCCGCCCCGCGCCCATTCGCCCGAGCCCTGGACCTCCGACCGGAAGGACCCGCGCATGGTCCTGGACGCGCAGGGGCGCGTGGTCGGCGTGCTGACGACACCGGAGGACGCGCGACGCATCCTCGCGGCGGTCAACGCGACGCGCGGCCTGCCTGATGCGGGGCTCGACTCCGCTCCCGTCCTCGCCGGCCTGCAATCGCTCTTCGACATCTGCCGCTATCACTCGGATCCGAAGTTCCGGGAGAGCGCCAACAGGGACGGCGGGCTCGAAAAGCTCCTGGCCACCGGCAACGCGGGATGGCAGGCGTTCGGACGCGAGAGCTTCCGGGAGTAGAGCGCCCGCTCAGGACTCGATTCGGAAGCCGTCGCTCTCGAGCGCTTCGCAGGCCGCCCGGGCGTCGGCGCTTCGCACCAGGACGTAGTCGGTGTCGTAGGTCGAGAAGACGAACATCGACAGGCCGGCTCGGGCGAGAGGCGCCGAGACCGCGGCGATCACGCCCGTGACCGTGAACGGGATCGGGCCGGCGAGACGCAGCGCCCGCCACCCGGACTCGCAGATGGCGCCGAGCGGCGCGGCGGCCTCTTCGCAGACGATCGAGAGCTCGCGATCCGTCCGCGTCGCCGAGTAGAGGGCGCCCTCGCCCGGGAAAACCGGAAGAGGCGCATCCGGCGGAAGGCGGCACACCGCGAAGGAGCCCGGGACCCGGAAGAGCCTCTTCCACGCGGGGGCGGACGATCCGGCGGTCACGCCCGTCACGATCGCCCGGGAGCCGCGGTTTGGAAGCGGCTCAGGGGCGGGATGACTCGTTGGGCGAGCTCTCGATTTGAAGCCGGTGATACTCCGATAGGGCCCGGCGCACGATGCGCCTCAGATTCCGCAGACGCCGTTCGGTCCGTTCGCGCTCGCGGTCCGCCAGGCGCAGGCGGCGGTAGTACAGCACCTCGCGCCAGAGAGCGTCGACGGCTTTTCGCCAGCGCTCCTGCGCCAGCCCGGCCTGCAGTTCGATTGCGCGTGCCAGAGAATCCTCCGCGGAAATGTTAGCAGCTCGGCAGAGGGAAACGCCAATCGAGACGGATCTCTTCAAGCGCGAGGGAGATAGCGGGCGGCGAAACGGAGATCACGGACGAACATCTCTCTTTCCCGCCGCCGCGCGGCCTCGTCCGGCGCGCGCAGGATGGAGGACGGGTGCACGGTCGCGATGACGTGGGGGGCGAGCGGAGACGGAATGAGCGCGCCCCGGCTTCGTGACGCGGAAGGTCCGGCCGAGGAGCGCCTGGGCCGCGGTGGCGCCGAGACAGACGAGCACGTCCGGCCGCAGGACCGCGAGCTCCGCGTCGAGCCACGGCCTGCACGCCGCAATCTCGACCGCGTTCGGCTTCTGGTGGATCCGCTTCTTGCCCCGCGGCTCCCACTTGAAATGCTTGACGGCGTTCGTGACGTACGCCACCCTCCGGTCGATCCCCGCCTCTTCGAGCGCGTCGTCCAAGAGCTGGCCGGAGGGGCCGACGAACGGACGCCCCTCGAGGTCCTCGCGGTCGCCGGGCTGCTCGCCGACGAGGACGAGCCGCGCGGAGCGGCCTCCCTCGCCGAAGACCGTCTGCGTCCCGCGCCGCCAGAGATCGCAGGCGCGGCAAGCCGCGGCCGCCGCGCGGAGCTTCGGCAACGTCGGCCGCGGAGGGATCAGCGGCGCGGCGGATTCGAGAGTGCCTTTGGCCACGGAGAAGGGCGAAGCATGAGATGGGCCAAAGAGGGGCCGGAGGCGGAAGGCGGCAGACGGGAGGCGGACCGGGGCCGGGAATCGGGAATCAGGAGCCGCAACGGAACCGGGCGCTGGATCAAATCGCCGTTCGCCCTTCGCCTTCCCTTTGCTACCCTTCGGGCAACTCGCATGGTTCCCTCTGCCTTCGGCACGGATGTCGCGGAGCTGTTACCGGACGGTTCCGTCGCTTTGACGTGCGCGGTGTCCAAGGGTTGGGCGGGACGCGGGACCCGCACGGCGACCCGGGCCGAGCATCCGGGGACCGCGGTGCGGTGGCACGAGGCGATCTACGAAGTCATCGACGCGAGCCCGCTCGCGACGGGCGGCGTCCGCTACCGGCTGGGTCCGTGGGAGGAGCGGCATGCGATTCGCGTCCTCGAAGCCTACGACCCCCCGGCCGAAGAGGCGCGATTCTCCGAGCGCGCCCGGCGAGTGGGTTCGGTTCGCGAGCGGCGCCTCGCAATTCTCTTCTCTCCGTTGATCGGGCATCTTCCGGGCGATGTCCAGGAACGGCTCGAGTCGGAGATCGGAGCTCCGGCGGTCGCCATGACGGTTGTCTCGTCGCTGCCTCTGTTTGCTCTCGGCTCCCTCGGCCTCCTGTCGCATCTCCTCGGCGTCTTCGGAGGACCGCCGCTTTTCTCGTGGGTGCCGCCCGTTCCGCTCGCCGTATTTCTCGCCGCCGAGTCCGCGGTGAGGATCGGGAGCGCCTGGATCGCCGGCCGCCCGATGGGCTCTCTCGCGGGAGTTCTGTTCCATCGGATCGTTCTGGCGATCCGGGGAGGCGAAAAGCCGCGTGCGGGGATTGCCGCGGCGCGGCCGGCTTCCCTGCCGGACCGCGATCTGTTCCGGCTTCTCGAGCCCGCCCTGTCGCTCCTGCCCCGACCGGACCAGCGAGAGCTCGAGCGGCGCTACGACTTCGATGCGCTGAAGTGGGGACGGATCACCGCGGGGCTTCTCTTCCTCGTGGGCGCGTTAAACGTTCTCGCTTCGCTCGCGGCCTTCGCGGGTAACCTCGCCCAGGCGGGCGACATCGCCTGGCTGATCGCGGGAACGGCGCTGTGCTCTGAGCAGGCGGTGCGATACCGGGACATTTCCGGCGGCAAGCCGCGGGGCAGCGCGCTCGGGATCGCCGTGCGTCCGTTCGCCGCTCGCCTCCTCCGTCCCGTCCGGGAAACGCCCTCCCTCACTTCCCGGGCCTCGTCGGGACGCTGACTTCGGGCCGGCCCGGATCGGGCCCGGATCCTGCAAAGCCGCCGCACCGCAGGAGGCCACCATGCCGCGACGCACCCGGATCGTTCTGCTCTGCCTCGGCTTCTCCCTCGCCCGGCTCGCCCGCGCCGACGATCCCCCGAAGTCGCCGCCGGTCTGGACCGGCAAGGCGGAAGCGTCGTACGTCGCGGCGTCCGGCAACTCGGATGCGAAGACCCTGGGCGCTGCCGGAGAGGTCTTGTACGCGCCGGGGCTCTGGAACTACAAGGCCTCCCTCGCGTTCATCCGCAGCGAGAGCGGCGGGATCGAGAGCGCGCGAACGTTCGAAGGACTTCTCCGCGCCGCCCGGAAGTTGAGCCCGCGCCTCGAGATCTACGGTCTCGGAACCTACCGCGAGAATCGCTTCGCGGGAATCGACTCCCAGGGGGCCGGGGAAGCGGGCGCTGCCTGGCAGTTTCTCTCGGCCGATCCCCACTCGCTCAAGGTGGAGGGCGGGCTCGGTTACACGACCGAGCGCCGGATCCTCCCCGCCCCCGCCGGGATTGAGAAGAGGGACTTCGCGACCGCACGCGCCGCTCTCGAATACAAATGGAAGCTCTCGAAGATAAGCGAGCTCTCGGAAGAGGCGTCCTTCGTCGAGGACCTGAGCGACTCGAAGGACTGGCGATTCGCCAACAAGGTCTCGCTCGGAGCGGGCGTGACCACGGTGCTCTCGGTGAAGCTCTCCTACGCCTGGCTCACGTTGAACGAGCCGGTGCCGGGAAAGAAGAAGACGGACACGATCACGTCCGCCGCGCTCGTCGCGAAGTTCTGACGGGAAAGCGGAAAGGCCGAAAGCGGCGTCTCGATCAGCTCTCGACCGGCAACGCGCCCTCGCGGACGGCGGCCGCCGCCGCCGGGAGGGCCGTCTCGTCGAAGTTGTCTTCGGCGCCGCCGACGAGCCGCCGGATGGGTTTGGCGAAGATCAGAAGGATGAGGCCGGCGACGCCCGTGACCTTGGCGACGGCGGCGAAGAGCTCCGAGACGCCCATTCCCTCGAAGCCGCCCGCGGCGAGTCCGGCGATCAGATTGCCGAGCGCCGTTCCCATGAACCAGGTGCCCATGAGCTGCCCCGCCAGCTTCTTGGGGGCGAGCTTCGTGACGCTCGACAGGCCCACCGGCGAGAGGCACAGCTCCCCGGCGGTATGGAGCAGATAGGTCATGATCATCCACATCATGCTCACCTTGACGCCGCCCACCGCGTAGGACGCGCCGAGAGCGAGCACGAGGAAGCCCACCGCGAGAAACAGCAGTCCGAACCCCATCTTCGCGGCCGTGGACGGCTGCCGCCGTCCGAGCTTGATCCACAGGGCGCCGAAGACCGGCGCGAGCAAGATCAGGAACATCGAGTTGACCGACTGATACCAGGACGTCGGGATCGTCTTGCCGAAGAGATCGCGGTTCATGAGGCGGTCGCTGAAGAGATTCATCGAGGACCCCGCCTGCTCGAACCCCGCCCAGAAAAGGACGGCGGCCATGAAGAAGATGAAGATCACGCCGATCCGTTTCTTCTCGGCCCCGCTGATTTTCGCGAAGAGCAGGAGCGAGGAGAAGTAGAGGATGGCGAGACCCAGCATGAAGTATCCGGTGCCCTTCGCGATGTCGTAGAGGTTCATCCGGACGACGCCCGTCGCGTGGAGCGCGATCATGAGCGCGACCACGCTGATCACGACGGCCGCGCCGATCGCCAGCCGCCGGCGCGCTCCCCGGTCCGCCGCCGTCGTCGTTTCCTCGGGGCGGCGGATGCCCGCCTTCCCAAGGTATTTCGCGCCCAGCCGGTACTGAATCAGGCCGAGGACCATTCCGATGCCGGCGGCCGAGAAGCCGAGGTGCCAGTTCACGCGCTCGCCGAGGAATCCGCAGATCAGCGGCCCGACGAGCGCGCCGACGTTGATCCCCGAATAGAACACGGAGAACCCGGCGTCCCGGCGCGGGCTGCCCGCCGGGTAGAGGTCGCCCACCATCGCGCTGACGTTCGGCTTCAGGAGTCCCGTCCCGATGACGATGAGAACGAGGCCGCCGTAGAACGTCGGGACGCTCGGGATCGCCATGCAGAAATGCCCGGCGGCGATGATGCACCCGCCGACGAACACGGCGTTTCGCTGGCCGAGGATGCGGTCGGCGACCCATCCGCCGGGAAGCGCCATCAGGTACACGAACCCCGTGTAGAGGCCGTAGATGGCCGCCGCCGACCTGTCGGTGAGGCCGAAGCCGCCGGTCTGAACGGACGCCACCAGGAAGAGGATCAGGAGCCCGCGCATCCCGTAGTAGCTGAACCGTTCCCACATCTCGGTGAAGAACAGCGTCGAGAGGCCGCGCGGGTGGCCGAGCCACTGCTTCTCGGTTGCCGCGACCGTGTTCATGGCCATGCATCGCTCCCTTTGGGCGAGAGTCCGTCTCGCTCGCGCCTCTGCCGTCTGGATCGGTCGACAGAGGCTACCAGACCGGTCGGGACATGCCACTTCAGGCATTCAGACATGCCGCTTCCGGCATTCAAAAGAGCCCCGTCCGGCTCGCGCATTCCCGCGGAGTAGAGTGCCGGCGTGTCGACGCCGGCGTTCCTGGGCCCGCTCGCCCTCGTCCTGCTGGCCGCTCTCGCGGCGGCCTGGCTCGTTCATCGCATCCGGCAGCCCCCGCTCGTCGGGTTCCTCGCGGCGGGGATTCTGCTCGGCCCGTACGGGCTCGGGCTGGTCAAGGACGTTTCCGCCGTCGAGACACTGGCCGAAGTCGGGGTCGTCCTCCTCCTGTTCACGGTCGGGCTCGACCTCTCGGTGTCGAGCATCCGGCGGCTGGGCCGAATCGTCTGGATCGCCGGTCCCGTGCAGTTCTTCGGCGTCGTCGCCATCGCCGCCGGGCTCGGGGCCCTGCTCGGGGAGCCGCTTTCGCGCGGTGTGCTGTTCGGGTTCCTCGTCGTGACGTGCACGACCGTGATCCTCCTGAAGCTCCTGATGGACCGCGGCGAGACGGACGCCCCCCACGGCCGCTTCCTCGTCGGAATCAATCTGTTCGGCGACCTGATGGTCGTCCCGATGATGCTCCTCGTGGCGCCGCTGTCCTCGAAGGGCAACGTCGGGTTGGGCGCCCTCGCCCTGGCTCTCGGCAAGGCGGCGGTCACGGTGATCGTCATCGCAGTCGCCGCGCGCAAAATCGTTCCCCGCCTTCTGGCCGCCATGGTGAGGACCCGCCAGAAGGAGCTCTTCACGCTCGCCGTTCTCCTCCTCGTGTTCGGGACGGCGCTCGGCACCGCCGCCGCCGGGCTGTCGCTCGCACTGGGCGCGTTTCTCGCCGGCCTCGTCGTCTCGGAGTCCGAGTTCGGCCATCAGGCGGTGGCGGACGTGGCGCCGTTTCGAGACGCGTTCAGCGCCCTCTTCTTCGTCTCCGTCGGAATGCTGTTCGACCCGCGCGTCCTCCTGAATCGGCCGATCGCCGTTGCGTCCGTCCTCGCCTTCGTGCTCGTGGTCAAGGCGGTGCTCGGCGCGCTGCCGGTCCTTCTCCTCGGTTACGGCGCTCGGGTGGCCGTCGTCGTCGGGATCTCGCTGGCGCAGATCGGCGAGTTCTCGTTCGTTCTCCTGTCCGCGGCGCACCTGGCCGGGGGGATCGATGGCGGCGAGTACCAGGCGATCCTGGCGGCGGCCATCGCCTCGATGATCGCGACGCCGTTCCTCTTCGAGGCGAGCCACGGCATCGCGCAGAGGCTCGTCGGGGGAAGCCGCGGCGCGCCGGAATCGAAAACGCCGGAGCCCGGAGAGGCCCCCGTCGAGGGCCACGTCGTGATCCTGGGATTCGGCCACACGGGAGAAACGCTCGCCCGCGTCCTCGGCCGCTCGAAGATCCCGTTCCGGATCCTCGAGTTGAACCCCGAGCGTGTCTCCCGCGCCCGCGGCAAGGGCCTCTCGGTCGAATACGGAGATGCGTCGAACGACAGCGTTCTGCGGCATTGCGGCATCGATCGGGCGCGCGCCGCCCTGGTTCTGCTCTCCGATCCGCGGGCCACGCGCCGCGCGGTTCGCCTCTGCCGGGATCTCGCCCCGGGCGTGTTCCTGATCGCGCGCACGCGGTACCTGGCGGAGATCCCGGAGCTTGCGGCGCTCGGCGCCGACGAGGTCGTCGCGGAAGAATTCGAGACGTCGCTCGAGATCGCGAGCCGGACTCTGAAGCATTTCGGTTTTCCGCTGCCCTGGGTCGAAGCGGAGACGTCGGAAATTCGACGCGAACGGCACGAGCGCTTTCGAGGGTTTGATGAAGTTGAGAGTTGAGAGCTCGATTCCCTTTTTCGATCTAGTTGACCGCGGAGTACCGCGGCCGTCTCGCTCCCGTTGGTCGCTCGGCTCCCGATTCCCGGCTCCCGGACCCCCCCTCCCGCCTACCGCCTCCCGCCTTCCGGCGCCGAGAACGCGGCGCTGAGGCTCTCGCCGACCATCCGGCAGGTCCTCCTCACGTCGGCGTCGGTGTGCGCGGTCGACAGGAACCACGCTTCGAATTGCGCCGGCGGCAGGAAAATTCCTCGCTCGCGCATCGCATGGAAGAAGGCCGCGTAGCGGGCCGTGTCGCTTCGCTTTGCGTCGGAGAAATCGTGGAGTTCGCCCGGCGCGAAGAAGAGAGTCGAGAGAGAGGCGACCCTCTGGTAGCTCACGCGGTCGCCCACGCCGGCCGACTCGATGGCCATGCGCACGCCCTCCTCGAGAAGCACGCCCAGGCTCTCGAGCCTCGCGTACGGAGGATGCCGCGCGATCTCGCCGAGCATCGCCAGCCCGGCCTCCATTGCGAGAGGGTTTCCCGAGAGCGTGCCTGCCTGGTACACCGGTCCGGACGGCGCCATGCGGGACATCAGCTCGCGCGAGCCCCCGTAGGCGCCGACCGGAAGGCCGCCTCCGAGGATCTTTCCGAGCGTCGTCAGATCGGGGAGCACTCCGTAGCGCTCCTGGGCCCCCCCGGGGGCGAGGCGAAACCCGCTGATCACCTCGTCGAACACGAGCAGCGCGCCGTTCTCGCGCGTGAGATCGCGGACTGCCTGCAGGTATCCGGGACGGGGCGGCACGACGCCCATGTTCGCGGCGAGGGGCTCGACGATGAAGGCGGCGATCTCGCCGGGGAAGGTCTCGAACGCCCGGGCCAGCGCGACGGCGTCGTTGTAGGGCACCACCGTGGTCAGGGCGGCGGCGGCGTCCGGCACCCCGGGGCTGCCCGCGATGCCGAGCGTCGCGACGCCGGAGCCCGCCGACACGAGGAAGGCATCGCCGTGGCCGTGGTATCCCCCGTCGGTCTTCACGATCCTGGCCCGCCCGGTCGCGCCGCGCGCGAGGCGGATGGCGCTCATGGTCGCTTCCGTCCCCGAGCTGACGAACCGAACCATCTCGATGGAGGGAACCATCGCCGCGACGCGCCCCGCCAGCCGGACCTCGAGTTCCGTCGGCGCTCCGAACGAGGTGCCGCGGCGGATGGCTCGCGAGAGCGCGTTGCGCACGAAGAGAGGAACGTGTCCGAAAAGGTGCGGACCGTAGGACTGGACGTAGTCGATGTACGACCGTCCATCCGCATCGCGCAGCCGGGCGCCACGGCCGGCCGCCGCGAAGAACGGCTCTCCGCCGACCGACGCGAAGGAACGCACCGGCGAGCTCACGCCGCCCGGCATGAGAGCCGTCGCGCGCCGGAAGAGGGCCTTCGACTTCACACCCCCGGCGGCGGCGCGGGCCCGGGCCCGGTGGCCGCCGGGTTTGCGCGTCACCGCTTCACGCGGGGACCCGTCACTGCGTCACGCGGGGAGCCCGCCCTCGGCCACCCACCGCGCGGCGTCGAGAGCGTGATACGTGAGCACGAAGTCCGCTCCCGCGCGGACGATTCCCGTCAGGATCTCGAGGACGATACGCTTCTCGTCGATCCACCCGTTCGCAGCCGCCGCTTTGACCATGGCGTACTCGCCGGACACGTTGTAGGCGGCGATCGGCGCGTCGAAGCTCTCGCGCGCCTCTCGAATCACGTCGAGGTACGCGAGCGCCGGTTTCACCATGACGGCATCCGCTCCCTCTTCGAGATCGAGCGCGATCTCCCGCATCGCCTCGCGCCGGTTGGCGGGGTCCATCTGGTAGCTGCGCCGGTCGCCGAACTTCGGAGCGGAGTCGGCCGCTTCACGAAAAGGTCCGTAGAAGGCCGACGCCGACTTGGCGGCGTACGCCAGGATGGCGATGTCGGCGAATCCCTCCTCGTCCAGGCCTTCGCGGATCGCCGCGACGCGCCCGTCCATCATGTCCGACGGAGCGACGACGTCCGCTCCCGCGCGGGCGTGCGAGAGGGCGCAACGGGCGAGAAGCGGAAGCGTCGCGTCGTTGTCGACGTCTCCGTCGCGGATCACGCCGCAGTGCCCGTGAGACGTGTACTCGTCGAGGCACACGTCGGTGACGACGAGGAGGTCAGGAAGCTCCTTCTTGAGGAGGCGGACGGTGGTCTGCACGGCGGCGGAGTCGTCCCAGCCTTCGCTGCCCGTCTCGTCCTTGCGCTCCGGGATCCCGAACAGGATCACGGCGGGCACCCGGGCGGCGGAGAGCTCCTGGCAGGCGGCGAGCGCCTCGTCGGGCGACACGCGGAAGACGCCGGGGAGGGACGAGATCTCTTCGCGCACGCCGCGGCCGTGCCGCACGAAAAGCGGGGCGACGAGCTGGTCGGACGACAGGCGCGTCTCCCGCACGAGCCGGCGCAGGGCCGGGCTGCGGCGCAGCCGCCGCGGGCGGTGGGTGGGAAAGGGGCTCACGCGAGCGAATCTATTCCGTGCGCCGGGCGGCGGCAAGCTCGGTGAGACGCGCGAGGATCGCGTGAAAGGTGGGCTGACCCGCCGTCTCGACCCGCTCGATCCCATGCGAATTGAGATACCGGCCCGTGTAGCGGCCGAGCACGACGGCCGGGATCCGGCGCAGGCGGTCCATCGCAGCGGGGCTCGCCGTCGTGAAGAGCCAGCTCGCGGCCGCGGGCGACGTGATCGCGAGCGCGAAGAAAGCCCCGCGAGCGATCTCGGCACCGAGCGCCGGATCGGGAGGAACCGGCACTTTCCGATAGAGAACCATCGGCCGCAGCCGCGCCCCTCGGGCGGCGAGGCCGTCCGGCAATTCCGGGGTGGCGTCCTCTCCGCGCGGGAGGAGAACGCGCCATCCTTCCAGCCGGCGCGGCAGCCGGTCGAGAACGCTCGCGCCGGAGCCGGCCGCGACGATCGCGCGCTCGACGCCGCCGGCGCGCAGGGCGGCCGCCGTGGCCTCGCCGACCGCCGCGACGCGCCCGGCCGAAAGGCTCTGCGCGAACAGCCGCTTCCGCCCGGCGTCTTCGAAGAACAGCCGGACGGCGACCTGGCTCGTGAAGACCGCGAGAGCCGCCGGCTCCGTGAGCACCGCGGGATCGGCGGCCAGGGGCTCAATCGCGTGGGTGATCTTCTCGAAGACCTCGAGGACCGCCGCGTCCGCGGGACGGGGGAAGTCGAGGGCTCCCGAGCGGACGACGAGGGCACGAGGAGTCGCGCGCCTCGGAGCGGCGAGCGCAATCACTCCCGCGCTTCCTCCAGCAATCCCGCTGCTCCCCGGGCGAGCAGCAGGCGCGCGACCCGCTCCGCCAGCCCCTCGGGGTCGTCCGCGGGTCCCTCCGCCTCTTCCCGCATAGCGACGCGCCCGTCGAGCGAGTAGACGCCGGCCATGAGAACCATGCGGTCGTGGCGGATCACGGCGCGGCCGGCGAGCGGGGCGCGGCAGCCGGCGTGCAGCAGGCGAAGAAGGCCGCGCTCGGCCATGATCTCGCGGTGCGAGTCCCGGTGGTCGAGAGGGGCGAGAGCGTCGAGAACCGCGGTATCGCCGGCCCGCGCTACGAGCGCCAGCGCCCCCTGCCCGATCGCGGGCAGCAGAAGCTCCGGCCCGAAGACGTCATCGGCCTCCGAGAGGCGTTCGAGCCGCGCGAGGCCGGCCCGCGCCAGGACGATGGCGTCCCAGCGGCCTTCCTCGAGTCTTCGGATTCGCGTGTCGACGTTGCCCCGCGCTTCGGAGACGGAGAGGTCCGGCCGGGCGGCGAGAAGCTGCGCCCGGCGCCGCGGGCTTCCGGTGCCGACGCGCGCGCCGGGCGGCAGGTCCGCGAATTTCCGGTGCGGCCGCGAGATCAGCACGTCGCTCGCGTCCTCGCGCGGCGGCACGGCGGCCAGAACGAGCCCGGCCGGAAGCTCCGACGGCAGATCCTTCAGGCTGTGCACGCCGACGTCGGCGCGGCCGTCGAGAAGCGCCTCGTCGATCTCTTTCGTGAAGACGCCCTTGCCCGTGATCGCGGCGTCCAGGTGCGACAGCCGGTCCCCCGTCGTGCGGTACGTCGCGA
>JBDUBP010000218.1:0-12281 GCA_040004075.1 Acidobacteriota bacterium | reverse complement strand
GCGGACGACCCGCCGAAGCAGATCCGCGACCTGCTCGAGGCGTTCCATGGGGAGAACGCCGGGGTCGCGGACCTGACGCTGAAGCACGCGACGCTCGAGGAAGTATTTCTGAGCCTGACGGGCCGGGAGCTGCGCGAATGATCCTGGCGATCGCGAAGAGCCGCCTCTGGAACCTCCGGCACGACCGCGCCGCGTTTGTGCTCGCGTTCATCGTGCCGATCGTCTTCTTCTCAATCTTCGCGTCCATCTTCGGTCGCAGCAGCGGACGCGCGACGACGGCTCCCGTACGCGTCGCGGTCGTGGACGAGGACCAGAGTCCCAACTCACGCCGGTTTCTCGCGGCGCTCCGGGCGGAGAGCGCGCTCAAAGTCTCGGACGCCCCCCAGTCGAAATCCGGCGCCCCCTTCCCCTACGCTGCCGCGACGGCAGAGGCGGCCGTTCGCGCGGGAGAGCTCCCGGTCGCCCTGGTCGTGCCGAAGGGATTCGGGCAGAGCGCGATCCGCTTCGGACCCGCCGCGGACCGCGCGAAGCTGGTAGTCCTTTCCGACCCGAGCGATCCGATCGCGCCGCAGGTGCTGGCCGGGCTCCTCCAGAAAGTGGCCATGACCGCGATGCCGGACGTGATGGCCCGCGGCGGGATCGACGCTCTCGACCGATGGGGCGGCAATCTCACGCCGGAACAGCGCCAGAGGCTGGAGGAGAACGTTCGCGGGCTGAGCGAACGCCCCGATGCCGTCCGCTCCGCCGGCGCCGGCGAAGGCTCCGGGCTCGTCGAGGTGACGCGGCGGGACGTCCTGGGGCAGAAAAAGGGCAATCCGATGATCGCGTTCTACGCCGCCGGGATCGGTGTGATGTTCCTCCTCTTTTCCGCGGCGGGAGCCGGAGGCGCCCTGATCGAGGAGGCCGAGACCGGCACCCTCGATCGCATCCTCTCGACGAGGGTGTCGATGTCGCGGCTCCTGGCGGGCAAGCTCGTGTATCTCGCCGGGATCGCCGCCACTCAGCTGACGGTGATGTTTCTCTGGGGAGCGCTCGTGTTCGGCCTGTCGATGAAGGGACACTGGATCGGCTTCTTCATCATGACGGTCTCGACGGCTCTGGCCGCCTCGACGTTCGGCCTTCTGCTCGCCGCATTGAGCCGGTCGCGCATGCAGCTCGTCGCGCTGTCGAACCTGACCGTCCTCGCGATGTCGGCCGTGGGCGGGAGCATGTTTCCCCGCTTTTTGATGCCCGAGGTCATGCAGAAGATCGGGCTGATCACCTTAAACGCCTGGGCGATCGACGGCTTTCAGAAGGTGTTCTGGCGCGAAGAGCCGCTGACCCATCTCTGGCCTCAGGTCCTCGTGCTCTGCGCGATCTCGGTCGTCTTCTTCGCCCTGGCGCGGCGCGTCGCGCGCCGGTGGGAGGCGATTTAGCCGAGAGTTGCGAACACTCTCATCCGTT
The DNA here is from genome assembly GCA_040004075.1 of Acidobacteriota bacterium. GTDB lineage: Bacteria > Acidobacteriota > Thermoanaerobaculia > UBA5066 > Gp7-AA6 > JALYUA01. The sequence continues at coordinate 10,838 of JBDUBP010000218.1, read as the reverse complement.
CGAATCTGGCTCGAGCCCGAGGTCACGCGCGGACCATGTCGATCATCTGCTGCAGCACGGCGATGACGCCGGTCCACTCGTTCCAGACCTCAGGGAAGACGTTGGCCTCGCGCATCGCGCGGTCCGTCTCTCGCGCATCACGGATCAACTCGTTCATCGCAGCTCTCAAGTCCTGACGGGTCTGGATGTCGCCGTTTTCGTAGCGATCGTGGAAGTCACGGGCTTCGTCGCTGAAGTGATGGATGCGCCCGAAGAACTCCTGTTCCCTGCCCCCGTAGCTCGCGCCTCGCCGTTCCGCGATGCGGTGCGCGCGAGCCGCCCGATCGTCGAGCTCGTGCGCCAGGCGGGCAAACTGCTCCCGCGCGAATCCGTAGTCCCGCGTGCGCGGCGGATAGTAGGGATGGCCGTACGGGCTCGGATCGTCATAAGGGCCCGAGACCGTCGCGACGCAGCCGGCGCTGACGAGCGCCAGGGCACCCAGACCCGGGATCCAGCGGGCGATTCTTCTCTTCATGACCGTCTCCTTTCTGGTGACTAGGAACGTGCTGCCTTGAGCCGCTCGAGCGTCTGCAGGACGGCGGCCCAGTCCCGTCGCAGTTCGGGGAAAACGTTCGACTGCTTGAGCTGATCCTCCATCTCGCGGGTGGCCTGGAGGACCGGCTCCAGGCTTGGGCGAAACTGCCGGCGGTCGAGCCCATCCTCGTTCTTCTGTGAGAGAGCGCGCGCCTGGTCCGCCAGGTGGGACATCGCCTGCCACGTAGAGCGCTGGCGCGCGTCGGCCGGGATCGGACCCGAGAGTTGTTCCGCGGATTCCGAGATCCGCGCGGTCTGATCCGCGAGCTCCCGCGCCAGCTCTTTGAATCCGCCGGACCGCGCGCCGGGACCGTAACCGCCCTGACCGTTGCGCCCGTCACGAGGGTCGCGGCCATCGCGCCCGTCCCGCGCGTCGCGGCCGTCCCGCGCGTCGGGGCCATCGCTGGCCGGGCCTCGCCCACGACCGCCGGGTCCACCGAGCCCCCGGTCTCCTGAGGGACGGCGCTCGACGTCCGCTCGATAGAGGCCGATCATCTGATTCAGGAGGTCCACCGTCCCGTTCCAATCCGCGACCATGTGCCCGTTGCGCCGGGCCGTTCGCTCGACCCTCGACTCGAGGGCGCGCGCGCTGGCGAGGAGGCTGCGGAGATCGTCATCGGGGGGAAACGGCCGTCCCCGGAAGTCGGCCATCCGCCCGTCGAACTGGTTCGCGCGGGAGGCGAAGCTGGAGATGTCCTTTAAGAAGGCCCGATCCCGGTACTCCGGATACTGCCGGTGCTGCCTCTGATCATTGGCGTGCCGCGCCCGATCGTCGAGCTCCTGCGCCATGCGGCGGATCTCTTCGTACCCGCGCTCCGACAGCGGGCTCGACGGCTGAGCCATCGCATGGCGCGCCGGCGCGGTCGCGAACGACAGGGCGACCAGGAGGATGGCGGAGGTTTTCATGAAGTTCAGCGTTAAGAGTTAAGCGTTGAGAACGTCTCCGTCTTTCGATTCCGATTCCGATTCCCCGGCTACTTCTTCCCGGCCTGGAGACTCGCCTTGCGTTGTTCCATCCTGTTCCCGAGCTCCTCGAGCCTGTCGGAGGAAAGGTTCTTCTTCGCATCCGGCAGCAACTCGTCCTCCTCCTCTTCGACGTGGTGCTCGATGTTCTCCTGGAGGACCGTCATCTTCGCGTCGAACTGCTCGTCCTGGGGCTTCATCTTCGAGAGCTCCCCCAGGATCAGCTTGACCAGGTGGTGTTCTTCGTCCGCCTCGCGCACTTCGTCCTTGATCTCGGCGTCGCGGATCTTCTTGACGGCCGGGTAGAAGATCGTTTCCTCGAGATCCATGTGGACCTGAAGGGCGGACCGGATCTGTTCGAAGAGCCCCTGCTTCTTCGCGAAGGCGTTGTCCCCCGCGTCCTCATATTCCTTGAAAAGCCCCTCGACCTCGCGGTGATCCTTCTTCAGAAGCCCAATCGGGTCCATCTGCTACTCCTCTTCTCGCGGTTTTCGGCAGCCACGCCCCTGGCGCGGCCGGTGTCGTCCCAGAGAGAGCAAGGGGCATGCCCGGCGGGGCGGGAGGCGGGAGGCGGAGGGGGCGGAGAAACGGGAAACGGAGATATGAGTCCTGACGCTTGACGCTCGGCGTTCAACTTTCTCGCACGAGCGCTCGGATCTTTCCCGCGATCATCCACTCCTCGCGGGCGTGGATGGCGAAGACCTCGACGGCAGCGCCAGCGGCGGCCAGGTTACGCTCTTCGGGGGACCCGGCGGCATTCCGAGCGCCGTCGAGCGCGATGCCCATGAAGGCGAGGGGTGCGCAGGCGGCGGAACGCAGCGACGCGGAGTGCTCGCCGACTCCCCCTGTGAAGAGCAGGACGTCGAGGCCCCCGAGGGTCGCCGCCAGGGAAGCGATCGCGTCGCGCACCCGGTCGGCGTAGAGGTCCAGGGCGAGCCCGGCCCGAGGATCGCCGGAAGCCGCGGCCTCCTCGACCTTCCGATAGTCCGACGAGACGCCGGAAAGGCCGAGGAGTCCTGACTTGCGGTTGAGGGCGTCCTCGAGCTGCTCCGCGCTCCACCCCGCGACGCGGAGGACATAGGGGAGGATGCCGGGATCCACGGAGCCGGACCGCGTCCCCATCATGAGTCCCTCGAGCGGAGTGAATCCCATCGTGGTCGCGACGGGCCGCCGCCCGGCGACCGCCGCCGCGGAGCATCCCTGTCCAAGGTGGCAGCTGACGATCCTGAGCGGTACGTCGGCGCGGGCGCGGGCGCGGTCGTCCGTCAGCTCCGCGGCCCGCAGCGCCGCGTACTCGTGGCTCAACCCGTGAAAGCCGAACCGGCGGATTCCCCACTCGGCGCGCCACTCCCAGGGCAGTGGATAGACCTGAGCCCGGAGGGGGAGCTCCGCGAAAAACGCCGTGTCGAAGACGGCCACGTGCGGGATCTTCGGGAGCGCGCCGCGGGCCGCCTTCAGGACCTCGAGGGCGGGGGGGTTGTGAAGAGGCGCGATCTCGATCAGAGAGGAGAGCTCGCGCTCGATGGCAGCGTCGAAGAGGACGGGCTCGCGGAACCGCTCCCCGCCGTGCACGATGCGGTGGCCGACCGCTTCGAGCGACGCCGGCGGCAAAATCTCCGGCCCGACCCGCGCCAGCGCGCGCGCGACCGCGGCCGGATACGCGATGGACTCGCGCTCGAGGTCGATCGTCTCTTTCGCCGCGGGCTCGCGGCCCTCTCCATGGAAGAGGGCGAACTTGAGGCTGCTCGATCCCGCGTTGAAAACGAGAACCGACACGTCAGCTGTTCGAGGGACGCTGCCAGAGCCAGTCCGCGATCTCCGGAGGATCGACGCCGCGCTCGACCGCGTAGGCGGTGTGCTCGCGGATGCGGCGCTGGTACGCGCGGACGATCTCCTCGGCCCGCGCCGCCGTCTGAGGCCGCCGCTTCGCGATCTTCTGCGCGGACTGGATCACCAGGTGATAACGGCTCACTCGGTTGCGCACCAGCATGTCGAAAGGAGTCGTGGTCGATCCCTCTTCCCGGTACCCGTTGATGTCGAACCGCGCGGAGGCGCCGGGCCGCTCCCAGCAGAGCTGCTTGATCGCCGCGGTGTAGCCGTGAAAGTTGAAGACGACCGGCACGTCGAGCGGGAAGAGCCGCTGGAACTGGTCCTCGTCGAAACCGTGCGGATACTTCTGCGGGATTCCTAGCGCGAGCAGGTCGGTGACGTTGACGACGCGGACGCGCCAGTCCGGCGCCACCTGGCGGAGGATCTCTGCGGCCGCCAGGACTTCCGTCGTCAGGTTGTCGCCCGCGGCCGCAAGCACGACGTCCGGGTCTTCGCCGTCCTCGCCCGAGGCCCACCGCCAGATCGACGCGCCCGCGCGGCAGTGCTCGACCGCCTCGTCCATGGAGAGCCACTGGTGCATCGGCTGCTTCCCGGCGATCACGAGGTTGATGTAGTTGGTGGACCGGAGGCAGTGATCCATCGTCGACACCAGCGTGTTTGCGTCGGGGGGAAGGTAGATGCGGTACGTCTTCCCTTTTTTGGTGAGGAGGTTGTTGATGAACCCCGGACCCTGATGCGAGAAGCCGTTGTGGTCCTGCCGCCACGCTTCGGACGTCAGCAGATAGTTGAGCGACGCGACGGGCGTTCTCCACGGAGTCTCGCTCGCGGCCTTCAGGAACTTCGCGTACTGGTTCATCATCCCGTCGACGATGGGCAGAAACGCCTCGTAGCATGGGAAGATCCCGTGGCCGCCGGTCAGGAGATAGCCCTGGAGCCACCCCTGGCACATGTGCTCGGAGAGAATCTCGAGCACCCGGCCGTCTCGGCTCGTCTTCTCCGCCTCCGGGGGAATCGGCCAGGCGTACTGGCGCGTCGTGACCTCGAGCACGTCCCCGAGCCGGTTGGATTCGAGCTCGTCAGGACAGACGATCCGGAAGTTGCGCTCGCGCTCGTTGGCGACGATCACGTCGCAGAGATACGCGCCGAGAGACTTCATGTGGCTGACCCTCGACGCGCCTCGCGCGTCCGGAGGGACCGACACGGCGTGCTCCTCGAGCGCGGGCAGGCGGAGCGGGACGCGCCGGTCGCCGCCGAAGGAGACGGGATTCATCGCGATGCGCTGATCGCCGGTCGGGCAGAGCGACACGATGTCCGCCGCGGGCGCGCCGTCGGCGTCGAAGAGCTCCTCGGGGCGGTAGGAGCGCAGCCAGCGCTCGAGCGCCGCCAGATGCGCGGGATTCTCCCGAGGGTCCTTGATCGGGATCTGATGGGCGCGAAACGTCCCCTCGATCTGGATCCCGTCGATCTCGTGAGGGCCCCCGAGCCCCTTGGGAGTGCGCAGGATGATCATCGGCCAGCGGGGCCGTTCGATGTCTTCGCCCCGGCGCGCACGGGCCTGGATGGACCGGATCGAAGCGAACGCGCGGCCGATCGTGTCGTCGAGGTCGGCGTCGATCCGGTCGCTGTTCGAGACGAATTGAACGTCCCAGCCATACCCGGTGAAGAGAGCGAGAAGCTCCTCATCCGTCATCGTGTCGGAGATGGTCGGGTTAGAGATCTTGAATCCATTCAGGTGAAGAATCGGAAGCACGGCGCCGTCCGTCGCCGGATTCTGGAACTTGTTGCCGTGCCAGCTCGCCGCCGTCGGCCCGGTCTCGGCCTCGCCGTCGCCGACGATGCAGGCGACGACGAGATCCGGCTCGTCGAGCGCCGCGCCGAACGCGGTCGAAAGCGCGTAGCCGAGCTCGCCGCCTTCGTGGATCACCCCGGGGAGGGCCGGCGAGAGATGACTCGGAAATCCTCGCGGCCAGGAGAAGGCGCGCAGAAACTTCTCGAGCCCCGCCTTGTCGCGCGTCATCTCCGGGTAGAACTCCGTCACCGTGCCCTCGAGGTACATGTTGGCCATGTTGGCCGCGGCGCCGTGCCCCGGCCCGGTGACGAGCAGCACGCTCGCGCCGGTCGAGAGGATCTCGCGGTTCAACGCGGCATAGACCAGGTTGATGCCCGGCGCCGTGCCCCAGTGGCCGAGCAGGCGTTCCTTGACGTGCTCGGCGGCGAGCGGTTCCTGCAGCAGCGGATTCGCCTTCAGGTAAATCTGCGCGCCGGCCAGGTAATCGACGGCGCGCCTGTATCGGGCGACCGCCGCGGGATTGAACCGTCCCGCCGCGGCCGCGCCCGTGCGTTCGCTCTTCTGCTCGATCGTCGAGGACATGGAACCTCCAGCTCCGGCGCCCATTCTCCACCGAGCCGGTCAATCTCCGCGCAAAGAGTCCTCAGGACTGGAACGGCGGACGACGAGACTCTCGGGGTCGGGTCGGGACGCGCCCGCAATCGCCAGAAGAAAGGCCACGGGAGCGAAGATGCGCCCGGCCGTCCAGAGGATCCACTCCCGCGAGTCGAGCCCGCCGTGGAGGTACGTGAAGACGAAGAAGAGGACGAGCGCGGCGGCGGCGCCGGCGGGGACGATCGCCGCCCGGAGCCTCGGCGCGGCGACCAGCGCGAAGAGGAGCGGCAGCAGGAACGGAAGGCCCCCGGCCGCCGACCTCAGAACGGCGCCGACCGCCGAGAGGATCGCGGGAAGGCGTTCCAGCTGGACGTCGAAGAGCCGCCCGAACCCGCGATAACCGGTGAAGAGACCCCGCGAGGCGCCGAACAGAAACCATGAGCCGAGAGCGACCGCCGGCGGCGTGACGAGGAGCACGACGCCACGCGTGTTCAGCTGCCTGCCGCGCGTCGCGAAGAAGAGGGCGAGGACCGCCGCGGCGAACGGCAGGCCTTCCACCTTCGAGGTGACCGCGCCGGCGAGAAGCAGGCCCGACAGGAGCGGCATGCTGCCGTCCCGGCCGAGCGGACCGACGAGAGAAGCGGCCGCGAGGGCCTCGAACAGCCACAGCGGCATGTCCCCGTTTCCGCCGACCTCGAAGCGGATCCCGAGATACGCGAGCGCGGCGACGCTCAACGCGGTAGCCGCCGTCCCGGAGTCTCGCGCGCCCGCGCGTCCAAGGAGGCCCGGAAGCGCGAGCGCGAGCGCCGCGAGGAGGAGGGGGAACAGGATGCCCACGGCGCCCCAGGGAAGACGGCCGGCGGACATCGTCGCCAGCGCGCACAGGTTCGTCACGAGGGGCGGGTAGGAGCGGTTCATGTACTCGAGCGCGGGGGCGGCGAGATACGCCGGATCGATGGTGCGCGCGGCCGCGAACGCCTGCGCTTTCGGTCCCCAGAAGAGCACGAGATCGACCGACGTCGCGGCGCCCGTTGCGGCCGCGTCGGCCGCGATCGCGACGGCCGCACCCGCGGACAGGGCGCAGAGCAGGGGAAGGGCGCGCCGGACCCCGCGATCCGGCCGGGGATCCCCGACTGCGCGCCCGGGCCCCGTCCCGCCGTCCGGATCCGCCTTCAGCGCGAGCCGCAGAAGAGCGGCGGCGCCGGTCGCGGCCGCCGTGAGGGCCGGCACGCTCCAGGGAATCGAAGCGAGCGCCGAGAGCGTCATTACGAGCGAGACCAGCACCGCTCCGACGGCGGCGGAGAGGGCCGCCCGGCATGGCCGCGACAGAGAACCGAATGCCCGATGCGCGAGGAGCGGAGCGCCCGCGACCGGAAGCAGAAGGAAGGTCGCGAGCCAGAGGTATCCCGGCCTCATCGCGGCGCCGTCTTCCACACGCCCCCCGTCGGCGTCTCGTAGAGCAGGGTTCCGGAAGGAGAGTCGGGTCGCGGCCCCGGCACCAGCAGGATGTCCGCCGGCGCTCCGGAAGACCACTCGACCCGGCGGCCCGGGAGAAGCGCCTGGGCGAACCGTCTCCAGCGCTCCTCGGCGATCCGGTCCGGCGGATTCGAGCGGACGGAGACTGACGCGCCCGCGGGAATCCGGGACGCCGCTTCCGTCAGGAACAGGAAGATCTGAACCGCCTCGCCCGCCTGCGTGTAGTCGAAAGGCGTCTCTGGAGTCCGGAAGAGATCGGACGCCGGGGGAAGCCTTACGAAGGCGGCTCCGACCAGAAGGACGCTTCCCGCGAGGCCGACGAAGTCTGCGAGCGTCCTTCGACGGGGTCTCGCTGCGGGCGCGGCCGGCCCGCCGGGCATCGTCAGAGAGATCCCGGATCCGGACCGGCGCCGCCGTTTCTCCGGTCCGGGTCTCGCCCCGCGATCAGGAGGTCGTTTTCCGGAATCGAAGCGTCTCCCCCGAGGACTCGCTGCGCACCACGAGGCCGCCCGGCTCGACCTGCAGGCTCCAGCGGCCGACCGCGCCGCGGATCGCGAAGGCGCACGTCGTGCCCTGGTTCTCTCCGACGAATCCGTCCCCCTGCGGCAGCATGTACAGGGAGCAGGCGGCGTTGGCTTCGTTCGCGGAGAATCGCGACGCGCGCGGTGAGAGCGCACTCACCGTGGGATCGAAATGGGGGATGTACCCGACGTAGACGCCGCGCCCCTGCGGTTCCAGGTGGAGGAATCCCTGCTGGCGGACATTGTCGCCGTCGAACTGGCCGGCGATCTCCACGAACATGTCGTACGGGTGGGAAAGAGAATGAAACCCGACGGTCTGCACGCTCAGGCGAAGGGTGTTGCCGGGCGTCACGCCCTCGTACCGGCCGCCCAGCATCTCGGCAAAAGTGGCGGTCGGATCGCCCGAGCGGCGTTCCGATTGACCGGAAGGCGCTACCGAAGGGGGCGGAGCGGACGGGTACGCGGACCCGCTCGGCGGAGGGGCGGGGTTGCTCGTCGTACAGGCGACCGCGAGGGCCGCTAGAGCGAGCGAAGCGAAAATGGTCATCCGGTGATGTGCGACAGACATGGCTGTACCTCCTGCCCGGGCGGGCGTCAGCGAGGGTGCAAGAGATGTTCCGCGGGAAAAGCGTCGAGCGTCGAGCGTCGGCGTTGAGCGTTCGTGCGGGGCGAACTGAGAACTGAGAACTGATGACTGACAACTCGTCTCAATCGCCCGGAACCACCAGAACGGGTCTGTCCGCCGCGGTCAGCACCAGACGAGATTCTCAGCGCCCTGCCTCATCCAGGGGGCGCCGCCCGGGCGCGTACTTGATGACCCGCGCCTTCTCGACGGTGACGAGTCCTTCGGTAACCATCTCGTCCAGGATCGGCATGAGCCGGGTGATGCTCTCTTCCGTATCCACGATCTCGATGACCACGGGCAGGTCTTCCGACAGCCGCAGCAGATGCGCGGAGTGAACGACGCTCCGAGCTCCGAATCCGGCGACCGCCTGGAAAACCGTTGCGCCTGCGAACCCGTCGCGCCGCAGCTTTTCCAGCAGGGCCATCGAAAGAGACTGATGCTTCCACCGGTCGCTTTCTCCGATGAAGATCCTGACGAGGAGCTGTTCGCCGTCGAGAACTCGCATTCCTCCTCCTCTCGCCGGTCTCAGGTTCCCAGAGCCCACCGGGCCGCGGCCAGTCCCGCCATTCCCGCCGCGAGGCACAACGTTACCGTCAGGAGCACGCTCAGAAGTCCCGTTCGCCAGGCGCCTTCCCGCAGATACGCGAGCGTCTCGTAATTGAACGTCGAGTAGGTCGTGAAGCCGCCCATCACGCCGGTCGTCAGCGCGAGCCGGAGAGTGGGAGCGATGAGATTCGTCGTCAGGGCCGCGTGCATGATGGCGCTCAGAAAAAACGATCCCACGACGTTGACGACCAGGGTGCCCCAGGGGAGGGTCGTGCCCAGGATCGCCAGCGCCCAGCCCGAGATCAGGTACCGGGCTCCCGTTCCGAAAGCGCCGCCGAGGCAGATCCAGAGAAAACGGGTGGTCGTCTGGTTCACGGCGCGGCGTTCCTCGGGAAATCTAACATCGCGCCGGAAGTGGACCGGAGCGCCGCCGGGCGGTCGCGCTTCGCTGGACAGCGTTTCGGGACGGGGTTCCTGTTGGATAAGATCGCAGAAGGAGGACAAGCATGTTGAAAACTCAGCGATTCCTTGCGGCAGTCGTTCTGACGGGAGTGCTCGCAGCGGGAACGGCGCTCGCCGCGAAGCCGGACGCATACCAGGTGACCGGCCCGGTCGTCGAAATGAACAGCTCCGTCATCGTCGTGATGAAGGGCAAGGAGCGGTTCGAGGTCGCCCGCGACGCGGCCACGAAGATGCCAGCCGACGTCAAGGTAGGGGACAAGGTCACGATCCACTACCGAATGATGGCCACCGAGGTCGAATCCAAGGGCGCGCCGGCAGCGGCGAAGCCGAAGGCGAAGAAGGCCGCGTAGAACTCCGGCGATCCACCTTCACCGGCCGCGCCCGCACCGGCGCGGCCTTTTTTTGTCATCCTTCAGGCCGCCAACCCTCAAATGTCGGCAGACGGCCGGGGCCCCTTCCGGCTAACCCTCACGAGCGGAAGAGCTTCATCGCGACGCCTGGCGGGAACGCCGATTGCTACGTCTTCCCCCAAACACACGAGGAAGACACCATGCAGAGAAGCACGAGTCCTCTGGCACTCGCTCTCCAAAAGGCCGACCGCGATTTCCGCGCGAACGCCGGGACGGCCGACGAGATCACGCGGCCGGTCATCCTGATTCCGATCGCGAGACGCCGGATGCGCGAAACCGAACCCACCCTCCAGCTGTACCTCGAGATCGAAGCGCCGTCGATGCAGGTCGACGACGAGTTGGAGAGGCCGCTGCCGCCGCGCGGCGGCGCGTGGGAAGAAGAGGGTTGAGCGTCGAGCGTTGAGCGGTCGGAGTTGAGAGTTAAGAGTTCGGAGCTCCGCAGTTCTGCGTCCCGTTGACCGCGGAGTACCGCGCCGTCTCGCTCCCGCTGGTCGCTCGGCTCCCGTCTCCTTCCTTCCGCCTTCCGCCTCCCGCCTCCCGTAGTATTCCTACATGGCGCTCTCCTACTGCGACGTGGCTCCCGGACATCCCGACCACGGGCCGTACCACGACCGGGAGTACGGCTTTCCCGTCCGGGACGACACGGCGCTGTTCGAGAGACTGTCGCTCGAGATCAACCAGGCGGGCCTCTCCTGGCTCACCGTTTTGAGGAAGCGCGAGGCATTTCGTCGGGCGTTCGACGGTTTCGACCTGGAAAAGGTGGCCGGTTACGGAGAGGCGGAGAAACGGCGGCTTCTCGGGGACGCCGGCATCATCCGCAATCGCCTGAAGGTGGAGGCCGTCATCGAGAATGCGCGGCGGATCCTGGCGATCCGCAAGACACACGGGTCTTTCACGCGGTGGCTCGACGCGCACCATCCGCTCACCCGTGACGGGTGGCGGGATCTCTTCCGCGAGACCTTCCGCTTCACGGGAGGAGAGATCGTCGGCGAATTTCTGATGAGCACCGGGTACCTGAAGGGATCCCATCGCCCGAGCTGTCCGGTCGC
>JBDUBP010000278.1:0-3650 GCA_040004075.1 Acidobacteriota bacterium | reverse complement strand
GACTTCGGCGTGTTCGTGCAGATCGAAGGGCTCGTCGAGGGCCTGATGCACGTCTCGGAGACCCCGGTCGGCCGGGGCGAGAAGCCCCAGGATCATTTCAAGGAAGGCGACACGCTGCGCGCCCGCATCCTCCGGATCGAAGACGCCGAGATGAAGGTGGGCCTCTCCGGCCAGGGCGTCGAAGCGGCCGAGCCGGCTCCCGCGGCCGGCGAGCCCGAGTCCGCTCCCCCCGCGGCCGTTGCGGCCGAGGCCTCCTCCCCCGAGCCCGCCGTAGAGGCCGCCCCCGAAGCGCCCGCCGAACCGGCCCCGGCGGCCGAAGGCGGCGAGGCGGAGGGCGTCACGAAGAAGAAACGCACGCGCAAGAAGGCGGAAGACGCCGCCCCGAAGAGTTAGCGAGCCAGCCGAGCATGTCGACGGGTACTCGGGGTGTTCCATGCGCGGCGGGCTGCGATCGCCGCCGCGCCCATCCGGCCGTGAGGTTTCCATGACGAAAGCCGAGCTGATCGAGCGCGTCGCCGTCGCCACGGACGTCACCAAGAAGCAGGCGGAAGCGATCGTCGACACGGTTTTCGACGCGATCGTCCGCTCGCTGAAGGAAGGCCAGAAGATCGAGCTGCGGGGGTTCGGATCGTTCCGGCTCCGCGAGCGCGGCGCCCGGATGGGCCGCAACCCGAAGACCGGAGTCAAGGTCTCGGTCCCCGCGAAAAAGATTCCGTATTTCAAACCCGGCAAGGAACTGAAAGAGCTCATCAATCGTTAAGGCGTTGAAGCGTTGAAGCGTTAGAGCGGTCGAATGCCGGACGTCCTCTTCGCCCCCTGGCGCTACGAATATCTCGTGTCAGACAAGTCGGGAACGAACTGTTTTTTCTGCGAGGCCGCCGCCGCCGAGAGCGACCCGGAAACGCTGGTCGTCTCCCGCGGCCGGAAAGTGTTCGTGATTCTGAACCGCTACCCCTACACCAACGGGCACGTCATGGTGGCGCCGTACGCTCACGAGGCGCGACTCTCCGGATCGTCCGACGAAACGCTGACCGAGCTCATCCGGACGGTCGCCAACGCAGAGCGCATCCTGACCTCGGCTTACAAGACGGACGGACTGAACGTCGGGATCAACTTCGGCTCCGCCGCCGGCGCCGGCGTCGCCGACCACTACCACGTGCACCTGGTGCCGCGCTGGAGCGGCGACACCAACTTCATGACGGCGATTGGAGACGTCCGCGTGGTCCCCGAAGAGCCCGCCGCGACCCTGGCCCGCCTGCGGCCCCTCTTCGCGGGTGACCGGGAGTGAAGGCCCCCGCACCCGACGCGCCCCGCCGCTGGATCGCCGTGGTTCTCGCCTGGGTCTTCCCGGGTCTGGGACACGCGTACCTGGGCCGTCCGCGCACCGCGCTCGTCTACGCCGCGGTCGTCACGGCGACCTTCGTCATCGGGATGTCCTTTCAGGGGAGGCTCTACTCGATCGAGCCTGGCCAGCCGCTTTCCATTCTCGCCACGTTCGCCGTCTACGGCGCGGGCCTCCTGAACGTCGCCGGACGGCTGCTCTCGGACAATCCGGGCGGCACCGTTCTTTCCGTGACGTACGAGTACGGGTGCGCTTTCCTGCTGACCGCCGGCCTGATGAATCTTCTTCTGATGCTGGACGCATTCGACATCGCCGTGGGACGGAAGGCGTGACCGTCCAGGCCGCTCTGCTTCCCGTGGACCACTTTCTGATCATGTCGGTCTACGCGCTGCTGGTCTCCATCTTTTTCGCCTTCGTCTGGCGCAACGAGCGGCGCGAGCGCCTGCTCCTTTTCGCGAAGATCTTCGGAGCGCTGATCGTCGGAGGGCTCGCCGTAGCCTGGCTGATGTATCCGTTCCCGGCATGAGACGGCAGGCGGTAGGCGGCAGGCGGCAGGCGGAGCTGCTCGCCGGATCGGCTGGACCCTCGTTCCTCTCGCCTTCCCCCTTCCGCCTTCCCCCTCCCGGCTAAGAATGTGCGGCATCGTCGGATGGGTGGGGCGGGATTCCATCGATCCCCATGCGATCGACCGCGCTCTCGAGACCCTCAACCGGCGCGGGCCCGATGGGTCGGGCCGTTGGTACAGCGCGGATGCCACCGCGATCCTCGGGCATCGCCGGCTCGCGATCCTCGACCCCTCGATCCGCGGCGAGGAGCCGTCGCTGGCGCCTGACCGTTCCTCGGCTTTCATCCACAACGGGGAGATCTACAACTTCCGGCAGATCCGGGAAGAGCTCGAGCAAGAGGGCGAGCGTTTCGTGTCCGAGAGCGACGGGGAGGTGGCCCATCGCCTCCTCCGGCTTCACGGGCCCGACGCGCTGTCCCGCCTCGAGGGAATGTTCGTGCTCGCCCTCTGGGAGGACGCGAAGGGCCGCCTGCTTCTCGCGCGCGACCGTCTGGGGATCAAGCCGCTCTACTACACGAGCGCCGCGGGAGGGATCGCGTTCGCCTCCGAGCCCAAGGCGCTGCTGACCCTGCCGGGAGTCTCCGCGCGGCTCGATCCGGATGCCCTTTCGGACTTTCTCTCGTACGGCTACGTCCCGTTCGACCGGTGCATCTTCGGCGGGATCAAGAAGCTTCCCCCGGCGCACCGCCTTCTCTTCGACCGGGCCTCCGGAACGATCCGCGTCGAGCCTTTCTGGCGCCTCGAGCGGCGCGACGTCTCCGACGACCCGGACGAGCTGCGGGCCAGGCTCCACGACGCGGTGCGATCCCATCTGGTGTCCGACGTGCCGGTCGGCGCCTTTCTCTCGGGAGGGCTCGACTCGTCCACGGTCGTCGCGAGAGCGTCGCGAGAGATCCCCGGGCTGCCGACGTACACGATCGGGTTCCGGGGCGGAGACATGGACGACATGCGCTACGCCAGGGTCGCGGCGGGCGCCTTCCAGACACGCCATCGCGAGGAGATCCTCGACATCGGGGACCTCTCTTCGACTCTCGCCCGCTCGGCCGAGGTCTACGACGAGCCGCTGTATGACTCGAGTGTGCTGGCCGTCGGCGGCGTCGCCGCGCTCGCGCGCTCCGAGGTCAAGGTCGTCCTCACGGGCGATGGCGGAGACGAGATCTTCGGAGGATACGGCTGGGACGAAACGGTCATGCGGTACGAGGGAATGAGGCGGGGATTCGGCCCCCTGGCGCCACTGCTCTCCGGAGCGTACCGGGGCCTCGTCGCGCCCCTCTCGCGGGTTCCCTTCGGATCGCGGGCTGCCGGGGCGGCGCGGCTCCTGGCGCCCGATTTCGTCGACCGGTATTTCCCCGTGCGCGGATTTTTCGGCGCGGCCGAGCAGGATCGGATCCTGGGGCCGCGGCCTCGCGATCCGGCCTGGCTGTTCCGCCAGTTCGACCGGCCCGACCTCCCGCTGGCGCACCGCCTTCTCTTCCTCGACATCCACACCTACCTGCCGGACAACGGCCTGATGCAGGTCGACCGTTCCACGATGGCGGTCGGGCTCGAGGCGCGAGTGCCTTTTCTGGACCGCCAGCTGGTCGAGTACGGCTTCTCCCTTCCGCCCGGCCGGCTGTTCCGGCCGGGCGCGACGAAGATCGCTTTCCGCCAGGCGATCGAGCCGTGGCTTCCGAAAGAGATCCTGACGCGGTCGAAGGCGGGCTTCTCGACGCCGTTCAAGACGTGGGTCGGGGGAGAGAACCG